>JAYZEM010000004.1:0-63384 GCA_036337275.1 Bacteroidota bacterium | reverse complement strand
GTCAGCATCTCGCAAGCGAGATCTGTTACCGTTCGACTTGCATGTGTTAGGCCTGCCGCTAGCGTTCATCCTGAGCCAGGATCAAACTCTCCGTTGTAAAAAAAGTTTGTATTTGATTGACTTACAGAATGTGTTTAATCTAATTTTAAATCTTCATTAATTCAAAGAACAAAAAAAGGGGTAACAAATTTAACTCAAAATGTTAAACCCTCAAAGCTTTTTTCTACTAAATTAAAAATTGGTTTTCAAAAGCGGCTGCAAATATAAATGCTTATTAACACCAAGCAAAACTTTTATCTTTTTTTTTAATTATTTTTCTTACATAACTAAATACGGTTTAAGTGTCTCATTTTTTGATGATTAAGAAATAAATTACGTCAAATAGTTGCCTAATTTAGATAAGTATTATCGGTTATTTGCAAATTAGAGTAATCAAAATAGTCTTTTGGAAAATTATTTTGTTGAATTTTTAACTTTTATTTAGATAGTGATAGAAAATGAGATTACTATTTATCAAGATTCTGAGATCAGTATTTAGAGGTAGGTAATAAATTAACAAAGATTGTGTTTTGGTTTTTTATATTTGCATCTCAATTTTAGTAAATGATACATTATAATATCTCTTATGCTAATCCTCATAGACACTATGTTGATTTTGAATTAATTACCAATACAAATGGTGAAGATAGAATGCTGTTTCAACTTGCTGCTTGGAGGCCAGGTAGATATGAACTTGCAAACTTTGCTCAAAACATACAAAAGTGGGGATCTTTTGATGAAAATAACAAGCCTCTTTCTTTTAAAAAAATCACTAAAGATTTATGGGAGGTAGATACAAAAGGTGTTGAAGAAGTAACTATTGTCTATAATTTTTATGCTAATCAGTTAGATGCAGGTGCTTGTTATTTGGACCAGCACCAATTGTATTTAAACCCTGTAAATTGTATGTTTTATGTTGTTGGAAGAATGGAAGAAAAGTACAATATAAATCTAGAACTTCCTGAAAATTATGAGATCGCAACGTCTATGCAAAAGGAAGAAAATACTTTAACAGTAGAGGGATATGATCTATTAGCTGAATCACCAATAATTTGTTCGGACAGATTACAGCACGATAGTTATGAAGTAGATGGAATTCCTTTTTATTTGTGGTTTCAGGGTTCTTACAAACCAGATTGGAAAAAGTTAAAAAAGGATTTTACAGCTTTTACCAAAAGTCAGATTAAACATTTTGGAAGTTTTCCAGTAGATGAATACCACTTCCTGTTTCAGATAACACCATACAAAAGTTATCATGGAGTTGAGCATACCAAAAACACAGTTTTACTTTTAGGTCCTGGAGAAGATATAATCGATAAAAGATATGAGGACTTATTAGGGGTTTGTTCTCATGAATTGTATCATACTTGGAATATTAAAGCAATACGTCCTGAGGAAATGCACCCTTATGATTATACTAAAGAAAATTACTTTAGAACCGGATTTGTTGCAGAAGGAGTTACTACCTATATGGGAGATTTGATGTTGTATAATTCAGGAGTATTTAGTTGGGAAGAATTTGCCAAAACACAAAATCAGAATTTGAAAAGGCATCTTACCAACTATGGTAGATTTAATCTTTCGGTTGCAGATAGTGGTTTTGATAATTGGTTAGATGGGTACAAACTAGGCACGCCTAATCGCAAAACTTCAATCTACCCAGATGCTGCACTTTGTATGTTAATGGTAGATTTGGAAATCATCCGAAATACTGAAGGAAAAGAAAGCTTACATTCTGTAATGAAAGAATTGTACGAAAATTTTGCATTAAAAGAAAAAGGGTATTCAGAAGATGATTTCAGAAATATATGTGTTAAGTTTGGAGGATTGAAAGTTGCGGAAATCTTTGAGAATCATATTTATGGAACTGCGGATTATATTCCTACTTTAAAATCTGTCTTGGAAGTTGTAGGAATCAATCTTAAAGAAAAGAGAAATCCTAATTTATCTGCTCAGTATTTTGGTTTTTTTACTCTAAAAGAAAATGGAAGGGTCATCATTAAAAAAGTGGAGCCAAATTCCATAACAGATAAAAATAATATAGTTCCAGAAGACGAGATTCTAAAAGTAAACGGAGAAAAAACAGAAGGTAAATTATCGAATATATTAAGAGATGTAAAAGATAAAGTTATGTTTACAATTAAGAAAAAGTTCTCAGAGCAAGATATTGCTTTAAAAATAGGGAATTATTATTCGTTATTTGAATTAAATAGGATGAAAAATCCAAGTGAAAAACAAATTATCTTAAGAAAAGTTTGGTGTAATAATTAGATGAAAGAAATAACACTTCATAATATGACATTCGAACTTTTTATTTCGGATAAAGAAATAGAAAAAGTGGTAGATAATATTGTAGATGAAATAAATCAATCTGGAATTGAAAATCCTTTGTTTATTGCCATAATGAATGGCGCTTTTTTATTTGCAGCAGATATAATGCGAAAAATCACTCTTGAAAATGCTGAAATTTCATTTGTAAAACTTTCGTCTTATCAAGGATCTAAAAGCACAGGAAAAGTCCAGGAGTTAATCGGTATCAATCAAGAGGTAAAGGGAAGAAACATTATTATTTTGGAAGATATTGTTGATACAGGAATTACTTTAGAGAAAATTGTTACGCTTTTTGAAAACAAATGTATTCAATCCTTAAAAGTTGTTACGCTCCTGTTCAAGCCAGAAGCATATACCAAAGAAATTCCGATAGATTACATAGGGAAATCCATTCCAAACCACTTTGTTGTTGGATATGGACTCGATTATGACGAAATTGGCCGTAATTTGCCTCACATTTATAAACTAAAACAACAATGTTAAACTTAGTATTATTTGGTCCTCCAGGTGCCGGAAAAGGAACTCAATCAAATTTATTGATAGAAAGATATAATCTAGTTCATCTTTCAACAGGAGATCTCTTAAGAGGAGAGATTGCTGCTGAAACTACTCTAGGACTAGAAGCAAAAACTTTAATGGACAAAGGAGATTTGGTCCCAGATGAAATTGTAATTGGAATGATTTCCTCAAAATTAGATAATAATCCTGATACAAAAGGCTTTATTTTTGATGGCTTCCCTAGAACCGCTTCCCAAGCAGAAGTCTTAGATGCTTTGTTGGAAGATAAAGGCACATCCATTTCAGCTATGCTTTCCTTAAAAGTGGAAGATGAAGAATTAATCAGAAGGCTTTTAGAAAGAGGAAAAAATTCTGGAAGGGCGGATGATCAAAATAAGGAAATTATTGGGAACAGAATAAATGAATACAACAATAAAACAGCACCACTAAGAGCATATTATGCTATACAAAATAAATTGAGCGAAATTGAAGGTGTTGGATCTATTTCAACTATTGCTGAAAAATTGAATGCAGTTATTGACACACTCTAAATGAAAGTAAAAAACTCCAACTTTGTAGATTATGTAAAGATCTTTTGCCGATCTGGTAAAGGAGGAGCGGGATCTACCCATTTTTTAAGAGATAGAACAACATCTAAAGGTGGTCCTGATGGTGGAGATGGGGGAACTGGGGGACACATTATTCTGAAAGGCAATAAGCAAATGTGGACCTTGTTGCATCTGAATTACAAAAAACACATCTTTGCAGAGCATGGAGGAGTGGGAAGTGGCAACCACAAACATGGAAAAGATGGAGAAAATCAGATTATAGACGTACCTTTAGGAACTGTTGCGAAAGATGCAGAAACAGGCAAAGTACTATTTGAAATTACAGTTCATGATGAGGAATTTGTAATAGTTGAAGGTGGAATGGGTGGTAGAGGGAATTCTCATTTCAAATCTTCAACTAATCAGGCGCCAAGGTATGCCCAACCAGGAATTGAAAGCAAAGAAGGTTGGTATGTTTTGGAATTAAAAGTATTGGCTGATGTAGGTTTGGTTGGTTTCCCAAATGCTGGAAAATCTACTTTGCTTTCTGTGGTTTCTGCTGCAAAACCAAAAATTGCAAACTATCCTTTTACCACTTTAGTTCCTAATTTAGGAATTGTTTCTTATCGCGACCATAAATCTTTCATAATGGCCGATATTCCTGGGATAATTGAAGGTGCTTCAGAAGGTAAGGGATTAGGAATGAGGTTTTTACGACATATTGAGAGAAACTCAACTTTGCTATTTATAGTTCCTGCAGATACAGATGATATTACAAAAGAATACGAGATACTCTTAGGGGAATTACAAAAATACAATCCTGAATTATTGGATAAAGACAGGATACTAGCCATTAGTAAATCTGACATGCTGGATGAAGAACTTATTGCAGAAATAAAAGAAGATTTACCAACCGACTTACCCTCTCTTTTCATTTCATCAGTAGCGCAACAAGGAATTACAGAGTTGAAGGATTTAATCTGGAAAAAACTAAATGAGTAATGGGTGTATTTAACTGGTATGACGCCATAAATATTGCTGCCTTTCATTTAATAAATGGTTCGGGTTTTGCAACTATGGACCCTTTTATGTTACTCATCAGCAATAAATTCACCTTCATTCCTCTTTACCTTTACCTGTTCTATCTTTTATACAAAAACAATCCTTCTAATTTTATTTGGACATTAGCGGCAGTTGCTACTCTTGTCTTTTTTGCAGATGCAGGAAGTGTACACTTGTTTAAAAACCAATTTGAATTATGGCGCCCCTGCCACACACCAATCATCATGCAAGAAATGCGTTTTGTGACTGATTGTGGCGGGAAATATGGTTTTATTTCCTCTCATGCGTCAAACTCTTTTGCTATCGCCTTTTTTGTATCCTTACTTCTAAGACGTAAAAAGGTGTTTTTTTGGTTATTTAATTGGGCGACACTCATTGCTTTTAGCCGTATTTATTTAGGCGTACATTTCCCTTATGATGTAATTGGAGGAATGTTTTGGGGGCTTTTCGTAAGTTTGCTTGTGTATAAATTGTATAGGTTAAAAATAAAATGAAACAATTTGATAGTATTTGGATAGTATGGCTGATTGGTGTTATTATTTGGAATTTTGGATGGCCGGAAGTTCCTCCTTTAGCGGATGTTGTAGTTGCTATAGCACTTTCTATTGCGGCCTATCAAATTAAAAATTATAAAAAATGAAAAAAATATTACTACTCATACTTACTCTTTTTATCGGACTACAATCTTATTCCCAAAAAAAACCTAAATTAGTTGTTGGAATAGTAGTAGACCAAATGCGTTACGATTATATCTATAGATTTTGGAATGATTTTGGAGATGATGGATTCAAAAAACTAATCAATGAAGGGCATTTCTTCCGTAATTGTAAGTTCGGATATGTTCCTACTTACACAGGTCCAGGTCATGCAAGTATCTTTACGGGAACTACTCCTGCAGTTCATGGAATTATTGCAAACGATTGGTACGATAAAAACTCTGGAGAATACATTTATTGTGCAGGAGATGGAAACATGCATACTGTTTGTAATTGCGAGCAAAATAATGTAGATGTTGTTTCTGCTGATGGAAAAATGTCTCCTCATCATATGCTTACCACTACTTTTTCAGATGAATTGAAACTCTTTAATAGTCAAAGTAAAGTTATTGGAATTTCTTTAAAAGATAGAGGAGCAATCCTGCCAGCAGGACATGCAGCAAATGCTGCTTACTGGATGAATAGTGACGGGAAATGGATCACTTCATCTTTCTACATGGAATCTTTACCGGATTATGTGCAGCAGATAAACGATAGAAATGATGTACAAAATTACCTAAAAGGAGAATGGAAAGTAAAAGGAGAATTTTCTCATAATTTGGATACCTTACTTTCTCAAAAAGGAACTAGTGCAATTAAAAGTACCCCTTTCGGAAACAGTATTTTAAAAGATTTGGCAATTGAGATTCTTAAAAAAGAAAAGTTAGGACAGAAAAAAAACACAGATGTACTTACATTAAGTTTTTCTTCTACTGATTATATTGGTCATCAGCATGGCCCTCATGCTCCAGAGATAAAAGATACTTATTTAAGATTAGATAAAGATTTAGCAAAAATCCTAAAACTGATAGATAATAAAGTTGGATATGAAAATACCGTAGTTTTTATTACTGCAGATCATGGTGTAGTTTCCGAACCTCATGAACTTTTAGAAAGAAATATTCCTGCAGGATATTTTGATGCTTCTGTTATGAAAACGGAAATTTCAACTTACTTAAATGAAAATTATGGAAATGGAAATTGGGTAGAAAATTACTCTAACAACCATTTGTTTTTAAACCACGATTTAATTGAGAAGAAGAATATTAGTATGGAAAAACTACAAAGAAAATGTGCTCAATTCTTTTTAAAATATGAGTGGGTTAAGAACACTTATACTGCCATACAGTTAAACGAAAATGAATATCAAAATTCTTTTCATTCCTTAGTGCAAAGAGGATATAATCAGAAAAGATCAGGAGATGTGATTGTTAGTTTACAAACTGGTTGGCTATCTTCTTATTGGTCTAATGGAGGGACAACACATGGTTCTTCTTATAGTTATGATACTCATGTTCCCTTAATTTTTTGGGGCGGTGAAATCCCTCAAGGACAGACCGATAGAAAAGTAACTATTCGAGATATTGCACCAACAATTTCTACCATTTTAGGAATATCTTACCCTAATGGTTGCACTGGGAATCCTTTACCAGAAGTTACAGAGTGAAAGAAATAGTTTCATCTGATTATTCTGTTTCGATTGGCGAGGATGCACTTTCCAAGTTAAATATTTTATACTATTCCAAAATTGCAATTTTAGTAGATGAGAACACCAGAAGAGATTGCTTGAATTTAATTCCAGAAATTGATAATTCAATATTAATTGAAATCAAGTCAGGAGAGGGGAATAAGAATATTTCTACTTGTAATTTTATTTGGAATGAGTTAACAAAACATCATTTTGATAGAAACTCTCTTTTGATAAATCTAGGAGGGGGTGTTATTGGAGATATGGGGGGATTTTGTGCTTCCACTTACAAAAGAGGAATTGATTTTATTCAGATCCCCACTACATTACTAGCAATGGCAGATGCTGCAGTAGGAGGAAAATTAGGAATAGATTTTAAGGGATTAAAAAACCAGATAGGAGTATTTAACAATCCGAAATCTGTTTTAATCGATCCTGTATTTTTGAATACATTACCTGAAAAAGAATTAAAATTTGGTTTTGCAGAAGTAGTAAAACATGCCTTAATTTCTGATAAGGATTTATGGAAGACAATCACATCTACATCTTTTGAAAAACTCAATTGGGAAGAAATTATTGTAAAATCAGTAAACATAAAAAATAGCATTGTGCTGTCCGACCCTCTAGAAAAAGGGGAGCGAAGAAAACTCAATTTTGGTCATACATTTGGGCATGCCATAGAAAGTTATTACTTAAAAAAAGGAGAGGGAATTCTTCATGGAGAGGCAATCTTTATGGGGATAATCTTAGAGACTGAATTATCTCCTATTTCAAAAATAGAAAAAGATGAAATCAAGAATTATATATTATCAAATTTCTCTTTACCCTTTACTCCAAAAAAAGCAGAACTACTACCAAATCTAATGAACGATAAAAAAAATAAGGAGAAGAAAATTAGTTTCTCTCTACTCAATAATATTGGAGATTGTTCTGTTGATCATTTACTTTCAGAAAATGAATTATAAAGTTTCTCATCCTACAAAAGTGGTAGAATGTGAAATAGATTTACCTTCTTCCAAAAGTATTTCTAACCGATTATTGATTATTAAAACTCTTTGTGAGGGGGCATTCCAAATCAAAAATTTATCTGATTCTGAAGATACAATTTCGTTGCAAAAAGCATTAAACTCAACTAGAAATGTAATAGATGTAGTGGCCGCTGGAACTTCTTTTCGTTTCTTGACCGCTTTTTTTTCTACTATAAAAGGAGAAGAATTTGTTTTGACTGGTAGCGAAAGAATGAAAAACAGACCCATCAAAAATTTGGTAGACTCATTAAGAGATTTAGGTGCGAAGATAGAATATGTCGAGAAAAAAAATTTTCCTCCATTAAAAATAACTGGTCAATATTTAAAAGGTGGAAAAATACAAACTGACGGGGGTGTCAGTTCTCAATTTATTAGTGCTCTTTTGTTAATTGCTCCAACTTTGAAAAATGGATTGGAAATTGAAATTATTGGAGATATAGTTTCCATCCCCTACATAGAAATGACCTTAAGTCTAATGAAGGAATTAGGAGTTCCTCACTTGTGGAATAACAATATTATATCCATTCAAAATCAAGAATATATTGCAAAAGATTATGTAGTAGAATCAGATTGGTCAGCTGCATCTTTTTGGTTCGAAATTGCAGCACTATCTGATAATTGTAAGATAAAATTAAATGGCCTTTCTGAAAATTCAATTCAAGGAGATAAAAAAGTGATGGAATTATATGAGAAATTAGGAGTTTATTCAACCTTTGAGGAGGAAGCTTTAATTTTAACAAAAAAGGAGGTTCTTCTTATTCCTGAAACAATTGATTTACTAGAAACCCCAGATTTATATCAGCCTTTAAAATGCACTCTTTTTGGATTGGGTAAGGATTCAAAATTATCAGGACTAGCTACTTTAAAAGACAAAGAAACTAATAGAATAAAGGCAGTTGAAAATGAATTACTAAAAATGGACTCTACTAAAATAATTGAAACTTATAAAGACCATAGAATGGCTATGAGTTTTGCCCCATTAAGCTTAATTTCTGGAGAATTTCAAATAAATGATGTGGAAGTAGTAAATAAATCCTACCCTAATTTTTGGGAAGATCTAAAAAAAGGAAGCTTTAAAATAACTCCTTTAATTCCGACAAACAACTAATCTCAAATTTAGGGCTCTCATTGTGTTTTTCTTTTGAAGGATTAAAATACACACCATTTATTCCACAATTTTGACATCCTAAAATATCTACTTCCAAATCATCTCCAATATAAATACTTTCTTCTGCACTAGCATTTGCTTTTGAAAGAGCGTATTCAAAAACTTTAGGATTTGGTTTTTTAAATCCAACTTGTTCAGATGTGATTATCTGATTAAAATAAGGGGTTAATTTAGAAAATTCTAATTTTACATGTTGTGTTTTATGAAATCCATTAGTAATAATATGTAGCTGATATCTATTATTTAGATAATCTAAAACTTCATAAGTATAAGGATATACATTTGTTTTTCTTGGGCAAATTTCAATATAATCCTCTCCAATTTTTTCAGCAAGTTCAAGATTATTAATATTATACATTGAGAGTGTTTGCTGAAATCGCTCTCTTCTTAAATCTTTTTGGGCAATCTTATCTACTCTATACAAATCCCATAATTTTTCATTTATCTTTTTGTAACTTTTTATAAATTCAGAATAAGTAGATATTCCTAATTTATTGAGATGGTACTTATTACAAAGTTCTAATAGTGTTGCATGAGAATTTTTTTCAAAATCCCAGATCGTTCGGTCTAAATCAAAAAAGACATGCTTAATCATCTGCTAAAAAGCAGTTAATGCAACTGACAGCACGAAAGACCATCCAACAACTGAAGTAATTAGAATGGGTATTGTTTTTTTCTTATTCGGGAAGAAATGAAGGGCTAAATAAGTCCCTATAGGTATAGATAAAAAAATTGGGGTAAGAAATGTTATTCCAAACAAACCATACTTTCTAGCAGTTTTTATCGCAATTTTTTTTCTGACACCCCTCTTTTTCCTTTTTGATTTGCTTGTAAAAAATTTTGAAATTTTCTCACTTACATAAGAAGCTATAAAAACACCAATTACACCACCTATAACTGAATAAAGAAAAGTCTGTAGAAAATTAAAATCATATCGTATAATAGAAAGCGGTATAGCAAATAAAAATTTGACACTACTCAATGATACAACTACTAATATTTTTAGAAAAATTGACACGACTCTTACTTTTTTTGTAGGTTAAAAAGAGCCGCAATTTCGTAAAAAATATTGGAGAAATCTAAACTTAATTCAATTAATCTTATCTGTTCAATCTTTATTTCCGTATGCTAAATCTCCAGCATCTCCTATGCCTGGAACGATATATGATTGGGGTGTCATTTCAGCATCCTCTGCGCCAATCCATAGCGTACAGTTTTGCATTGGTATATTTTCTTTAACATACTCAATCCCTTCAGAAGAAGCAATCACCCCTACAATATGAATATGTTTTGGAGTTCCTCTGCTAAGGATAGCTTCCATAGCTAAAATCATAGAAGAACCAGAAGCCAACATAGGATCACAAAGAATCAAGGTTTTCCCATCTAAGTTAGGAGATGCCATATATTCAATCTTAATTTCAAAATTACCTCCTTTGCTGTGTTTTCTGTATGCAGAAATAAACGCATTATCCGAACTATCAAAATAATTCAGCAATCCCTGGTGTAATGGTAGTCCAGCTCTTAGTATAGTGGCTAGTACTGGTTTTTCTTTCATCAAACTTTCTGCGGAAATCCCAAGTGGAGTTGTTATTTCCTTATTCTGATACTCCATTCTTTTACTGATTTCGTAAGCAAAAATCTCTCCTATTCTCTCTATATTCCTTCTAAAGCGCATTGCATCATCTTGAATTTCTATATCTCTTATCTCTCTAATAAAGTGATTAAATATTGAGTTTTGTTCTCCTAAATTGATTATTTCCATGACTTTCTTTTTATAAGATAATATGATTTTTTTACTGCACCAAATGAGGCATAAAATCTTGCTAATGAAGGGATCATAGATCCTTCAAAATCCAAAATTACAGATTCTTTTTTATAATGTTGAATATAAGAGTCAATTAAAGAATGATTCGCGCCAACTTCTTTTGCATAAGCATTTGATGCGGAAAAAAGATAGATTGATCTTCCAAAGCAATTGGCAAAAAAAGCTCCACTAATAAGCTTTGTGTCTTTGAAAAGACCATAACAATTTCCCTTTTTCTTTTCCTTTAATTTATCTAGTAGATTTGATAAAATAGAATACGCCTTATTGTTCATTCCCATTACTTCTTTCCCTTTATCTTCCTTAAAAAGCTGAATTAATGATTTGTTATCACATTCCTTAATTGTGAATTGTTGTTCTGCCGCCTTTTTTAAATTCCTTTTTACATTTTGGGAATATTTTTTTCTAATTTTATCAATATCTGTTGAGACATCCAACTCAAAATTATCTTTTGTTTGAATATTTTTTAATTCGCTATGAATTTGCAAACTTCTTAGCCAGAACTTCTTAGGTATTGCTTCTAGAAACAGCTGAACAGCTAAAACTTTATCAATAGAAAACAAGCCTAATTGTTGGGTGAAAAGTGGTTGAGCGATATATGAAATCCCAAATTTCTTTTTTATTGGTATTGGGAAAATAGATTTATAATCATCTTCTATTAATGCTGCCCAGTTTGGAGAAACAACATCTAAATACCAAGAATATGCATAAACCTTTGCGTCCTCAGATTGCTCCAAACAACTATCCCATCTTTGTTTGTCAATCTCATTATTTGCAAAAAACTTAATCACTATTTTGCCACTTTAATCATTTCTTCATAAACGCTTTGCCAGCCCTCCCATTGTTTGAAATTGCTGAAAGTATCGTTATGCCACAGAGAAATGAAAGTCCCGTTCACATTTTTCACTTCTTTTACTAACTGTTTGATTTTACCCAATGATACTTGAGGGCTTAGCTGTAGATAATATAAAAGTGTGGCGTCCATCACTGCAAAAGGATGAATTTTTAAAGGTAGGATGCTTTCTGTATCTAAATTAAAAAAAGTGAAGGACGAACAAATACTTGCTCTAAAACCAACTGCAGATGCATA
Organism: Bacteroidota bacterium; assembly: GCA_036337275.1. Lineage (GTDB taxonomy): Bacteria > Bacteroidota > Bacteroidia > Flavobacteriales > BACL11 > DUAL01. Next base: position 51,575 of record JAYZEM010000004.1, on the reverse strand, counting down.
ACCCATAGTGTAATCATCCTTTATACCTAAATCGGATAAATGATTATAAGTTTCTGGCAGTGTAAGTTTCAAAAAATGTTGTCTACTTTTTGTCACTTCTGTTTTGGTTATTCCTTCTAGCCTACCAATTTCTTTAGGCAATTTTTTATAGTTAGCATTTGAGCCATAAGAAGGATGAATACCAATGCTTGCAAAATCTGCTAAGAGTTTTATCAGAAGTTGAAATTTTCGCTTTGTAAAGGAGGTGTTCTTGTCATTTAATCCGTAATCTGCCAAAAGAATAAAATAAATCACTTCCAAATTATGCGTTTTTTGCAATTGCAGTTGCATATTGTAAGTATCATAAGGATCTTTCTCTTTCCCTAGCAATACAGCTACTCTTTGCTTTAGACCTGTAAAATCTAAACTAAAAATAGAACTCAAAAATCCAGCAACTGAACGCACAAATCCTTTTTCTAAATAATAATAAGCATTATCTATATCTATAGTCGAGATGAATTGATATTTAGGATAACCAATCTCTAATTGAGGGTGCTTTTGACTTATTTTCTCAATCAACATTTTTGCCCAGATATTTACAACTGGTTTTTGTAAAAATTCATGCTTATATGCCAAAGCGTTTTCAGCTTGAAACCTTTGATGAGAATCTTTCACAAAAGGAAGATACTCTTCATATCTGCTTACCAAATAGAAAGAAGCAGAAAAAACATCAAATGACATTGTGGCATCAGACTGTGCCTGATAAAATACAGGAATATCATTTTCAAATTCTACATTTATTTCTTGCTGATTAATTCCTTTTTCATCCATTAATCCATAGCTTTCAATAAAAAGTTCCTGAGAAAACTGATGGTTTGAATAATTTAGCTTTGCGCTTTCATACTTTTGGAAGTTATCTAAATCAGTTGTAATTTGAAAATCAACTTTGTAAAGTTCTTCAAAAAAAAGCTTAAATATATACTTATGCCTTGGTGTAATTCTAGGAGTATAAATAAGCAACATTTTACTTTTCTTTTTTTTTAATGACGCGAATATAAGTAATAAAAAAAGGCCTGCACATAGGCAGACCTTTTTATTCCTTACTCAAAAAATATTTATTTTAAAGCGTTTAAGTGTTTTACTAATTTTGACTTCAAATTAGCTGCTTTGTTTTTATGAATAATCTTTCTTTTTGCTAATTTATCCAACATTGCAACAACTTTAGGAAATAATTCAGTTGCTTCCTTTTTTGAGTTTAATGCTTTTAATTTTCTTACTGCATTTCTTGCAGTTTTATGATAATACTTGTTGAACAATCTTCTTTTTTCAGATTGTCTTATGCGTTTTATTGCAGATTTATGATTTGCCATAGTTAATAAATTTTAGTAGCCCGTAGGGGATTCGAACCCCTGTTACCAGGATGAAAACCTGGCGTCCTGACCTGACTAGACGAACGGGCCATCATTTCAAAAAAAACAGTTTGCAAATCTATACTATTTTTCATCTTTAGCAAACTCTTAGATGTCTTTATTTTTCAAAAGAAAATTTGTAGCCCAACCGCTTTGCTGTTCTTATTTTTTGGTAGAAGTCATCTCCAATATTTGATGAGCGGAAACCGCATTAATATCATTTATTGGTGGGAGTTGCAAATTAAAATTTAGAGTGTTCAGTCTTTATTTTCAATAATTTTTTCAGTTCGGAAAAACCCTTTGATTTTTCCAATATACATCTTTTTTTTGTGCATACTTTCTACCTTCATAAATCTAATATTTCATTCTCGATACTAATAAGATTTTGCAAATAGCACCCTTTGATTAGATGCCTTCCCGCTAAAAACACATTTACCCAACTCTTCCTCTTTTTCAATTGGAATGCATCTTATTGTTGCTTTTGTTTGTTGCTTAATCTTTTCTTCCGTTTCGCTAGTTCCATCCCAATGCGCCCAAACAAAACCGCCTTTCTCAACTAATGCTTCAAATTCTTCAATATTGTCTGCTTTATATGTTTTCTCTTCTTTTCGCGTAAGTGCCTTTTTGTACAAATTTTCCTGAATTTGCGTTAAAAGATGTTCAACTTTATTTTCAATGTCAGTAATCTGATAGCTTTCTTTTTCCAAAGTGTCTCTTCTAGCAACTTCAATGGTTCCATTTTCTAAATCTCTTTGACCAATTGCTAGGCGAATTGGCACACCTTTTAGCTCATATTCTGCAAATTTCCATCCTGGCTTATGTGTATCTCTATCGTCATATTTTACTGAAATACCTTTTTCTTGCAATGCTTTTTGAATTTCTGATACTTTATTACTGATAAGTTTTAATTGTTCTTCTCCTTTATAAATTGGTACAATTACCACTTGGAAAGGAGCTAATTTTGGAGGTAATACTAGGCCATTATCATCAGAATGTGTCATAATTAATGCTCCCATCAAACGGGTTGATACGCCCCAAGAAGTTGCCCAAACAAAATCTTGCTTACCTTCTTTTGTTGCAAATTTTACATCAAAGGCTTTTGCAAAGTTTTGTCCTAAAAAGTGAGAAGTTCCTGCTTGTAAAGCTTTCCCGTCTTGCATCAATGCTTCAATACAATAAGTTTCTATAGCCCCTGCAAATCTTTCCTCCTCTGTTTTGGTTCCTTTTTCAACCGGCATAGCCATAAAACCTTCAGCAAAGTCAGCATATATATCTAAAATCTTCTTGGTTTCATCAATGGCTTCTTCCTCTGAAGCATGAGCTGTATGCCCTTCTTGCCAAAGAAATTCGGCTGTTCTTAGAAATAAACGTGTACGCATTTCCCATCTCACAACATTTGCCCATTGATTGCATAATATTGGTAAATCTCTGTACGACTGAATCCATCTTCTATAAGTATCCCAAATAATGGTTTCAGATGTTGGGCGCACAATAAGTTCTTCTTCTAATTTTGCGGTAGGATCAACTTCAATTCCACTACCGTCTTCAGTATTTTTGAGTCTATAATGAGTAACAACAGCACATTCTTTTGCAAAACCATCTACATGACTTGCTTCTTTACTAAAATAGGATTTTGGTATAAAAATTGGGAAATAAGCATTCTGATGCCCTGTGTCTTTAAACATTTTATCTAAAGCAGCCTGCATTTTTTCCCATATTGCATAGCCATAGGGCTTGATAACCATGCACCCTCTTACTCCTGAACTTTCTGCCAATTCGGCTTGTTGCACAATGTCATTATACCATTTGGAATAGTCGCTTTCTCTAGTCGTCAGATTTTTTGCCATTTATACTAAAAATTGTAATTTTACTAATGATTTTTCGTTATCAAATTTGAAAAGCCAAATTTAATGAAATTAAACTATCTTTGTTTCTTTTGTTCAAATTAAAAAATAAACCCATGAAAACAACAACCTCTTTTTTCGTTTTATTCGCAATTTTACTGAGTTCATGCACTACAGTTTACTACACGAAAAGCTATGAAGATGCTAATTATCTAACGCAAGATGAGTTTACTGAGTTTGAGGATTATACAACTGAGGATTCAGAATACGAAAGCAATGAAGTAGTGAGTGACACATCTGAATATGGAACAATAATTAACAATTATTATGGGGATTATTATGAGGCTGATGATTATTACGATTTCTCTTATTCTGCAAGAATAAGACGCTTCCACAGACCTGTTTGGAGTATGAGTTATTATAGCGGATTATATACCGATTATTATTGGTATTCCTATAATCCTTATCATTGTGGTATGAGTATTTATTATGGTTATAACTATTACAATCCATTCTATTCTCCATATTATAGTTGGGGGTATTCGGGCTATTATTCTCCATATTATAATCATTACAATCATCATCATTGGCATCAGAATCATTATGGTCAACATCACTATAATTACTCAGACACTTACAGTTACAACAATAGTTATGATAACAATTCCATCTATTATGGCCCAAGAGGCTCCTTGTCTTCTACAGCAAATAGCAATAGATCCGTAAAAAGTGTTGTTAGTACTACAAATAATAAGACCTCTAAATATGATAAGTTTAATAGAGTTGTAGATAAGAAAATAACCCAAAGACAAATAAAAAGTAATACGAATAGTAGTGTAAAAATAAACACAAGCCGAGCAGTTACAAAGTCAAATATTTCAAAATCTTCTACTACCCAGAAGGGAGTGAAAACAAATACTTATAAGACCAATCGTTCTAATACTAAAACAAATACTTACAAAGAAAATACAAATAGCAATCGTGCATACACAAAGCCAAAATCTAACTCAAATAGAAGCTATAATAATTCGAGAGGAAGTTCAGTCAATAGAGGCTCTGGATCTTCTGGCTCAAAAAACAGAAGTGTAAAACCAAGAAAATAACAAAATGCAGAAATTACTTCTCGCCTTTTTAAGCATTTCACTTTTTTATTCTTCCAATGCACAAACTGAAATTGACGCCCTTAGATATTCAAAGTCCGATATTTTAGGTACAGCAAGGTTTTCTGCAATGGCGGGAGCTTATGGAGCATTAGGTGGTGATTTTACAACTCTAAGTTATAATCCGGCAGGTATTGGTTTTTATCAGTTTAGTGAACTCAGTTTTAGTCCTTCAATTTATAATAATACAACAACTTCATTTTTTGCTGGTGAGAAAAATACGGATGAAAGTAGGCATGCAAATTTTACTAATTTGGGTTATGTGGTTTCCTCTCCAAAGAATGATAAACAGTGGAAAAGAATAAATATGGCTCTTGGCTACAATAGGATCGCTAACTACAAGAGTAGAACTTACATTAATGGTTATAATAGTAGTAGTTCTTTAATTGATCATTTTGTTGCAAATGCAAATACTCAAGGGGTAATTAATAATTTGGATGGTTTTGCTGAACTCTTGGCTTGGAACACTTATCTTTTTGATCCAACTGATACCATTGATAACGGAATTTACATTTCCAATTTGAATTCCAATTTAAGTAAACGACAAGAGAAAATCATTGAATCAAGTGGAAATAGTGGGGAATATGTTTTTGCTGTAGGAACATCTTTTGAGGATAAAATTTATTTGGGAGCAACTTTTGGCATTCCAAATATTGAGTATTATGAAAAATCTACTTATACCGAAAGTGAATTTGCCGATACTTCTACTCATTTGCAAAGTTTTGAGTATCAGGAAGAATTCTCAACAGTTGGGAATGGGTTGAATTTGAAATTAGGGATAATTGCTCGATTGAATGATTGGGTAAAAGTTGGAGGAGCGCTTCACTCTCCTACTTTTTATGATATGGAAGATGAATACAGTACTTCTATAAGAGCAAATTGGAATGATACACTAGGAATAATGTATAACGCCTCACCTTTTGGTTATTTTAATTATGAATTAAAAACGCCATGGAAAGCCATGGGTAGTGCAGCAATAAACATTAAAAAGAAGGCATTAATAACTGCTGACATTGAGATGATTGATTATGCTTCAGCTAAATTTAATTCTGACTCTTATAAATTTACAGAGGAGAATAAAATCATTAATTCAACTTATACAAAAGCAACTAACATTAAATTAGGTGGAGAACTGAAATACAAACCATTTAGAATAAGAGGAGGATATGCGCTTTATGGTAGTCCTTTTAAAGAAAATATTGAACTAGAGAGAAAGAGTTATACTTTTGGTTTCGGAATAGATAGAGGGTATTTAATTGTTGATTTTGCATATGTGCTTACAGAAGGAAGTGATGAACATTTTATGTACAACCCTGACTTGATAGGTGCAAGCACAATAATTTCAACTTCACATAACTTGTTGTTTACCTTAGGACTAAGATATTAATTAGCAATTCGATCTAGTCCTGCTTTCGCCTTCTGATGAATCCCTCTTTGATAATCAAAACCCTTCATACTTAAACATTTTTTGTAGAAGGATTCTGCGTCTTTGTATTCTCCATTTTTTTCATACTCAATAGCAATTTGTAAAGCAGACATTGAAGAAAAATAAGAAGTAGATTTTGCTCCTAATGCAAAACTTTTTGAAAAATAGGATAGAATCTCATTTAAGGGCCTTGCTAATTTTTGGGAGACCCTCCCCTTTCTGTACCAAAATTCTATGGTGTCTTCATTATCTGAAAAGAGTATCTGTTTTTCTATCTTTTTCAATTCATCTAATGATTTCTGATAATAACCACCATCATAAAATAGTCGACTCTTAAGCAAGGTAGGATGAGGTATTTTACCTGTTTTTGCTTGTTTTAGTGCTTGCTTATCCTCATCCAAATTAGACTCTCCAATACTTTTTGTTCTTTCAAAATAAAATGCCTGCATCTTTATATCATTAGTTAAGAAAGCAATCCAAGCTAACTTATGATAAGTAGACTTGATATAATTTTCTCCTTTGAAACTGCTTAAAAATAGTTCGAATTTTTGCTTTGAGTTTTCAAAGTCTAATTTGTAGAGGTAGGACATCCCCATCAGATAGTCCAAATAAGTAAAATGATATTGACCATTGAGATGAGGTCGGTTTTTCAAAATATGAATGGTCAATTCATTTTTTCCTAAAACAGTTGAAAGTCGTGCTGCTGCAAAGTTCAGTAAAATATGCTGTTTGTATTTTTCACCAATTCCTTTTAAGGAATTTTGGAAACGATCTTTATCTATAGTTAAATTCATCTCCAAAAAAGATATCAGAAAAAGCAGTTCTGTATTATAGCACTTATAATTTTCATTCTTATTAGTAAGAAAAAGTAGTTCATCTAACTCTGTTAACCCCTGTTTTATACGACCATCTATTCCAATGCTATTTACTATCCGCTGATAATTTTCTGGAATAGACCCTATAAGGCAATGCAATAACCCCATGCCTTTTTTGTTGAGATGAAAATCAGGAAATTGCTCTTGATTTCTTTGTAAAAGAAAATAAGCCTTTTGGATTTCGTAAGTTGCTAAAAAATATTCCTGAAATTTCAGTCGAGCAAAAGCCCACTGTAAATTAATCTCTGCTTTTGCATACAAATAGTATGGGGAATCTTTATCACATTTCTCAATAATGGCAAGTCGCTTATTTTTGTTGGAAGAAATCTTTCTAAAAAGCTGCCTTTCTTCCCCGATAATTAAAGATAGAAAATCAATATAATTTTCAGTTAACTGTATAAGTCCATTTTGAGAATTGTGTTGTTTTTCCAAATCAATAAAAGATTGTCCTTTCTCAAATTGCAAATCTATTATAGCAAGATAAGCATGCTGCATATTCTCATTCATTTGGAAAGAAGCTGATAGTAAATGAGAATTACATATAAAAAGTAGAAACGCTAAAATTCTTTTCATGGCATTAAAAAAGGGATTTCAAATATATGAAACCCCTTTTAAATCCTGTGAGATTTGTTGCATCTTATTTTTCAAACATATTGGCGTCAATTAGAATTCTGCCACAATGTTCACAAACAATTACTTTTTTATGCATTCTAATATCTAATTGCCTTTGGGCTGGAATGATGTTCTGGCAGCCTCCACAAGCGTCTCTATCAACTGAAACCACCGCTAATCCATTTCTTACACTTGATCTGACTCTATTGTATGCAGTCAACAAGCGTTCTTCAATCACTCCCTGTGCTTTATTTGATTTTCTCATCAAACTTTTTTCTTCTTTTTCTGTCTCTTTGGTAATTTCGTCTAACTCTGAATTTTTTATTTTAAGCTCTTTTTTTCTTTCTTTTAAACTGTCTTTTGTTCCAGTTATCACCTCATCTTTCATCAATTTCTTTGCCTTGATTTCTTTTTCTTTTTTCTCGCAAAGCTCAATTTCTAAATTTTGAAATTCAATTTCTTTTGAAAGAGATTCGTATTCTCGGTTATTTTTAATGTTTGCAATCTGCTTATCATACTTTTTAATAAGTGCTTTTGCATCTTTTTTCTTTAATCTGGAAGCAGAAAGAGATTCTTCCAACACCTCTAATTCATCTTTGTGTTTGTCAATTCTAGTATTCAATCCTGAGATATCATCTTCTAAATCTTGAATTTCCAAAGGAAGCTCACCTCTTACCACTCTAATATTATCAATGTCAGAATCAACACATTGTAATTGATAAAGGGCTTTTAATTTATCTTCAACTGTTACGCTAGTAGCTTTTTTGCTAGTTTTTGTTGCGGTTTTTGCCATATTTTAAAAGTAATTTATTGGGTTTGTATTCACTTTTGATAATTGGACGGCAAATTTACTAAATTTTTTGGTAAGCAAATCATAAAGTAAGTCCTTTGTAAACTGCTCGCTTTCATAATGTCCAATATCAGCAATAATGATATCATCTTCTGCATCAAAGAACTCATGATATTTAAAATCTGCTGTGATAAAAATATCTGCTTTTGCTCTTTTCGCATCTGAAAGCAAGAAACTTCCACTTCCTCCACAAATAGCTACAGTCTTTATCTGATTTTTTACCTTTTTACTATGGCGAACACAATCGGTTTTCATTTTGCTTTTTAACATCTCTAGAAATAATATTGTATCTATTTCTTTAGACAATTGCCCAACAATTCCTGACCCAACATGCTCGTAAACATTATCTAAAATATAGACTTGATAGGCTACCTCTTCATAAGGGTGAACGTTTTTCATAGTGGAAATAATGTTCTGCTCTTTATGTTTAGGGAAAATCACCTCTATTTTTTCTTCCTTTTCTATGTGACGCTCACCAATTTTTCCCAAATGAGGATCGCAACCTTCATTTGGCCTAAAAGTACCTTCCCCACTGGAAGTAAAACTACATTGATCATAATTTCCGATATCACCAGCTCCTGCCTTAAAAAGTTCATTTCTTACTTTATCCGCATCTGATCTAGGACAATAAACAGCCAACTGTCTTAACAAATCCTTTTTTGGCGAGAGAATTTTACAATTTTCTAATCCTAAGCGTTCTGCAATTTTGGCGCTCACCCCATTTATTACATTATCCAAATTAGTGTGAATGGCATAAATCGCTATATCATTTTTAATGGCCTTTATGATGGTACGCTCAACATAATTGTTTCCATTGAGTTTTTTAAGATCTGAAAAAATAATAGGATGATGAGCAATGATTAGATTACATCCAGAATTTATCGCTTCTTCAACAACTGGTTCAGTGCAATCAACTGTAATTAAAGCAGCTCTCACCTCTGCATTTACACTTCCTACAAGCAAACCCGAATTGTCATATTCTTCTTGTAAATATAAGGGGGCAATGCTTTCTAAATAATTCGTAATCTCTTTTATTTCCATTTTCCAAAAATACAAAATCTCCCGCCAACTAACAACAATCAACTAACAACTAATTGTATCTTTGCCTTATGCGATTATTGCTATATCCTTTTTCCTTTTTGTATGCGATAATTACTAATATCAGAAATTTACTTTTTGATATGGGTATATTAGCTAGTAAAGAGTATGATCTTCCAATTATTTGTATTGGTAATTTGTCGGCTGGAGGTACAGGAAAAACACCACTAACTGATTATGTTGTTTCGCTTTTAAGTGATTACAAAACTGCAATATTAAGTAGAGGGTATGGCAGAAAAACCCAAGGTTTTAAAATAGTAGAGATAGGTAATAAAGCAGGAGATGTTGGTGACGAGCCACTCTTACTAAAACAAAAACACCCAAACGCTTTAGTAGTAGTTGACGAAAACAGAACAAGGGCAATTGAGAGAATTATTAAAAATTATCCTGAGATTGATTTGATTTTAATGGATGATGGCTTTCAGCACAGAAGCGTAATCGCAGGGTTAAATATTCTACTTACGCACTATCATTTACCCTACTATAAAGATTTTTTATTACCAATGGGTACATTACGTGAGAGTATAAAAGCAAGTGAAAGAGCTAATATTATAATCGTTAGTAAATCGCCAAAAGATTTGAACCCAACAGAGAAAAAAGGCATTATCCAGCAATTAGGTGTTTTTATAACGCAAAGATGCTATTTTAGTAATATAAAGTACAAAAATTGGAAATGTTTCTCAAATAATACTGAATTATTAGATGAAGAAAGATACAGTATCACTTTGGTAAGTGGAATTGCAAATCCAAATCCATTAATTAAAAAATTGGAAAAAGATGGGCATGACATTGCTCTGATGCAATTTGCTAATCATCACAATTATACAGAATCAGACATAAGCGCAATCTTAAAGCAATACAACCAGGATAACTCTGCAAAAAAACTTATCTTGACCACCGAAAAAGATGCTGTAAAATTAAAGACTTTTGAAAATGATTTTGAAGACACAAACCTATATGTTATCCCAATTGAAACTGAGCTAGAGGAAAAAGAGAATTTTGATAAACAAATACTAAACTATGTTAGATCAAATACAACAAACTGCTGATTTTTTAAAGGAAAAATTCAATGAGGCACCTGATATTGGTATTATATTAGGTACTGGTTTGGGAGGATTAGTTGAGGAAATTGAAATCAATCATTCTATCTCGTATGAAGACATTCCAAATTTCCCTACTTCTACTGTGGAAGGACATTCTGGTAGATTAATCTTTGGAGATTTGGGCGGTAGATCGGTAGTGGCAATGCAGGGTCGTTTTCATTATTATGAAGGCTATACTGCTGAAAAGATTACCTTTCCTGTTAGAGTAATGAAATTTCTAGGGATCAAAAATCTCATTGTTTCTAATGCAAGTGGTGGTGTAAATCCTGATTTTGAGATTGGAGATTTGATGATTATAAATGACCACATCAATCTTATTCCGAACCCTTTGATTGGGAAAAATAATAATGAATTAGGTCCAAGATTTCCTGACATGAGCGAAACTTACTGCGTAGATATGATTAAGAAAGCAGAGCAAATAGCAGCTGAGAAAAATATTAAATTACAGAAAGGTGTGTATGTTGCTGTGACAGGCCCAACATTGGAAACCCCTGCTGAATACTTTTATTTTAGAAAAATTGGAGGCGATACTGTAGGAATGTCAACTGTTCCAGAAATAGTAGTTGCTCGGCATATGAATATTCCTTGTTTTGCCATCTCAGTAATTACAGATTTGGGAGTCCCAGGAAAAATTAAAAAAGTAACCCATGAAGATGTTCAAAGTGTAGCTCGAGTTACGGAACCTAAACTCACTATAATTATTAAAAAATTAATTGCATCTATTTAAAGTATGAAAAAACTAATCATTCTCACATTTATTAATTTTTTTATTATTAAACTGTCTTTTACTCAAACATTCCCTTCTTGGCAATTATCTCCACTTTATAATTGGCAAGACACTACTTTAACACCATCATGGCAATATGACAATACATATAATGAGATTTGGGGAGTGGAAGTGAATGGAGTAGAGATTGCTATAATTGGGTCTACATCTGGAACACATTTTTTTGATGTCACAAATCCTGTAACTACAAGCCAAGTAGCTTTTGTAGCCGGAGCTTATGCCGGAAACAGTGTGGTTCATAGAGATTATCACGATTATAATGGCTACTTGTATGCTGTTTGTGATGAAGGGAATACAAGTACTTTACAAATAATAGACATAAGTAATCTTCCAAACTCGGTAAATGTAGTATATGATTCAGATGTGCTTTTTACCAAATCCCATAATATCTTTATTGATACTGCAACCGCCAAATTATACGTATGTGCAGTAAAACATACTAATCCAAATAATTTTTCTTCTGCTATGGAAATTTACTCTTTACTAGATCCTTTAAACCCTTCTCTATTATACACCTATAATGATGTAGGGCATGTTCATGATGCTTATGTTCGAAATGACACTGCATATCTTAATTGTGGTAATGATGGGTTTAGAATTTTAGACTTTCATTACCTTGATCTTGCAGGAGGAATGGCTCCAATTGAATTAGGATCGTTAATTTCTTATCCTGATGCAGGATATAACCATTCTGGCTGGTTAAATAATGATGGAACAGTCTATGCTATGTTAGATGAGAATCATGGTTACGATATAAAACTCTTAGATGTTAGTAATTTTAACAATATCACTATTCTTTCTACTTTTAACTCAGGAATAGATCCCAATTCTATGGCACACAATGCAATTATTAAAGATAATTTGTTATTTGTTTCTTATTATCATGACGGGTTAAGAGTGTTTAATATTGCTGATCCTACAAACCCTTTTGAAATATTATATTATGATACATACCTGCCAAACAATCATTCCTCCTATAAAGGCGCGTGGGGTGTATACCCTTTTTGGAATAAACAAAGTCATGCATTCTCAAGTATTTTAGTTTCTGATATGCAAACAGGACTTTATGTTTTTAGTGGGTCGTTCCCTTTAAACACATACGAGATAGAAAAAGAAACAAATTTAATATTCCCAAACCCTACAATGAATGGGTTCAAAACTAATAATAAAGATGCAACTAGTATAATACTTTATGATATGTTTGGAAAAAAAGTACTACAAAAAAATATTATAAACAATAAGGTTTCAAGAGGGAATTTAGCAAATGGAATGTATTTTTACAGTTTGAAAAATAAGGAAGAGATTGTTGAAAACGGAAAAATTATTTTTGAGTAAATGAATACAGAAAATCAATATGAAGCAGTAATTGGCTTAGAAGTACATGCACAACTTTTAACTAAAACCAAAGCTTATTCCTCTGATGAGAATATCTATGGTGCGACTCCTAATACAAAAACTTCAGTTATCACTTTAGGGCATCCTGGAACGCTTCCAAAAGCTAATGAAAAAGTAATTGAGTTTGCTATAAAGTTAGGGCTTGCGGTAGGTGCTAAAATAAGGGAGCGAAATGAATATGCAAGGAAGAATTATTTTTATGCTGATTTACCAAAAGGCTATCAAATTACCCAAGATACTACCCCAATTTGTAATGGCGGGAGTATTGAAATTAAAGATGATCAGGGGAATGCAAAACAAATAAAAATCACACGCATCCATATGGAGGAAGATGCCGGAAAAAGTATTCATGATTTGGATCCTTTCAACACTTTGGTTGATTTGAATCGTGCTGGCGTTCCCCTTCTTGAAATAGTATCAGAACCTGATATTCGCTCTGCTAATGAGGCTCATAATTACATAAATCAGGTGAGAAAATTAGTGCGTTATTTGGATATTTGTGATGGGGATATGGAAGAAGGATCTTTAAGGTGTGATGCAAATATTTCTCTAAGAAAAAAAGGAGAAAAAAAATTCGGCACAAAGGTGGAAGTAAAAAATATGAACTCTACCAGAAATGTAAAACGTGCCATTGAATTTGAGATTAAAAGACAAACTAACTTAATAGAGAATGGTAGTAAGATAAAACACGAAACTAGAAGTTTTAATGCAACTGATAATAGTACTATCTCCATGCGTCATAAGGAACAGGCCAATGATTATAGGTATTTTCCAGAGCCCGATTTGCAACCAATAATTGTTAGTGAAGATTATATTAAAAAAATAAAAGCAACTCTTCCTGCACTTCCAAAAGCACTTTTTCTCAAATTCACAGAACAATTCGGCTTGTCGGATTATGACGCAAATATTTTAGTAGATGAAAAAGGTATTGCGCTTTACTTTGACAGTTTATGTGAGCTTACAAAAAACTATAAAGCAGCTGCAAATTTTGTAAATGGAAGTATCAAATCTTACTTAAATGAAACTGCTAACATAATTGCTGATTTTAGCATAACCCCTGAGAGATTAGCGGGACTTATCGCGCTAATTGATGATGGAAGAATTAGTAATTCTGTAGCCACTACCAAGGTATTCCCTTCTATGATTGATAATGAATTATCGGCAGAAGAAATTGCGACAACTAACAATTGGATACAAGAAAGCGATAATTCTGCTTTAAATGATTTTGTAGAAGTTGCTATTGCAAAATACCCTGAAAAAGTACTTGAATACAAAAATGGAAAGAAAGGACTAATTGGGCTTTTTATGGGTGAGGTAATGAAACTCTCCAAAGGAAAAGCCAATCCAAAAATTTGCAATCAATTACTGAGAGAAAAACTAGATGATTAATGCAAAGAACTAAATTATATTTTGCTTCTGACTTTCACTTGGGTGTTCCAACTCACACCAAAAGTTTGGAAAGGGAAAAGCACATTATCGCTTGGCTTGACAGCATTAAAGAGAATGCCAAAAGCATTTATCTTTTGGGTGATATTTTTGATTTTTGGTTTGAATACAAAACAGTTGTCCCAAAAGGACATATTCGCCTTTTAGCCAAGCTATCTAATCTAGTGGACGAAGGAATTGAAATCAATATAATTAGGGGGAACCATGACATGTGGATGTATGATTATTTACCAAAAGAAATAGGGGTAAATATCTTGGAGGAGAAAAGCATTCTGAGTGAAAATGGAAAAAATATTTTTTTAGCCCATGGAGATGGACTAGGTCCTGAGGATGTAGGTTACAAACTGATAAAGAAAGTATTTTCAAGTAAAATATGTCAATGGTTTTTTGCACGATTACATCCTAACTTTGGCGTTTGTATTGCACAATTCTGGTCTAAAAAGAGTAGAATTGCAAATCAAGAAAAACCAGACCCTTTTTTAGGAGAAGAAAAAGAGTGGCTTATTAGTTATTGTAAAAGGAAAAAAAAGGAAATTAATATAGATTATTTTGTTTTTGGGCATAGGCATTTGCCGCTAGAGATAGAGATTGATCAGAAAACTAAATATATCAATCTGGGAGATTGGATTCATCATAACTCTTATGCTGTTTTTGATGAAGGTAAGTTAAAACTTGAATATTTTAATTAAAAAAAGCCGAACAATTCGGCTTTTTTATTTTATATCAAAATCTAAAACTATCTAAACAATACAATTTTATCAGTAAATACTGTCTTTCCTTCAGAGTAAATACTGATAAAATAAATCCCATTTTCTAATTTGGATAAATCTGTTGCAATGTTTTGATGTTTACTCATTACATTACCATCAAAAAGCGATTGCACCTCTGCTCCTAAAATATCCATTACTTTTATTTTTACATTCTTATCTACCATATTTTTAATAATAATATTTGCAGAACCAGTAGTTGGGTTAGGATAAATTGTCAACTTAGCTGATTGATCCAAAGTTTGAATTAGTGAAGATTCTTCTCCAATAAGTATATTGTCAATGTAGAAGTTATTTGATACGCCACTAGTTACATGCTCAAGTCTGAAGCGGATATTGTCATTTTTCAATGCATTTGCACCATTTCTGTCAAACATAATACTGTCATTCCACTCATCTGCTCTAGGTGTAAATGGACTATCGTACAATCCAGCATTTGCCACATCAACATAAGATAACGCACCTAAAAGCGTCCAGCCTTCTCCACAATCATTTGAATAATAAACATTCAATTCATTTAAGGGACTACTATTTGCAGCTGCTCCACTCCAAGAGAATTTTATAGCAGGATTTGAAAAAGCGCTCAAATCATAAGATGCAGAAATGAGTGAAGCACTTCCTAATACACTGCCATCTTTAGCAGGCATCCTTACAGATGCATTTCCATGAGATGCAACCCCAGTAGCATGCTCCCAACTTTTGTCTTCAAAACTGCTAAAAGCCCAGATGTTGGTTTCATTTTCATTAGCACTTATTACCCAATCAGCATTCAAATCGGAAGCACTTTCAAAACTATAAGTGTAAGAGGAAGCATTATTAGTTGCAGTAGCTGGCATTACACTAATGAAATCTTCATGAACAGTTGTAGATGTACAGGTATTGGTATAATAAGCTACATATACTTTTTCTTCAACCTCCCCTCTATAATAAGTAGAGTCTTCCAAACCCCAATACACGCCCAGATTATCTATTGCATGTGCAGTAATATTTACCGCTCCAATTGTATTTAATTCAGTTTGTGTGCCTTGTACTGTGATTGTAGTAAAGATTGAATCATAAGAGGCAGCATTCGTTAAATCCAAATCAGCAAGAGCATAAGCTTTTGACTCTGTTGTTTCGTCATAGGAGACTACTAGTGAGACATCATAAGTTCCAGGAACTGAAAAAGTATATAAGGAATTGTCATCATTAATACCTCCAGATATGAATGAGCCACTTCCATTATCGCTCAAATCCCAAGTCATTGAGTTGATATTACCAGAAAATACTGAAGCTTTATTTGATTTTAACCAAATATTTTCCCCTAAGCAAATGGATTCAAAAGCATTACCAAATCCATCTGTAAAGTTTGCATTTTTTGTACAAGTTGGTGCAACAAATCCATCAGCAGTTCCTGTTGCTTGAATATTATCCTCCGACCAAATGTGCATTCTAAAGCCATACTCAACACTATCGCCAGCTAAAGTGGTATTCATTACATCCACTTGCCCTTTTGAAAACATAGTACAATAATCATCGTTAGTGTAATCCATATAGTTCATGAACATTTCTCCTGCAGGATTTAAAGAATCAGCTAAACAACCATAAAATATACCAGAAGGTAAGCCAACATGCCAAGGAAATTTTGAAGGAGATGGAGTCGCCGGGTCTGCTGCTGGATCTGTAGTGAATCCATTTGAAGTATGTTGTGGTGGTGTATCAAAAACACCATCATCACCACAAGTACCACCGCCACAATCCCATGTATGGCATAAGCCTAACCAATGCCCAACCTCATGGGTAAGTGTAGTAGATTGAGGATCATTCATTTCACTAAATCTAATAACAATCCCATCTGTTG
This sequence comes from Bacteroidota bacterium, assembly GCA_036337275.1. Classification (GTDB taxonomy): domain Bacteria; phylum Bacteroidota; class Bacteroidia; order Flavobacteriales; family BACL11; genus DUAL01. The sequence continues at coordinate 34,984 of JAYZEM010000004.1, read as the reverse complement.
ACATTCTTTGTCCTGGGAATTGTGCATAGCCTAATGTTATACCACCATCACTAGATTCAATATTCCTTACAACCCATATATTTAAATACTGATACGAATTCCAATAACTCAATGTTTTAATCAAGTTTCTTGGCTCAGCTCCATTTGTTAAATCTGACTTCACTCTTACGATTCCATTTGTAGGTTGGGGTGTACAGGTATCACAACTAGGAGTAAGTCTTGCTAAACGAAATTCAACATTTGCTTCACCTCTTAACGCTGCAAATACGTCTGGTGTTTTTGGAAACTGCGCTTGAAAAGTTTGCAAAAACTTATCAGATTGCCCATTAATATTCTGATTCAAGGCGTTTAGTGCATTCTGTATGTCTGATTCAGAAATGTTCTCACTACTATTTACCGATTCATATATTACATGTACAACTACAGGAATAACTTTTTTACCATCAGCAGTTTTTTCTCGTACAATCTTTTTTAGAAAATCTTTATTTGCTTTCTCTAATTCAGCATCTAATTTTTCTAGATTCTTATAAAATTCTGGGTAGTTTTTGATATCATCCTCCAAATATCCTTTATAAGATCCACATTTTTCTTGGGAAAAACTAAGTGATGAAAGAAAGATGAAACTGAAGATGAAAAGTAAAATTCTATTGCTCATATTTTTTCGATTTTTAAATAATTTTCAAGGAAACAAATATAATAATTATCCTTAAAAATCATCAAGAAAAGAAAAAGATTGCTTTTTTCAGAAAAGATGTTTTTCTGCATGATAGGATGAACGAACCAATGGACCGCTTTCTACATAGCTGAAACCAATTTTCAATCCTATTTCTTTCAACTTTTGGAATTGTTTGGGTTCTACAAACTCAACAACATCTAAATGTTTGGTGCTTGGCTGTAAGTATTGACCCATAGTAAAAATGGATACCCCCACATTTTTTAAATCATGCATGGTAGCAATAATTTCATCTTCAGTTTCTCCAAGCCCAAGCATTATCCCTGATTTTGTTTTCATACCGCCTTCACTTAGAACTTGTAATGTCTGTAAACTTCTGTCGTATTTTGCTTGTATTCTTACCTTTTTAGTTAAGCGTCTAACGGTTTCCAAATTATGGGAAACGATCTCAGGTTTGACATCTATTATTTTTTGAATATCTTCTTCTCTTCCTTTAAAATCAGGAATTAATGTTTCCAAAGTTGTACTTGGATTTTTATCCCTTATTGCGTTAATTGTTTGTGCCCAAATTTCAGCTCCCCCATCTTTCAAATCGTCCCTATCAACTGAGGTTATTACAGCATGCCTTACTTTCATCAGTTTTACAGATTCTGCTACCCTTTTTGGTTCACCTACATCAACATCTAATGGTCTGCCAGTCATTACATTGCAAAAACCACAAGAACGCGTACAGATATTTCCCAAAATCATAAAAGTGGCTGTTCCTGCTCCCCAACATTCCCCAATGTTTGGACAATTTCCGCTTTCGCAAATGGTATGTAGTTTATTGCCTTTTACAAGGGATTTTACATCTTTGTAGATCTTGCCTGTAGGCAGTTTTACCTTGAGCCATTTTGGCTTTCTTATTGTTGATGGTTTTACCATTTTTTTCCGAAAAAGAAATTCATATTAATGTAAAAAGTAAGGAAAGTTTTTTTGTTGTTTTGAATTGCCATTATTGGCAACTTTTTACCAATTGTAGTTTTTAGCATTGCATTTTCTCCTATTTTGTAAGCATCCAAGCAAACACCAGTTTCTATTGATTTAATCACTTCATCTTTTTTGGAAAATTCAAAAGTAAATCCTCCTTTTAGATATCCTCCAAATTGTAGTTTCATTTCATCAAATCCTTCAAAATAAGATGCTCGCCCATAAATACTATAAGGTGTATGATTAGCATCTGTTGGGTCATACTTTTCCGTTTCCACATAAAGTTCATTGCTGTACTCATCCTGATACAAGATCTCCAGATAAACCGGCTTCAAAAATGCTGCACTCACGCCACCACTTGCAATAGCACTCACCATAATACCACCAAAATCATCTTTATCAAATAGTATAAGTTGCTTACCAAATCCGCTTCTTAAAAGAAAGGTAGAATTTTGTTTGCCAAAATCATAGCCTTTTGCATCACTGAAAAATGCATTAATGGTTTTTACTTGTTTTGGATGTTTCAAACTGACTATATCTAATTCAAAAAAGTACTGCCATCTTACATTGTCATTCCATATTCTCCTTGCATGCACTCCCCATCCTAATGAATGCACATTTAGACCAACATTTCTTTCATTCTTGTACAGAATTTTTTTTGTACGTTTAAGTGGCTCTTGAGAAAAAAGGAGGAAAGGGATAAAAAGTAATATGAAGCAGGCTTTCTTCATATAAACAAGGTTTATACGTTTGTTTCTGATTTTTCTACAACACTTCCTTTACCAGGACATTTTTCATACACTCCACATGAAGAGAGTGCAAGCACAAAAAGCAATACAAATGAGATTAGCAGGATTCTATGATTCATAACAAATTATTGATTTCTAAAATTTAACGCAAAAATAAAGATTTTGTTTTGCTTATCTCTGTTTTTTGAAGTTTAGATTACATATATTTGAACATTGACATTTTAATAATAAATGAGTACAATAGATCCAGAAATTGAAGCAAGTTGGAAAATCGTTTTATCAAATGAATTTAATAAAGATTATTTTTTAAAGCTAAAACAATTTTTGGTGCAAGAAAAGCAAGAAAATAGTATTTACCCTAAGGGAGATGAAATCTTTAACGCCTTTAACTTTACTTCATTTGAGAAGGTTAAGGTCGTTATTCTAGGACAAGACCCTTATCATGGAAAGGGACAAGCGCATGGACTTTCTTTTTCAGTTCCAGATAATATAAAGCCTCCCCCTTCACTTAAAAATATTTTTAAAGAATTAGCCTCTGATATGCAAATTCCAATCTCTGAAACTGGTAATTTATCTTCTTGGGCAAAACAAGGTGTGTTGTTACTAAATACTACTTTAACAGTAAGGGCAAGGCAAGCAGGCTCCCATCAAAGTAAGGGTTGGGAAAATTTTACTGATGCTGTAATAAGTAAAATTTCTGCAAAAAAAGAGAGAGTAGTTTTCTTACTTTGGGGAAGATTTGCGCAAAATAAAACTACACTGATTGATGAAAATAAACACCATATTCTTACTGCTCCTCATCCCTCTCCTTTCTCGGCTTATAACGGTTTCTTTGGTTGTAAGCATTTTTCAAAAACTAATGTTATTTTAAAAGAAAATGGTTTGAAAGAAATTGATTGGAGATTGTGATGATAAAAACGTTAACAATAATAGTGTTTTTATGTTTTTCAATAAGTTGTTCTGGACAAGAAAATGTCATTAAAATTGCTAAAGAATATACAGAAAACAAGTGCAAAAAAACATTTAATGAAATGTTATATGTAAGTGTTAGTGAGCAAAAGATGTATCACATAAAGGAAGGTGAAATAATGAATTATTATATTGTTTCCACATCAATATATGGAATTGGCAATAGAGCAGGAAGCAATAAAACACCTATTGGACTTCATAAAGTAGCAGGGAAATATGGGGATAAGACACCAATAAATGGAAGAATGATTGGTAGGGTATTCTATGGGGAAATTGCACGCATTTATGCTGACACGACTAAAAGTAAAAGAGATGATATAACAAGTAGAGTTTTGTGGCTTGATGGGTTAGAAAAAGGGCTGAACACAGGAGAAGGAATTGATTCCTACAAACGCTATATTTACATTCACGGCACATCAGAAGAAGGAAGATTAGGAAGTCCTGCCTCTCACGGATGTATAAGAATGAAAAATAAAAATGTGATTGAGTTGTACGGAAAAATAAAAATCGGTACTTTGGTGCTTATTTTGTAAATATAAATTTTAGTTATGGAATATATTGTTTTGGGAGTTTTAATTGTAGGATTTGTGCTTATTTACTTCAAAAAACCTGATGTAAAAACAGAGTCTTCAAATGAGTTTTTACTAAACTTGAATGAAAACCTGAGAAAAGAAATTCAAGAAATAAGGAAAGAGGTAGCAGAAAATTCTGAAAAAGGAAGAAAAGAAATTGAGGACAAACTAAAAGATATTAATAAAGGAATCAATACTTTTCAGGAAAGCTCAAAAGAAGATATGCAAAAGCAATTCTCTTCATCAAACAAGGTGATAAAAGAAGTAACTGCAGAATTAGAAAAAATAAAAGGAACAAATGAGCAAGTCTTAGGCTTTGCCAATCAGATGAAAACTTTGGAAAAAATATTGAGCAACCAAAAACAGAGGGGGATTCTAGGAGAGATTCAGCTGGAAAATCTACTTTCCAATGTATTGCCTCCTGAACTTTTTCAAATGCAGTACAACTTTAGCAGTGGAGAGGCAGTTGATGCGATTGTAAGAGTTGGGGATTACATTATTCCAATTGATGCAAAATTTTCATTGGACAACTATAATAAAATGATTGAAAGTAGCGACAAAGCAGAAATTGAAGAATTAGAAAAAAAGTTCAAAAGAGATGTGGCGCAAAGAATTGACGAAACTTCAAAATACATACGTCCTAACGAAAAAACTACTGATTATGCCTATATGTTTATTCCTGCTGATGGGTTGTATCAAGATTTGTTAAATAGTAGAGTAGGGTCGTTAAAAATCAACTCAAAAGATTTAGTATCTCATGCATACGAAAAAAAGGTTATGATTGTGTCTCCAATGAGTCTATTTCCAATGCTTCAAATTACAGTGAAAGCATTACATAATTTAAAGGTAGAAAAGTCAATTGAAGATATCTTGAAAAACATCAATAAATTATCCAATCACTTAAATGCCTACAAAGACTCCCATGACAGGTTAGGGAAAACAATTAGCACGGTCGTAAATCATTATAATAAATCATCTAATGAATTCAAAAAGATTGATAAAGATGTGATTAAAATTTCTGATGGTAAAAACAGTATTGATTATAGCCCTGAGGTATTAGAGAGTCCGAAAATTAATGAAGATTAAATTTCTATATTTTATTCTTCTATTTCTTTTTACTGCTTGCGGTTTTGCTGGAAAGAAAAACTTGCAAAAAACTGCTTATTTATATCAGCAAAAGATTGCAAAGGCAAATGCTGATTATCAAATTTTTCATCATACTAATACGCAGAGTACGCTATATTGTAATATAAAAAGTGATGAACTATTGCCCGTTTTTTTAGCACATGAAAAGCAAAACAAAATTAAATATGCAATTAGCGGAAAATTATTTTCAGCTCAAGACGAAAGTATTGTAATAGATAGTTTTGCTCTGCAAAGAGACTTACTTGATACTGTAAAATGGATAAGAGAAGCCTTTATTTTTTCAGCTAATCTGCACGAAAATTATATTTTGAAGATTACCTTAAAAGATTTGAATAAATCAACTGCAATTAGCAAAACTATTTATTTTGAAAAGGAACTAGATAGCAAAGAGAATTTTCAAATTTTTAAATCAGAAAACCGACAATATAGTAATATCTTTAACACAGGTGATAGTCTTTTTATTTATCATAATTCAGGCAAGAAGAATCTGTCTGTTCGTTATTTTAATAATGACTTCTCTGTTGCAAGCGCACCATTTAATCTAGGAGAACTAAAAGTAGAAAAGATAAACCCAAAAGCAACTTTTACACTAACAATTGATAGCAATTTTTTTATTTTACCAGTAAATCAAAAAGGGATTTACCAAATAATAACCAACGAAACTGACGAGAAAGGACTAAACATATTAGCTTTTGAAAATGATTTTCCTACAATCACAACTGCAAGTGATATGATTGCTCCTTTGCAATATATCAGCACCAAAGAAGAGATGCAAGAAATCTCTCTTGCAAAGAACAAAAAGATAGTTGCAGATCAGTTTTGGCTCCGCAAAGCAAAGAATGATAAGCAAATTGCAAAAAAACTAATCAAAACTTATTACAAAAGAGTTGAGAATGCCAATCGTTTTTTTACTTCTTACAAAGCGGGATGGAAAACAGATAGAGGAATGATAATGATTATTTTTGGTGCACCAAATATTATTTACCAAAGTAAGGAAGGAGAGAGTTGGATTTATGGTGAAAAAAATAATATGTATGCTTTAAATTTTACTTTTACCAAAATAAAAAACAAATTTTCAGATAACGATTTTCAGCTCAATCGATCTGCTTATTTTAAGAATATCTGGAACACAGCACAAACTGCTTGGAGAGATGGACATCCTTATTCGGATATGGATATAAAAGAAAGAATATATGAACAAGAAAGACGACAAAAACAAAACCAATTCTATATTTGGTATTAGGCCAATTATTGAAGCTATTGAAGCCGGGAAAATAATTGACAAACTCTTTATTCAAAAAGGATTGCACAATGATTTATTTGCTGAACTCTGGAAATTGGTTCGCCGTAAAAGAATAAATTACAAACATGTTCCTCTAGAAAAAATCAACCGTCTAACCAGAAAAAATCATCAAGGGGTTTTTGCATTTATCTCCCCTATTGACTTTCATAATATTGAAGATTTGGTCCCAACCTTATATGAACAAGGAAAAGACCCTTTAATTTTAGTATTAGATAGAATCACAGATGTACGAAATTTTGGAGCAATTGCTCGTACTGCCGAATGTGCAGGAGTAGATGCCATCTTAATTCCGGAGCAAAATGCTGCTGCAATTAATGCTGATGCAATGAAAACCTCAGCAGGAGCACTACATAAAATTACAGTTTGTCGTTCTTGGAACTTAAAATTAGCCCTTCAGTTTATGAAAGATAGCGGAATACAATTACTTGCCTGTACTGAGAAAACACAAGACAACATGTATAAACCTGATTACACCCCACCCACTGCAATTATTATCGGGTCAGAAGAAGATGGGGTTTCTCCTGAATTTTTAAAAATATGTGATGCAAGAGTCAAAATACCTATGAGTGGTAAAATTGCTTCTTTAAATGTCTCGGTAGCTACTGGTGTTATTGTGTATGAAGCATTAAGGCAAAGAAAGGATATGTCTAATTAATAAGGTTAATTTCTGAACTTAGAATGAAAATAGTCAATTTTTGTATATTATTATTTTTTATATCCTCTTGCACCTCTTCTGAAATTCAAAAGCAAGAAGAAGTAAAGGATATATTACAAAGAAGTATAGGAAAAGACAACTTAAAATACTTCTCTATTCAACTAGAAAAAGACACCTCTAAACTAGATAAATATTCATTAAAGAAATATGTCAAATAAAAATACAATTATGAGTTGGTTTGATTCCTCTTATTATCATATCCTTTATAAAAATAGAGATTCAAAAGAGGCAGAATTTTTTATTGACAATTTGATAGAAAAATTGCAACTAAAAAAGGGCTTAAAACTTATCGATATTGCTTGCGGAAAAGGCAGGCACGCTAGCTATTTCAACAAAAAAGGAATGGATGTTGTTGGAGTAGATTTATCTCCTAATAGCATAGCTTCTGCTAGAAGAAGTGCAAACGAAACTTTACAATTTGCAATTCATGATATGCGTGAAGTATATCAAGAAAATAACTTTGATATCGTTACAAACTTGTTTACCTCATTCGGTTATTTTGAGAACAAAGAAGATGAGCAAAAAGCCATAAATGCTATGGCTAACAATTTGCAATCAGGAGGTGTCTTAATTATTGATTTTATGAATGTAAAAAAGGTAATTACTAACTTAGTACCGCAGGAACAAAAGGTAATTGATGGTGTTACATTTAACATCATCAGGAAATTAGAAAATAGGCGGATCATAAAACATATTGAAATTATTGACCGAGCAGAAAAGCAACATTTTCAAGAAAAAGTAACAGCAATCACTTTAGCAGATTATTCTGAATTTATCACATCTGCAGGGCTCAAAATAATTGATATCTTTGGCAATTATAATTTGGAAGATTTTGATGCAACTTCTTCAGAGAGATTAATACTTATTTGTAAAAAATGAATGCTTTAACAATCGTATTGCTTCTTGTTTCTGTAATTGCTGGGGCGATTGTTGTTGAACTTTTTAACATCAAAAAAAGCAAAAACATTCAACTACTGCTCACTTTTAGTGGGGCTTATTTACTTGCCATTAGTTTTTTGCATTTGTTACCAGAACTCTTTTGGCATAATACAACTGAAAATATTGGCCTCTACATTTTAGCTGGATTTGTTATACAAATTTTGTTGGAATATTTCTCCCAAGGCATAGAGCATGGTCATTTTCACAAAGGCAATATCATTCCTTTTTCAGTTCTGTTTAGTCTTTGTTTGCATGCCCTTTTTGAAGGTATTCCGCTTGGCGGTGATTTAAATCAGCATACGCATAATGCACTTCTTTACGGTATTGTGCTACACAAAATGCCTGTAGCTATTGTTTTGATGACTTTATTTTTACAAGCTAAAATGAAAAAATCAAGAGCATATTTACTACTATTTTTATTTGCATTGATGGCTCCATTAGGTGTTTTTGCAGGCAATATATTTAATGCACTCTCTCGATACCATAATGAAATACTAGCCATAGTTATTGGAATCTTCTTACATATATCTACAACCATTTTGTTTGAAAGTACTGATGGGCATAAATTTAGTATCATAAAAATCCTAACTATTATTGTTGGAGCGCTACTTGCAATTGTTAGCTTATAAATGAAAATATCAAAAATCAATAACGAAGGTTCTGCTTGATACTGTTCAAATTCAATGATAATTTATTATTACTTTTGTTCAATCTAACAATCTACAACAAATGTTAAATGGCTAACATTACATTAAAAAATAATCCGATAACAACCCTAGGAGAGTTGCCAAATATTGGAGAAAAAGCAAAAGATTTTTCTCTTATTGGAAAAGATTTGAAAGAAGTTTCTTTGAAGAATTTTAAAGGTGAAAGAATAGTGATGAATATTTTTCCATCCATAGACACAGGGATTTGTGCTATTTCTGTAAAAACATTCAATAAAAAGGCAGCAAATCTTACAAATACAAAAGTACTTTGTATTTCAAGGGACTTGCCTTTTGCGCAAAATAGATTTTGTGAAGCAGAAAATATTGAAAATGTATTAACATTATCCGATTTTGCAAATGGAACCTTTGGTTTAGATTATGGACTAACTATCTTAGATGGTGCTTTTATTAACCTACATTCTAGATGTATAGTTGTCCTGAATGAGTCACATAAAATAATTTATACGGAGCAAGTTGATGACATTACATCAGAGCCGAATTATGATGCTGCTTTAGCAGTATTAGGCTAACTTTCCTCAGCAGTAAGATTGTAAACATAAGCAGCTACCAATCCTCCAAAGATTGGTCCTACAAGATAATACCATAAATTAGGAAAGGTATTGCCATCACCCAAGATTATATCAATTAATATTGGCCCTATTCCTACAGCTGGATTATAAGCACCTCCCGAAATACCTCCTCCTGCAAATGCTCCTGCCATAACAGTAAACCCTATAGCTAAACCATAATAGGAATTTCCTGCTGTTTTTGGGTTAGTTGCAACATTCAAAATTACCAAAACAAGTGCAAAAGTAAATAAGAATTCTACTGTAAGTATTTGTAAAACGGAAGCTGTATTACTTGGTTCTACCTCCATAACTGAACCTGCCAACCATTGTATAAAAAAAGCTGCTAAAAAGGCTCCTGCTAATTGGGAAATAATGTAATTGATAGCTTCTTTAATAGTAAGTAAGCCTCTAAATATCATTGCAATACTCACAGCAGGATTATAATGCGCTCCTGATATATGACCTCCCATATAGACCATTACCATTAGCATTACACCTATAGCAAGCGGATTTCCTGTTAGCCCAATTGAAAGCACTAGAAAAAAAGTACCGATAAATTCTATGATATAATTTTTCATTTTTATTCTATTTTTAATTTGTCGTAAAAATATAATAATATTCAATTTAAAAAGAGTTTTTATGGTAATTAATTATGTTTGTGTGATGAAAATTCCTAAATTTTTACTAAAAACTGTACTAAATTTATTTCCGCCTCTTTTATTCAACAGAATAGTACTAAAAGAAATATCAGATGATTTTATGCAAATGAAAGTGGTGTTAAGAAGATCTCTTTTCAATATAAATCTTCATAAAACTATATTTGGAGGAAGCATTTTCTCGGCTTGCGACCCTTACTTCCCAACAATGTATTATCATATTTTTGTAAACAAAGGAAGGCCGCTAATTATCTGGTTAAAATCAGCAGAAATACAATATCTTAAACCAGCAGATAGTACATTAAATCTTCATTTCAAAATAACAAAGGAAAATATTCAAATTGTTGAAGATAAATTAGACAAAGAGGGGAAAGTTGAAATTTGGCATACAGTTCAGGCTATTGATAAAAGGGGAATTGTTAGTGTAGAAGCCCGAATGCTCATTTATTTAAGAGATGGTGAGAAGGAGGAAAAGTTAGGATTTTGATAACTAGTTTTTATGAATAAGAACTGTAGCATAAGCAGAAACACCTTCTTCTCTTCCAACAAAAGATAATTTCTCTGTAGTAGTAGCTTTTACAGAAATTAAATCGGAATTCACCTCCATGCAATCAGCTAGCACTTTTTGCATTTCAGAGATATGTTTTCCAATTTTTGGAATTTGCAAGCAGATTGTAGAATCTATGTTGCCAATCTCATAGCCTTTTTCACGAATTAAGGCTACTACATCTTTCAGTAGAATCTTACTGTCTATCCCTTTATACTTTGAATCAGTATCTGGAAAGTGTTTTCCAATATCTCCTAAATTAACTGCACCCAAAAGGGCATCACAAATGCTATGGACTAGCACATCTGCATCCGAATGGCCTAAACCACCTTTTGAATGTGGAATTTTGATTCCACCAAGCCAAAAGTCAAGTCCATCTTTTAACTGATGTACATCAAATCCAAAACCTATTTTATAATTCATGATTAACTATTTGCTTCTAAAGCGCCAAAATCAAATATTAGTGTAAAACGCAAGGTATTGGCAAGGGGATTACTTCCGTTTATAGAACTACTGGCATCAATAAGGTAAGAAAAATCAAGTGCAAAAACATTGTATTTAACTCCTGCTCCCATTGTAAAGTATTGCCTGTCTCCTTTTGTAGGATGCTCATAAAAATAACCCGCACGAATTGCAAATTGCTCAGCATACCAATATTCCATTCCTAGAGAATAGTTAATCTCACGAAATTCTTCTTTTGGTCCTCCTGGGGCGTCCCAAAAAGATTGAAATACGCCATTTACTACAGATACATCGGGATCCATTCCTCCATTTATTTCCCCATCATCATTATAAGATGGTGGAGTTGGGACTAATAGTTTATTGATATTAAACTCAAGACTCATACTATTGTAATCATCAAAATCAGTGCCAATTGAAGAACCAAAACGCATATTTATTGGAATAAAATCTCTTACTGCTGTTTCTGTGTAGGATATTTTGTTCCCTAAATTGGAAATATTAAGCCCCATTGCCCAATCGAAATCTTGCTTTGCAATCCTCACTTCCTTGTTAAAATAAGAGGATACATCAGCTGCAATAGATTGCCCAGCATGTGTTCCTAAACCTCCTTGAAGCGTTTGCCCTCCTGTTAAATCGGAATAAATATAACGAGTGGCAATAGCAATTGAAAACTGTTCGGATAATCTTCGTGCATAGGCCAATGAAATTGCTAACTCATTTGGTTTATATTGTCCTATCACATTACTATTAATGTCGGTAAAAGTGATATCTCCCAATGAAAAATACCTAAGAGACATTCCTATTGTTTCATTATCATTCCTTTTCAAATATCCTGAAAGGTAAGAAAGGGATATATCAGGAACTAATGATCTGAGCCATGGCACATAGTTAATAGCAAAACCCATATCATCTTCTACAAAAGCATATTTAGCAGGATTCCAATGCATGGAATTTGCATCTGGACTAGAGGCTACACCTACATCTCCCATTCCACCACTTCTGGAATCAGGACCAATAATAAGAAATGGAACAGAAGTGGTAATAGTATTAAGTTGATCCTCATATTCAACTCCAGGAGCAAGTGTAGATTGTGCATTAATTTGCATACAAAAAGTAGAGGTAAAAACTAATAAAAAAATCTTTCTCATTCTTAAATTTATTTTAGGTTGGCAAATATATTCTTTTTTATTAAGGCCTATAACGCTTTTATTATCTTAATATTATTAGTTTCTCAGCTTTAGTTTGAGATGTGCCCTCTTCAGAAGTTACATTTAAGCGATAAATGTAAATTCCAGGGCCTAACTTTTCTCCATAATTGCTTGTACCATCCCAATTAATTGGTCCAATTCTATAGCCATCATCAAACCTATTTTCTTTTATAGAAGCAACCATCTTTCCCGAAAGATTTAAAATTTGTAATTCTATATTCAAAAGTTCTCCTGCTCTATTATGCTGAAAATAAAATGCTGTACTATTTATAAATGGATTTGGATAATTTGTCAATTCAGAAAGCGTAAATTCATTGGCATCCGTTACATAAAAATCAATTATTTTTTCTGATGAGTTATTAAACACATCCCAAACTTTCAATCTTAAAGTATGATGACCTTTGGATAAATCATAAAAAGGATAAGTGAGTTTTCCACTTTGATAATTATCAGTATCAGCACTATAATATTCATTCAAACTAATGGACTGATTTGTTTGCTCATCCAAAATAGCTACAATATCATGCCCTATACCATTACCCACTGTATTGATACCACTAAAGTCATTTAGTAGTGCAAAAAGCAAAGGGTCTTCATTCGTCACCCCCCCAGAAACAAATCGCGCATTGTTTAAAAAGAGTTCTATCTCAGGTCCTTCAGTGTCTGCAAAGATGTTAGTAGCAGTTCCGCCAATTGTAAAGCTTTCATCATAACCACTAGCGTCTGTTAAGCTATCCTCAGAAATAGCGTAATATGAAATTCGACCACTACCAAAATTATATGCAATATCTTTAGGTACAACAAAGGAAAAAGAAAAAATACCATCTTGAACGCTTGCCTTTCCTTTGTATAAAATCCTGTGCTGACTTTTGTATGGCATAGGTGTAGATGATTCTTGCCCTAATGTGGTAAGTGTTTCTGCTTTATCATAAACTATTGGAAAAACTAAGCCATTAAAATTACTGAGCAAATTACCATTTTCATCTTCAATTTGACCTGAAATGCTTACTTCTCCCAATGCAGAAATAGTATCTGATATTGCTGTGGTTGATATTTCTAATTCAGGGTATGAGAGGCAAAGGGCAGGATCGCCTAAAAGGGTGAAATTTCTATTGTTAAGATTTGTTCCACTATTTACTTTAGTTCGCCAAAACAAATCGCCCAATCTTGGTAATTGCCCATTTTCTTTTTCAAAAAGTATTTTTACAAATTGTTTGTTTAAAGCATAATTAGGGCTAGCATACACTAGTCGGCTTGTTGAAAGCAAAGCAATAGCACCCCCATCTCTATTTAAAAATGTGTATTCCCCTGCCGAGACTCTTTCAGGGTCGTCAAAACGTGAAAACTCGCAAGTAGCAGTTACAAAAAGTGGTAAATTGTTAGCATTCTCCCATTTGTTGATTTGTCCAACTTCCAAAATACGTTCTTTGGTCCACCCTAATTCTCCTCCATGACCTGAATAATTGATAAGCAGTGTGCCTTTCTCAACCGCTTCTGTAATGGCTTGTTGAGCATCAGGGCATCTTGGCCCTCCTGGAGTTGATTCTTGCATAAAGGCATCCAAATATATTTTCTGCAGATTAATATTGTTGTACTTATTATCAATGATGTTTGCTAAACTGTCAGCTTGCCACATATGCGTATTCCCATCAGTTGCATCTCCATCATCTGCAATAAAGGTAACCCGGTTGCGCCAATCTCCAAAAGCCCTCTTTCCATTATAATTTTTTACTTTCTGCACCATATCATTTGCCTCTGAAAGGGTTTGCACAGGGAATCTTCCAATACCAATATCAACTAAATCATTAGTAAAATTCCCTTCAGCATCATCCATTAATCCAAAATAATCATCTGTAACGTAGCTTTGGGTAGGTGATACTGAATTATTCGATTGGTAAGAAGGAACAAAATTACTATTGTTACTAATCCTATTTAAAGGATCGTAAGAGGCGTCTCCAAAAAGTAGAAGATATTTCAATTGGCTATTTGGCTTTTTGTACAAATAGCGTAAAAAGTCTCTGATTGCGGTAATGTCCTGAGCACCAGAAGAAAATTCATTGTAAATTTGTTGAGGCGTAACAACAATGGAATTTATTCCATCTTTCTGCTCATGATAAGTAGCTAATTCGTTTGCATCTGACAAGAAATCAGGATGAGAAACGATAACATATTCCACCTCAGCTCCAAATCCGTACAAATTCTGATTTGCTATTTCTCCAATCAATTCTGCAGAGTAATATGAAGTCCCATTGAAGGCTACATACTCTTTCAAAGAATCTACTGATGCAATAAAGGAACTTTGACTAGAAATGTAAGTAGTATTTCTTTCTTCAACATTAATTGGATCGGTAACATCCCAAACTTTTAAATTAGAAGTAGTGTTGGAAATCGTAAATTTTGCATTTACATTATCAGTAAGCGATTCGGTATCTCTAAAAAGCATTTGGCTTCCATTCATTTTCAACTGCCTTCTTGCATTGAGCTCAATATAATTGAGCCAGCCGATAGATGAATTTTGCGAAGGATTATATGACACTTCAATGTTTAAGTTAGTTGCTCCTGTAAATGTGGTGGATTTTGAGGAAAGCTTAGCAAAATCTGCCGTATAATGCTGATCTACCTGAGCAACTGAAATAGACTGAATACTACTAGAATTTGCTTTAACAGTAAATGAACTTGGCGAGAAAGAACGAGCCGCTACTGCCGTTTTAATGTATACTGCAGTAGATTGCACAAAGTTTGGAAAAGAAAAGTTAAAAGTATAGCTGTTTGTTAAATCAAATTTTTCACCATACCATTCTGCTCCTGATTTGATAAAATTCTCTAACTCCTGTTCATGAAAAGAAAAATCATCAAATTCATTTACAATTACATCAAAGTTGGCTTCATCTTCAGTTTGAACCCTTTTGCCGCCACCTGCTAAATCTGTAGTGATAAAATAATAAGTCTTTCGGCTAAATAAATTTTTCTGATGATGAAACCTATTGTCACTTTCATTATAGCTCCATCTATCAGGAGATTGCCCATAAAAAAGAACATAATCGTTACTTTCAAAAATACCATTAGCATTATTGTCCACAACTAATATCGCATTTTCTTGCAAACCATCATGCCTAAAATCGCTATTCAAATGAGGCAACATACCGCCTCCATTTCCGAGAATACGAATTGCTGAACAAGATAAATTGCTTGTATTTACGCCCAATTCTAACAAATTTGAATAAGATAACTTGTATAGACCATCTTTTTGGACAGCTATTTTATACCAATTTCCAGTAGCCAATACTGATGTTGATTTATCTGCTGCATTACTAGATATAGCATAAGAAGTAATTAAAATAAAAAAAAGTAGGTTTTTCATCTATGCAAATTTAGTATTTAATGGAAAACAGTAACCTCTGATCGAATTAATCTGACTTATTAACGAACATCTGTTCCTTTTATTACTTCAAATTTCTAGGCATAAAATTCAGATAAAAAGAAAATTTATATCTTTGTAAAATTGAAATTCAGAACGGTTAAGTAAAAACAAAGGAAAATGATGAAACAAATTATGAAATTTTTAGGAGTAGTCTTGCTGTGTTTACTCTTTGCAGACTCTGCTAAAGCACAAGACCCTGCATTTAGTCAGTTTTATGCTAATCCACTTTACTTGAACCCAGCTTTTGCTGGTGCCTCTTTTGGTGGATGTCCAAGAACAACCCTAAATTATAGAGATCAGTGGCCTGGAATTGGGAGGACATATGTTACCTTTAGTGCTTCTTACGATCAGCATGTGAATGCGCTTGGCGGCGGATTAGGAATTATAGTTGCTAAGGATAGAAGTGGGGCTGGAAATCTAAACACTACTCATGCTTCACTTTTATACTCTTACCATCTAGAAGTAAGTAGGAAATTCTCTGTAAAAGCAGGTTTTGAAGCTTCTTATCGCATGATAAATCTAGATTGGGAAGGTTTGACTTTTGGTGATATGATTGATCCAAAATACGGATTCATCTATCCAACAAGTGAAGATATTGTAAATAACCCTACAGCAGTAAATTTCCCGGATTTCTCTGCTGGATTTATAGGATATTCCGAAAATTTATTCTTTGGTTTTGCTGCTCATCATTTAACACAACCTAACCAAGGTTTTATAAGTGAAAGCCAATTACCAACAAAACTTACTGCTCATATTGGCGGAAATATTCCACTTAGCAGATATAAAAACTCTGTAACAACAATCTCACCAAATTTCCTTTACCAAAAACAACAAGATTTCCAGCAATTCAATTATGGAATGTATGTAAATAGAGGTCCAATGGTTGGTGGGCTTTGGGCAAGACATAGTGTTAAAAATGTTGATTCTTTCATCTTGATGGTTGGGCTTATTCAGGATGCTTTTAAGTTTGGCTATAGTTATGATATCACATTAAGTAATTTGAAAAACAGCAATACTTTGGGTGCACATGAACTTTCGTTTACCCTATTTATGCCATGCAGAAGTAGAAGTAAATCGTTCAATACAATAAGTTGTCCATCCTTTTAGTTATTAATATCATCTTAAAAAAATAGAAAAATGATAAAATCTAGCAAATTAATTTTAATAGTAAGTTGTCTGTTTATTCTAGGCGCATGTTCTAGTGCTGGCAAAAAATCTTCAAACTCAAAAAGTTCATCTACCACTGGATGGGATTATAACGATTCGAAAAATGGTGGATTTGAAACCAATTCAAAATACAAAGAACAAACTACAGGACCTGGCTTGATGTTTGTTGAGGGCGGCTCATTCACAATGGGGAGAACTGAGCAAGATGTATTTTCTGATTGGAATAACGTTCCTAAAACAGTTACAGTTTCTTCGTTTTATATAGATGAAACTGAAGTAAGAAATGTAGATTATTTGGAGTACCTTTATTGGTTAAACAGAGTTTATGGACAATCCTATCCAGAAGTTTATAAAAAAGCACTCCCTGATACTTTGGTGTGGAGAGATAAATTAGGTTATAATGAGCCTTACGTAGAATCTTATTTGCGTCATCCTGCTTACAGGAATTACCCTGTTGTGGGTGTGAGTTGGACGCAAGCAAATGATTTTTGTGTTTGGCGTACCGATAGAGTAAATGAAAGGATTCTGATTGATGAAGGTATCTTAAAAGAAGATACTGAGCAAATTGATGATAACTCATTCAATACAGATGCTTACCTTTCTCAGCAATATGAAGGAATTGTAAAAAGAAACTTAAAGAATTTAAACCCTTCGTTAGGAGAAGATACAAGATTAGTGAGAATGGAAGATGGGATTTTATTACCAAGATATAGACTGCCAACTGAGGCTGAATGGGAATTTGCAGCACTTGGTTATGTTGGTAATACAGAAATGGAAAACACAGATCAAAGAAAATTATATCCTTGGAATGGCTCATCAGTTAGAAATGGTGACAAAAAAAATCAAGGAGAAATAATGGCAAACTTCAAAAAAGGAAGAGGTGATAATATGGGAGTTGCAGGCAATTTGAACGATAATGCTGATATTACTGCTCCTGTTCGTTCTTATTGGCCAAATGACTATGGCTTGTATTGTATGGCAGGGAATGTCTCCGAATGGGTAATGGATGTTTACCGCCCTGTAATTGAACAAACAACTACTACAGATCATAGGCCATATAGAGGAAATGTGTTTAAGACTCAAAAAAGAGATGAGGATGGATTTATTGAAGAAAAAGATAGTTTAGGAAGAATTACTATGGTTGATGTAAATGTTGATGATAATGTATATAGAAGAAATTACAAGAAATCAGACAACATTAATTATATGGATGGAGATATTGAATCTCAAATGGGAATTGACTGGAATGACTTCTTAAATGAACAATCCTCTGTAGATACTGCATCTGTAAAAATTGACAAATGGAATCAGTCTGCAAAAAAATACAAAGACAATAGAACTGGAAACTCTAGTGAGATGTATGATTACGGAAAAACTACATTGCTGACCGATAGAACAAGAGTTTATAAAGGTGGTTCTTGGAAAGATAGGGCTTATTGGCTGGTTCCTGGAACAAGAAGATATCTCGATCAGGATCAAGCAACTGATGCTATAGGTTTTAGATGTGCAATGGACAGAATGGGTGCTCCTTCAAGTGATCTGAAAGAAAACCAAAGAAGAGGCACAGACTATAGCCAAAAGAAAATGGGAAGTAATAGAAGATAAGTCTCGCTAAAACAGACATTAGAAAAAAGCCGAGCATGCTCGGCTTTTTTTATACTTTTGAACAAATGAATATAAAGGAACTATATCGTCTTTTTAAACAACATCCAATTATTTGTACGGATAGCAGAGAAATTAAACAAGGAAGTATGTTTTTCGCTTTGAAAGGAGAGAATTTTAATGGAAACAAGTTTGCTGAAAAAGCAATCGAAAGCGGTTGCGCATTTGCTATAGTTGATGAAAAGCAATATGCAGTTCATAGTAAATATATTTTAGTAGATGATGTGCTTAACACATTACAAGAACTTGCAAAACAACATAGAACTCATCTCAATATCCCAATTATTGGCATAACAGGAAGTAACGGAAAAACAACCTCAAAAGAACTTACTCATGCTGTTTTAAGTACTGAAAAGAATTGTTATGCAACCAAAGGAAATTTGAACAATCATATTGGCGTTCCGCTTAGTATTCTGGAAATTAGTGCAAAAGATGAGTTAGCTATTATTGAGATGGGTGCAAATCATATTGGAGAAATTAAAGCGCTTTGTCAAATTGCAATACCCAATTATGGTATTATTACCAATATTGGAAAAGCACATTTAGAAGGTTTTGGCAGTATTGATGGTGTTGTGAAAGCAAAAGCTGAACTCTATCAATTTATTGCAAAGACTGATGGAAGACTTTTTGTCAATAATAAAGCCGAATTATTATTGGAATTAGCAGCAAATGTGAGCAAAACTACTTATGGAGAGAATGGAGATTGTGTGGGTAATATTGAAACGAACACACCGTTTATAAGTGTTAAGTTTAGGGATCAAATTATAACAAGTAACTTAATTGGAGATTATCAATTTTACAATATTATGTTGGCAATAACTGTTGGAAAATATTTTGAGATTTCGGATAACAATATCAAAAAAGCAATTGAAAACTATACACCTACTAATAATCGTTCTGAGATTATTGAAACTAAAAACAACACTTTAATTTTGGACGCTTACAATGCAAATCCAACAAGCATGAAGGCAATGCTAACTTCTTTTAGAAAGCAAAATTATAACAATAAACTTTGTATATTAGGAGATATGCTAGAACTTGGAAAATACTCAGTTAAAGAGCATGAAACAATTGTAGAACTAACAAATAAATTAGATCTAGAATCTATTTTTATTGGTAATGAATTCTCAAATGTAGAAAAAGGTGCATTTAAAAACACTAATGAATTCTCAAAAATCCTGAAAGAGAATCCTATAAGAAATAAAGCTATCTTATTAAAAGGATCTAGAGGAATTGCGCTTGAAAAGTTGGTGGAATTGCTTTAATCTTCTGTTAAAGCATCTTTAAATAACTTGCTGAAAACAAAGAAAGAAACGGCCAAGAAAGCCCCAAGAAAGCCTCCCAAAATTCCTGCAAAAACTTTTGATAAACTTTCTTCTTTTAAAGGGAGAATTGGTTTGTCTATTATGTTTATAATTGGTGTTTGGTTTAGAAGCGTAATTTTAGAAATTTCTAAATTCTTTATTATTTCTAAATACATAGTATTTAGCACCTCTACTTCTCTCATCAATTGCAATTCTTTTAATCTACCAGAGGCTTTTATTATTCTTTGATTTATGTCTTTAACTCTAGCGAATTCTTGTTCAGATTTATCTAATTCTACAAAAACAGAATCAGCACGATCTTGCAAAAAGTCCAAGGTATTTCTTGCTTGTTCGGTTTGATGAGCAATATACATTTCTCTCATTTCATCTATAAGGGTTTCAGTAAATTGCTTAGCAAAATTTTCATTTTCTGACACATAAGAGAGGGTAATGATATTTGCCTCATCATTTTGAATTTCAATAGTCAATTTGTTTGTTACTATTTGACTCCAAATTTCCCCCACAATACTATCATGCTTTAAGGAATGTGTGTGATTAAAATTTACACCATCAAACTCCTTATTTCTCTTCCACTGTTCTCTTATCTTGTTAATTGTAATATAGTGCTCAACCAATAAATCTCTCTTGGCTTCTATTTTCCCTGTTCTTAACAGAGTGGCTTCTACTACACTCCTTGATTTTAAAAGTTGCATGATGTTCTGCTGAGAAAAAGTAGAACTGGAATTTGCGCCTATATCAAATCCAAATTGAGAAGCAATGCCAGACATTGCACCTAATGGATTTGCTCCTTTAGCATCTTCTACTACAAAGGTGAGTTCTGCATTATACAATTTTGGAGAGAAAAAATTAATGCTAACCCCAAGCGCGCAAATCAAGAATGAAAAAAGGATGATTTTTCTTTTTTTATTCCATAGTTCCTGTTTATACTCTGATAGTTTTATCAGAATATCTTTTAACTTTATTTCATCATTATACTGTTCCATTAAAAACTATTATTTATCCTATCTATTAATAGCCATAAAGATATTACTGCTGTAACCTTTGTTATAACACTTTCAATGTGTTTATTATAATCAACATCTTCTTTTTTCTTTCGCTTTACTTTATGTTCACTAATAACCTTAATAGTTGATCCTGGCTTTACTTTTGGAGAAATTGTAAACAATCCCAGATTCATTGCTTTTCTTGTAACCCCATTGGCATGTACCACTATAGTACTTGATTTCTGATTATCCTTAGCATACCCTCCTGCAAAATTACGAACATAATAGTTCGCTCTTTTCCCAGAGAAAGGAGCGCTAATTGAACTCCTATTTATATTGTGTAAGTCACCTGTCACCTGCACAACATCTAACCTCTTTGGGATGATTACACTATCACCTTCTAATAAAACTAAATTATGTTTAGAAATAGGATTAGATATTGCCTTTTGCATATCAAAATAAACAATATTATACATCAAACTATCGTAACTAAAATCCTTTGCTTTTAACCTTTCTCTATTTAATAACTCTCTATTATAAATATTGGATAACTCTGCGTCAGTTAAAATTGAATCTAATAAAATATCCGGAATATTTAACTGGGTATTATTGATTGTCTCGACTTCAAACTTTCTAAACATTTTAACTCCATCCATATAAGCGTAATTAGTCAACCCGCCTGCTCTTTTAATTACAGAAGAAATCTTTTCATCCTTTGAAAGCAAAGAATATGTGCCGGGGTATTTTACTTCTCCCATTAACACAATATTCACAGGTTCTTCATAATCAGGATTTTCTCTAACAAATACCTGGTCAAATGGTTGCAGCATAAATGCTTCCGCTTCAGAACTTAACATTAATTCCTCACCAACTTTTATAGTTTTAATTACTGTTCTTCTTGGTTTTAATTTATTTGACGAAATATCATAATCCATAATTCTACTTATCTCTACCCTGCTTCCTTCAGCTTGTTGAGTTAAACCGCCTGCTTGTAAAAGTATGTCCTGCAATGTTATTCCATCTCCAAAATCAAACTCACCAGCCCCTCTTACTGCTCCCTGTACAGATACAAAAAAATTATCATCAAAATCATCAACTGAAAGTACACGAACAATATCATATTCCTTTAATAATATGTTGTCTTTATGATTTGAGTCATTAATAACTGATTCCAAGTTTATTGAAATATGTGATTTAGTTCTATCCTCATTCAAACGAACAACATATACTTTTTCCATCCAAGTTTTTTCATCAATACATTTTGCTCTATTTAATAAATCCAATAAATGCTCTCCTTGCTTAAATTCATAATCACCCGCAACACCAATACTACCCTTTACACTTACTACATTCGATAGTTTATTAGAAATAGTATTTACAATAATTTCATCTCCATTTTGAATAGCAGTAGAATTGGCATGATCTTTATGCACATCATTTACTCTTATTGAGTTGTATTCAATCCTCTTTAAAGTAATTACATCAATAAATGCATTATTTGTATAACCACCTGCATATTTAATAATACTAGCAACCGATTCTCCTGATTTTGCCTCATAAGTATATGGACGATTTACAGCACCACTTACCTCAACAACATGCTTTGCTGGAGGGACAAATAAATAATCCCCATCTTGCATATAAATATCTTGTGAGCGTGTAGGGTTAAACAAAAATTGATAAACATCTAATGAATCAATCGTTTTACCGTCTCTTTTAATATAAATATTTCTAACTGTACCCAACTGATTAGGTCCTTTTGCTGCTATCAAAGCATTAAATGCAGTATTTATTGCTGGTATTGAATATGACCCTGGATGATAAACCTCTCCAACAATATTTACTGTAATCACTCTTGAATAAGAAAGTGTAACGTCTATCTCAGAATTTTTCATATCCAAAAATGATGAAAATTTACTTTTAAGTAGAGATCGCATCTTTTTAAAAGTTAATCCTTTTACATAAATTCTTCCGTAAGAACTTGGTGTAATATATCCTCTATCATCTACTAAAAGCGCCTCAGAAAACTCCGAATATCCCCAAACTGAAATAGAAATCTCATCCCCTGCTCCAACTTTATAATTCTCAGGAGCTTTTGCATCTAGTGATTTTTGATAAAAAGATAATTCATTATTCCTAAAAATATCTTGACCATAAATTCTTGCTTTAGGGTAAGTAGTTGTGTCTTCTATTAGAGTATCTCCAAAGCTTGCATAAAATTCTGAAAGATTAACATTTACATCTGAGGCCTCCTTAACTCCTTTAGCATATTTCCCTCTACTCAATTTAAAATCCATTGCTTCAGTAATTTCTTCGTCAGATAACCCCATTTGTTTCAACACTTGTTCTGATGGAATATCAGATGGTCGTAAATCTTCAGGGTTTGCATTTGAAGGTAAAAACTTCAAATAAGCAGGGTTGATTTTTGATTCATCAATATCAATTTGCGCACTTACTCCAAGAGCAAATAAAACTGAAAATGACAATAAGATAAGTTTCTTCATAATTATTTATTTTAAAACGGAACGAGAAATCACAATTCTCTGGATTTCAGAAGTTCCTTCATATATTTGTGTAATTTTTGCATCTCGCATCAAACGCTCTACATGGTATTCTTTTACAAAACCATAGCCTCCATGAACTTGAACTGCTTCAGTGGTAGTGCTCATGGCTACCTCCGAAGCAAATACCTTTGCCATTGCACTAGCCTTATCATACTTCTGCCCATTATCTTTTAACCATGCCGCTTTTAGGCATAGCAAACGGGCAGCATCAATCTCGGTCGCCATATCAGCTAGTTTAAATGCTATTGCTTGATGTTTAGAAATTTCTTTCCCAAAAGCTTTTCTTTCTTTTGAATATTGAAGCGCTAATTCATAAGCACCAGATGCTATACCTAAAGCTTGTGACGCAATTCCTATTCTCCCCCCAGATAAAGTTTTCATGGCAAAAGTAAAACCAAATCCATCCTCTCCTATTCTGTTTTCTTTAGGCACTTTAACATCTGTAAACATTAATGAGTGTGTGTCTGAACCTCTAATCCCTAACTTATTTTCTTTTTGCCCAACTACAAAACCTTCCACTCCTTTCTCAACAATAAAAGCATTAATTCCCTTATGCTTTTTCTCCACATCTGTTTGCGCAATCACCAGATAAACAGAAGCCGTATTTCCATTTGTAATCCAATTTTTGGTGCCATTTAATAGGTAATGATTTCCTTTATCAATAGCTGTTGTTTTTTGTGATGTAGCATCACTTCCTGCCTCTGGCTCGGAAAGGCAGAATGCACCAATAATCTCACCACTAGCTAGTGGTTTTAAGTATTTTTCTTTTTGCTCTTCAGTGCCATAGGTTTCCAGGCCCCAGCATACTAATGAATTGTTTACTGACATAACTACTGAACATGAAGCGTCAATCTTTGAAATTTCTTCCATTGCCAAAACATAAGAAATCGCATCCATTCCTGCTCCACCATATTTAGTATCAACCATCATCCCTAAGAATCCAAGTTCTCCCAACTTTTTAACCTGTTCAGCAGGAAAGGTTTGTGTTTCATCTCTTTCTATAACTCCAGGAAGCAACTCAGTTTGCGCAAAATCTCTTGCTGCATCTCTAATCATTTTATGTTCCTCCGTCAACTCAAAATTCATTCTTTGCTTTTTAAAAAATTCACGCAAAAATACATTTTTTAAACTACTTTTGAAAAATGAAGCCTCAGAATAATTTTTATCGACTCTTAAGCATAATGTCGGGGACCTCTCTAGATGGAGTGGATTTGGCAATTTGTTCGTTTAAAAAAAAAGGGGGGTGGACTTATAAAATTGAAAAAACTGAAACTATCAACTATACAAAATATTGGCAGAAAACTTTATCAGAATTATCTGCTAAAACAGATGAGGTAATAAAAAAGATTGATGTTGAATACGGAAATTTTTTAGCAGATATTATAAATAAATTCTTGCAAAATGAAGAGGTAGATTTTATTGCCTCACATGGGCATACCATTTTTCATCAGCCTGAGAATAATTTTACATTACAAATTGGTTGTGGACAAACAATTGCAAACAACACAAAGATAATTACAATCAATGATTTTAGAAGTTTAGATGTCTCCTTAAATGGACAAGGCGCTCCACTTGTTCCTATTGGAGATTTACATCTTTTTTCTGATTATAAATATTGTGTAAATCTAGGTGGTTTTGCAAATATTTCCATGAAAAATAATAACCATATTTCTGCTTTTGATATTTGCCCTGTAAATATTGTAATGAATGATTTATGTAAAAAAATAGGAAAAGAGTTTGATGAAAAAGGAAAGATTGCAAAAAATGGAAACCTAATCCCTCAACTTTTAGATAAGCTTAATGATTTAGATTTCTACAAACAACAACCACCAAAATCATTAGGAAGAGAATGGGTTGAAGCACATGTCCAGCCACTTATGTCAGGTGCGTACACTGCTGAAGATATGCTAAATACCTTTTGCGAGCATATTGCAATACAAATTGGTAAATTTTTACTTAATGAAAAAGTGCTTTTTACTGGTGGCGGTACTTTTAACAATTATTTAATAAGCAGAGTACAATATTATTCCAAATCTGAAATCATTATTCCATCTCAACAAATCATTGAGTATAAAGAAGCGTTAATTTTTGCATTTTTAGGTATTCTAAAGGTGAGGAATGATGTAAATTGTTTGCGATCAGTAACTGGAGCAACAAGAGATAATAGCGGTGGAAAGATACATCTTCCAAAATAACTTCTTTCTTTAAATTTTCTCTTGTCCAACATCAAATATCTATTGTCTTATTTAATACATTTGCAAAAGTTTTTGGAAAATAGAAAATGAAAGAATTATTAAAGCAATTTGAGGAGAAAAAACCGGAAATAATTTTTCAGTGGAAAGATACTGATACAGATGCTGTGGGGTGGATAGTAATCAACTCTTTAAGAGGTGGAGCTGCTGCAGGAGGAACAAGGATGCGTATAGGCGTTACTAAAGATGAGGTTTTGGCTTTAGCTAAAACCATGGAAGTAAAATTCACAGTAGCAGGTCCTCCAATTGGTGGTGCTAAATCTGGTATTAATTTTGACTCAAGAGATCCTAGAAAAAAGCAGGTGCTAAAAAGATGGTTTGCTGCTGCAAAACCACTGCTAAAATCTTATTATGGAACAGGTGGAGATATGAATGTAGATGAGGTAGATGAAGTAATACCAATGTGTAAAGCTGAAAATATTCTTTTCCCATTAGAGGGTGTTGTAAATGGGCATTTCAAAAAGGATGAAAGTGGAAAAATGCAAATTATCAATCAACTTTCTAAAGGAGTTCCGCTTATCGTGAAAGATGAAAAATTGACGCCAAATCCTGAAAAAGATTATTCGGTAGGTGACTTAATAACTGGTTATGGAGTGGCTGAGGCCATCTTACATTATTATAACATTTATGGTGGGAAAGTTACAGGAAAAAAAGTAGTTATACAAGGCTGGGGAAATGTTGCGGGGGCTGCTGCCTATTATTTAGCACAAGCAGGAGCAATTATTGTTGGTGTAATTGATATTGCAGGAGGAGTTATTAAAAAAGATGGATTTACTTTTGATGAAGTAAAATCTCTTTTAGAGAACCGTTCTTCCAACTTTTTAGAAGCGGAAAACATGTTGTCGTTTGAACAAGTGAATAAGCAAATTTGGTGTGTTGGAGCAGAAATTTTTGTTCCAGCTGCTGCTTCAAGATTAGTATCTCAATCTCAATTGGACACAATGATTGAAAATGGATTGGAAGTAATTTCATCTGGCGCAAATGTTCCTTTTGCCGATAAGGAAATCTTCTTTGGACCAATCTCAAAAAGTGCAGATGAAAATATTAGTGTTTTGCCTGATTTTATTGCAAATTGTGGTATGGCTAGAGCGTTCTCTTACTTTATGCAAGAGGATTGTGAAATGAAAGATATTGCTATCTTTACGGCAGTTTCAAAAACCATTAAAGAGGCAATAGTAAAAGTGCATCAGGAAAATGGTGAAAAAACAAATATTTCAAAAACAGCATTAGCTATTGCTTTGAAACAACTTATTTAAATTATGGATATACAATTCTTACAACAGAATTTTCACGGAAACAGTCTTCAAGATTATTGTTGGTTTTTTGGCGCAATAGTTGTGGGCTTGCTTTTCAAAAAATTGATTTCAAGATATTTAAGCCAACTCCTTTATAAACTGATAGGAAAAAAAGATAGCGAAATTGGAATAGATAAATTTAATGAATTGCTATCTAAACCAATTGGGTTTTTTATCATGCTATCCATTATTTATCTTGGAGCATCTCATATTGCATATCCACCAAGTTGGAACTTAGCAGATGTTTCGGAATTTGGACTTAAAAAGATTGTAAGCAAGGGCTATTCTTTGGTTTATGTGCTTGCTGTTTTTTGGATATTGCTTAAAGTTATTGATTTTGTAGGGCTTATTTTATTTGCCAAAGCAGAAAAAACAGACAATAAAATGGATGATCAGCTCATCCCTTTTATTATTGAAATAGCCAAAATCCTCACCTATGTTTTTGCTCTATTTATCATTATGGGCAATGTATTTGATGTAAATGTAACTGCACTTGCAACAGGATTGGGTATTGGGGGTATTGCCTTAGCTATGGCATCCAAGGAAAGTTTAGAGAATTTGCTCGGCTCTTTCACCATATTTTTTGACAGGCCTTTTACTGTTGGAGATAATGTGACGGTTGGCTCTGTTACAGGAACTGTTGAGAAAGTAGGATTTAGAAGCACGAGAATCCGCACTTTTGACAAAAGCATGGTAACTGTTCCTAACAAGAAAATGATAGATGCTGAATTGGATAATTTAGGCATGCGTCCTGTAAGAAGGGTGAAGTTTAATTTGGGACTCACTTACGACACTACTATTGAGCAAATTAAGGCTATTGTTGCTGATATTCAGGATATGATAAACCAGCACGAAAAAACAGATCAGGAAGGGAAAGTTCGCTTCCAAGAATTTGGCTCAAGTTCATTAGATATATTGGTTATTTATTATGTTGATAGCCCAAAATGGGGTGATTTAATAGATGTGAGACAGGATATCAATTATAAAATAATGGAGATTGTAAAAAAGCATGGTTCTGACTTTGCATTCCCATCTACAACAGTATATTTGCAGCAAAATAATTAAACCCTAAGTTTTATGATAATTACACTTATGATTGTGGTCTTTGTATTGGGCTACATGGCGATTGCGTTGGAACATCCCATTAAAATAGATAAGGCCGCTTCTGCCCTTATTATCGGAGGTCTTGGATGGGCACTTTTTGCTTTTTCAGGCATTGACCACCACAGCTTAACACACGAAATTCAGCATCACATAGTAGATATTGCTGAAATCTTATTCTTCCTTTTAGGCGCAATGACGATTGTTGAGCTGATAGATGCGCATCAAGGATTTGCAATTATAACAGATAAGATAACTACTAATAATAAGGTAAAATTACTTTGGATTTTAAGTGTTATTACCTTTTTCTTCTCAGCCGCATTAGATAATCTTACTACTTCTATTGTAATGGCTGCCCTACTTACTAAACTGATAAAAGATAAAGATGATTTATGGATATTTGCTGGTATCGTTATTTTATCTGCAAATGCTGGTGGCGCTTGGTCTCCAATTGGAGATATAACTACTATTATGTTATGGATTGGCGGTCAAGTAAGTGCGGTAAATATCATTACTTCTGTTATTGTTCCATCAGTAGTATGTGCAGTGGTTCCTTTACTTTACCTTACTTTCCGATTAAAAGGAGAGGTGCAAAGACCAGAAGCTGTAATGCTAGAAGAACATCAGAAAAATCCTACTACCCCATTTGAAAGAAATCTAGTGTTTTATTTAGGTGTATGTGGATTGTTATTTGTTCCTGTTTTCAAAACCGTTACACACTTACCCCCTTATGTGGGAATGATGTTTTCTTTAGGGATATTATGGATGACTACTGAAGTAATCCACAGAAGTAAGAATTACGAGCAAAAGTCTCAGCTTTCTGTAATTGGGGTATTGAAAAAAATTGACACAGCAACTATTTTCTTTTTCTTAGGAATCTTATTGGCTGTTGCTTCTTTGCAATCTGCAGGACAGTTAGACATAGTGGCGAGATGGTTAGATGGTACTTTTAATGGCCAAACAGCAGAAGGAATTTATGTAATTAATATCATTATTGGATTACTATCTTCTATTGTGGATAATGTGCCACTAGTAGCTGGTGCCATGGGCATGTACCCTATTGCTGAAGTAGGTATGTATGCTGCTGATGGGATGTTTTGGGAGTTTTTGGCTTATTGTGCAGGAACAGGAGGTTCGGTATTGATTATTGGTTCTGCAGC
The DNA here is from genome assembly GCA_036337275.1 of Bacteroidota bacterium. GTDB lineage: Bacteria > Bacteroidota > Bacteroidia > Flavobacteriales > BACL11 > DUAL01. The sequence continues at coordinate 5,870 of JAYZEM010000004.1, read as the reverse complement.
TGGAGTTGCAGTAATGGGTATTTTGAAAATTGACTTTATTTGGTACATGAAAAATATTTCTTTGTTGGCATTAATGGGTTATTTAGCAGGTGCTGCAACTTATATATTAATGCAATAAAGTAGAAATTAGTTTGTTTAATATAAAAAGCAAATCATGAATACACTCCTTTTACAAACTGTACTAGCAAACGATTCTATCAATCAAGTGGTGGTGGAAGAAAAAACCCTTTCCATCATGCAATTGATTACCAGTGGAGGAACAGGTGGTACTATTATTATGAGTACTTTGGGGCTACTTTCGATTTATGCAGTCTACATTTTGTTTGAGCGTTATTCTGCTATTAAAAAAGCAAGTAAAGAAGATGAGAGTTTTTTCAAGAGTGTGAAAAACTTTGTGGAGCAAAAGGATATAACTGCCGCAAAAACACTTTGCCAAAATACGGACAACCCTATCGCACGCATGATTGAAAAAGGAGTAGATAGAATTGATAAACCCATGACTGACATTTCTGCTGCCATTGAAAATCAAGGGAAGTTGGAAGTGTATAAGATGGAAAATAATTTAGCCAATTTGGCTACAATTGCTGGCGCTGCTCCAATGATTGGATTTTTGGGTACTGTAATTGGCATGATTGTAGCTTTTCATGAAATGGCATCTGCTGGAGGAAATATTGATGTAGAGATGCTTTCAAAAGGTATTTATACCGCTATGGTAACCACTGTTGCTGGATTGGTGGTAGGGATAATCGCTTACATTGCCTACAATTATTTGGTAACCAAAGTGGAGAAAGTTATCTTTCAGATGGAAGCAAGAACCACTGAATTTTTGGATCATCTGCATCAAACTGAATAATGGCGCTAAGAAGCAGAAATAAAGTAAGCCCAAACTTTAATATGTCTTCAATGACAGATATTGTTTTTTTACTGCTTATCTTTTTCATGCTCACCTCAACTCTTGTAAGTCCAAATGCTTTAAAACTGTTGCTCCCTAGTAGCAAAGCGAAAACATTGGAAAAGCAAACCATCTCTGTTTCTATAACTAAGGATATCGATTTTTATGTGAATGAAGAAAAAGTGGTGGAAAGCAATTTGGAAAATCAGCTGAAGTTTGTACTAGAAAATCAAATGGAACCTGCTATTATTTTGCATACGGACAAATCGGTAGATATTGAACATGTGGTAAAAGTAATGGATATTGCCTATCGCAACAAATACAAAATTGTACTGGCCACCAAACCCAATTAAATATGACTGCTTCTGAGAAGAAAAGCAAACGCAATGGAATTTTTGGAACAATATTGTTTCATGCATTGTTGATTGTTGCCTTTCTTTTTATGGGGCTCACTTACCAAATTCCACCACCTCCTGAGGAAGGAATCAGTATCAATTTTGGTTATATGGATCAGGGCAGTACAGAACTTGAGCCAGAGGACAAAGCGGATATTCCTGAACCCGTACAAGAGGAAATAGTAGAAGAACAATCTGCAGCAGAACAAGAGGTAGTCACTCAAGAGGTAGTGGAAGCTCCAGTAGTAGAGAAAACAGAGCAAAAGAAAAAAGAGCCTGAACCAGAAAAGGAAGAAGTAATAGAGGAAAAGCAACCAGAAGTTATTAAAAAAGCGCTCTATACAGGTAAAAAAAAGAACAAGCAAAAAGATCAGGGTAATAAAGAAGCAAGTGGGAATCAAGGAGAAGTTGATGGTGATCCTAATGCTAAGGCTTATAGTGGAGGTGGTATAGGAACAGATGGTATTGCTTATCAATTAGGTGGGAGGAATCCAGAATTTAAAGCAAAACCTGTATATAAAATTCAAGAAGAAGGGAAGGTAGTAGTTCTCATTACAGTGGACAGATTAGGCAACGTAGTCAATGCCATCCCTGGTGCAAAAGGATCAACTACTTTGAACAAATATCTTTTGGCAAGAGCAAAAGAAGCAGCACTTAAAACCAAGTTCAACCCTAAGCAATCTGCTCCTGAAAACCAACAAGGAGAAATCGTTTATCATTTCAGCCTAAATTGATGGATTATGCCAGTACGCTTGACTATTTGTTTAACAAATTACCAATCTATCAAAGAGAAGGAGCAATTGCCTATAAGGCAGATATTGGTAATATAGTTGAAGCGACAAAGCAACTAAATAATCCGCATAACAAATTTAAGAGCCTCCATATTGCAGGGACAAATGGTAAGGGCTCTGTTACGCATATGCTTGCCTCTGTTTTGCAAGAGGCAGGATACAAAACAGGACTTTACACCTCTCCACATTTGAAGGATTTCAGAGAGCGCATAAAAATAAATGGTAAAATGATTAATAAGCAGGAGGTAGTTGATTTTACATCAAATAACAAAAGTCTTTTTGAGAATTTAGGAATGTCTTTTTTTGAGATGACTGTAGCCATGGCCTTTGATTATTTTGCCAAAAAACAAGTAGATATTGCTGTTGTAGAATGTGGCCTAGGTGGAAGACTGGACAGTACAAACATCATTAATCCTGAGCTCTCTATAATTACAAATATTGGGTTAGACCATACGGATTTGCTAGGAGAAACTTTAGAAAAAATAGCTAAAGAAAAAGCAGGAATCATTAAAGACAATCGCCCAATTATTATTGGAAAAGAGCAAAGGGAAACAAAAAATATATTCATATCAACAGCAAAAGAAAAGCAATCGCCACTGTATTTTGCTAAGCAAAGAAGGTATGTGGAAACAGATTTGGAAGGCAAATATCAAATAGCGAATTGCAACACTACTTTAAAAGCAGTTGAACTACTGCAAAATTCAAATTGGGAAATATCTGAAAATAATATTCAGCATGGATTAAAAAATGTTATCGGCAACACAGGACTTTTAGGAAGATGGCAAGTCTTAAATGAAAAACCACTTACCATTTGTGATACCGCTCACAATGAAGATAGTATTAAGTTAATTGTAAAACAAATACTACAAACCCCTCATAATCACTTGCATTTTGTGTTTGGAACTGTTAGTGATAAAAATAGCCGTAAAGTTTTAAGTTTACTCCCTAAGCAGGCAACTTATTATTTTTGCAAAGCAACTATTCCAAGATCTATGGATGCAACTTTATTGAAAGAACAATCTAGTCATTTTGGATTAACTGGAGAAGTGTTTTCCAGTGTAATTGATGCCTTTGCTGAAGCTAGAAAAAGAGCAAATAATAACGATTTAATTTTTGTAGGTGGTAGTACTTTTGTAGTAGCAGAAGTGCTATAATTTATTTTTACAAAAAACTTGTTCTGCTGAAGAAATGCTCTATATTTGCACTCCAATTTTGGGCGATTAACTCAGTTGGTTCAGAGTGCCTCCCTTACAAGGAGGAAGTCGGGGGTTCGAGTCCCTCATTGCCCACCAAAAAGAAACCCACTCATTGAGTGGGTTTTTATTTATTCAAGAATTTGTTTTACTCAACTAATTCACTTTTTGAATGGAATATGAAATCCTTCTTTTTTAACCTCAAGAGTATAAAGTTTTTTATGTGTCGTAATAAAAAGAGTCTTACTATAAATACCTCTACCAAAACACAAATTTGTTGCGGAACTGTTAGGGACTTCAATTTCTTCTATCTGCTCCCCTTTCGGTGAATAAACTACTATATTTCCTTTTACTGCGATATAAATATTTCCTTCTACATCAACTTTTATTCCGTCTGGACCGTTATCCATTAGATCAATCAGTATCCCATTAAATTGAACATTTCCATCAGGGAGCAGTGTATATTCCAGTATTGCTCCAGTTTTAAGAATATCTGGATGCCCCAAGTGATAGTTTGCAATGTATAGTGTTTTATAGTCTGGTGAAATAGCAATTCCGTTTGGCTTAGACGCATTATCAATAATTAGATGAACAGTACCGTCTGTATCAATACGATAAACTCCATCTAATGGCTGGTCTATCGGCTCTTTACCAAAATACCTTGGGTCAGTAAAATAAATCCGCCCGTTGTTATCAATTACTAAGTCATTCGGGGAGTTAAGCCTCCTGTCATTAAAAAGTCCTGCCACAATTGTACTTTTGCCATTATTCATATTCGTTTTGGTCAGTCTGCGCCCTCCAAAGTCTGCACCTTCACATGACAACAAATTTCCATCAACATCAAAAGCAAGACCAAGCGCCATACCACTTGGAGAGCGGAAAACTTTTGTTTCTCCTGTTTGAGGATTATAATTCCAAATTATTCCAGCTTTCATTCTCTTTGGGTTGGTAATAATAAGGTCTGAAAAGTATAAGGTGCCATCAGGGCCCATTGTCGGCCCCTCTAAAAGCACTCCCTCTCCACCTGAAAAGACTTCTTTTATTTTTGAATTTGGATTAATTATATCAGAGCCTAAAGTCTTAGTTTGCCCAAATCCAATCATAGGCACACATAGTAAGATTAGAAATATTTTTTTCATGATGCTAGTAAAAAAGCATCATTAGAATAATACCAGTAATAAGTCCTTTAAACCAAGAAAACCATGCTAGTTGATATGAGTCCATACCTATTTTATTCATGAATTTATTTGTACATCCTTTATGCCACTTAATGAATTTTTTCATGATTCAAACTTACGCAATAATTTCTAAAAAAGTTCGAAATTAGGACCGAGAGCCCCACCAAAAATAAACTCACTCATTTGAGTGGGTTTTGTATTTTTACAGAATAATTTAATATCAAATACATATGGATTTTTTTGAAGCAGTAAACAAGAGAAGATCAGTAAGAAAGTTTACTAATACTGAAGTACCTGAAGATGTGATGAGAAAGTGTTTAAAAGCATCCCTGCAAGCACCAAACTCATCTAATCTACAACCATGGGAGTTTTATTGGATCCGAAATCTAGAAAAAAAAGAGCAGGTAGTAGAAGCTTGTTTTTCTCAAAATGCAGCAAAGACTGCAAAAGAATTAGTAGTTGCAGTAGCAAGAATTGACACCTGGAAGAGAAATCGTAATTTTATTGTTGAAGAATATAAAAAACAAAATAAATTTATTCCCATTATAAATAACTATTATAATAAACTGATTCCATTTGCCTACTATCATGATCGCTTTGGAATCGCCGGACTAATAAAACGCATTATTTTTGTTTTTATAAACATTGTTGGTTACTTCAAACCAGTTCCTAGAGGCCCTATTTATAAACATGAGCTCTTTGAAACAGTAACAAAAACTACAGCACTAGCTTGCCAAAACTTTATGATGTCACTAGTGTCTGAAGGATTTGATTCTTGTCCAATGGAAGGATTTGATGAGAGAAGAATTAAAAAAATACTTAAACTAAATTGGAGATGTCATGTGGTTATGATATTTGGAATTGGAAAAGCTGACAACAAGGGTATCTATGGCGAAAGATTCAGAATAAGTGAAGAATTAGTTATTAAAGAAGTTTAAGAAAGTTCAAAACTGGGAACGAGAGATCCGTTAAAAATAAGCCTCGCAATATTATGAGATTTTTTTATTTTAGCAAATATGAAATTATTAACCTTACTATTTATCGAAATATTAATTTGTTTGTCATTTATATCATGCGAAAAAAACAACAATTGTATAGATTCAGCTCTAATTAACGATTCTATTACTTGTATAGAAATATATGATCCGGTTTGTGGCTGTGACGGTTATACATATGATAATTACTGTTATGCAGATAAAGCTGGAGTCACTTCTTATGTTGCTGGTAAATGTTCTGATTAAACTATAAATGATCTAATTTTCTAAACAAGTTCGAAGTTAGGACCGAAGGTTCCTCCAAAAAATTATACTACTCTATGTATTACTTAATATATTATCAATTAAAATATCATCTGCTACTTACCTCTGCATAATCTAAAATATAATTGCACTTATAAATATCATCGGAATTAAGCCTAAGAA
>JAYZEM010000003.1:0-220347 GCA_036337275.1 Bacteroidota bacterium | reverse complement strand
AGAATGCAAATATAAGACGTACTTTTTAGTTTACAATTCTGAGAAGTTAGATTTTAGTTTGTAGGGTCAATACTTGTTCCTTCCATAGTGTAAAATCTCAGTGGGATAAAATTAAGATTGAATAACTCCAGGGTTATAAGTCTCCTTAATTGGCGAATTATTAGCGGCTTCAATTCCCATAGAAATTACTTTACGGGTTTCTAATGGATCAATAATAGCATCTACCCAAAGGCGAGAAGCCGCATAGTAAGGAGAGGTTTGCGCATCATATCTGTCCGTAATGGTTTTCAAAAGTTCCTTTTCTGCCTTTTCATCCATTTCTTCTCCTTTTGCTTTTAAGGATGATTTTTCAATTTGCAATAAAACTTCAGCTGCTTGCTCACCACCCATAACTGCCATTTGTGCTGTTGGCCAACTTACAATTAATCTAGGGTCGTAAGCCTTTCCGCACATAGCATAATTACCTGCCCCATAGGAATTTCCAATAATAATAGTAAACTTAGGAACTACAGAATTTGCCATTGTATTTACCATTTTAGCGCCATCTTTTATAATACCACCATGTTCAGATCTGGACCCCACCATAAAGCCAGTAACATCTTGTAAAAACACCAATGGTATTTTCTTTTGGTTACAATTGGCAATAAAACGAGCCGATTTATCAGCAGAATCGGAATAGATAACACCACCTAACTGCATTTCTCCTTTAGATGTTTTAATTGTTTCTCTCTGATTAGCTACAATACCAACTGCCCAACCATCAACACGGGCATATCCGCACACTATGGACTTTCCGTATCCCTTTTTATATTCTTCAAAGTCTGAATCATCTACCAGGCGAGTAATGATATCCTTCATATTGTAAGGTTTAGATCTATTTCTAGGAAGTATTCCGTAAATTTCTTTTTCGTCTTCCTCTGGTTCTCTTGCTTTTTTTCTACTAAATCCTGCCTTTTCGGTATCACCAATTTTATCCATTATATTACGGATCTTATCTAAGGCATCTTTATCGTCTTTTGCTTTATAATCCGTAACCCCTGAAATTTCGCAATGTGTACTAGCACCACCTAAAGTTTCATTATCAATACTTTCACCAATAGCAGCTTTTACCAAATAACTCCCTGCCAAAAAGATAGAACCAGTTTTATCTACAATAAGAGCTTCATCACTCATTATTGGTAGGTAAGCCCCACCTGCAACACAACTACCCATTACAGCAGAGATTTGGGTAATCCCCATAGAACTCATACGGGCATTGTTGCGAAACATCCTTCCAAAATGTTCTTTGTCTGGGAATACCTCGTCTTGCATAGGTAAGAATACTCCAGCAGAATCGACCAAGTAAATGATTGGCAATCTGTTTTCCATTGCAATTTCTTGCAATCTTAAATTCTTTTTTCCTGTAATTGGGAACCAAGCACCCGCCTTTACAGTAGCGTCATTTGCTACTACAATGCATTGTTTTTCCTTAATATAGGTAATACCGGCAACTACTCCTGCAGAAGGACAGCCTCCATATTCTGGATACATATCGTAACCTGCAAAAGCTGCAATCTCTAAGAATTTAGCCGCCTTATCTTTAAGGTAGTCTATCCTTTCACGAGCAGTAAGTTTTCCTTTAGCATGTTGTTTTTCTATCTTCTTTTTCCCACCACCCAAAGCAACTTCTACATGTCTTCTTTTCATCTCCGAGATGAGTAGTCTCATCTTATCATCATTCTTATTGAATTCTAATTTCCTCATAGGTTATTTTTTTACAAAAATAAAAATAGATATTAGATTTTCGTATTTAGATGCTAGACTTGTTTTTAAGTCTTAATTTTCAATACTGATATCTAGATTATGCAGATAGTCTGCACTTTCTGGTCCTAAATTAAAAAGTAAGTCGATAATGGAAAGGTTTATGGTAAAACCACAATTTGCTTCAAAAACTTGTTGGTATTTTTCAGGATTTTCTATTTCAAAAGCATAATTTCTTAAATCTTTATTCTCTGTTTTCATCTGATAAGATTTACTTAACGTTGAGCTATCCTCAATTTGCAAACAGCTAAAAATAATTTTTTGCAATTTGCTGTTAAAGTCAATCAAAAACCTTTCTTCTTTTTGGAAAAAAGCAGCAAAAGAATCTTCATAAAACTCAAAATAAGCAGAAGATCGATAGGCAGAAGTGATAGATTTCCAGTGTAGTTTTTGCCATGGCACATCATACGATATTTGTATGTCTTTGAAAATTGTTTTTGAACTTGATTTTCTTTTTTTGGGAATGCTTAAAATGAGTTTTCCATTTGCATCCAAGATGGCACATCTGCTTCTAATTGTTTGCTTTACAAAATATTCGTATTGCTCAATTATACAATTAGGATGTTGTAATAAAATAGCGTAATATGTTATTGGAGCTAGATAAGAAGAAGGAAGGAGATATTTTTTATTTAATACCATCAAATAAACGATTCCATCTAATTTTTTTCAATCCTTTTGCATTCTTATCCCAACTCATCCAAATAAAAAGCGCTTTCCCAACTACATGATTTTCTGGTACAAATCCCCAAAAACGAGAATCGGCAGAATTATGTCTATTATCACCCATTAGCCAAAAATAATTCATTTGGAAAGTATAAGTAGTTTCAGCTTTTTTATTGATAAGTATTTCGCCTCCCACAACCTCTAATTTGTTTCCTTCATAACGTTCAATAATATCTTTGTAAAGTGGTAAATTACTTATTGTTAGATTAATTTTTTCTCCAGCTTTTGGAATTATTAATGGACCATAATTATCTTCATTCCAAGCAAAATATTTTTTGTGAGGATAGATGTATTCTTCAAATTTTCCTACTGGTTTTATGCGTTTATTTACCGACTTTACATTAGGAAAGCTAGCAATTGCATCTCTGTTTTTATTGGTTAAAGTAAGCATATACTCATTTTGGTTTCTTCCGTATCCACCTTCAGTAATATCGTATTTCTCTAATAGGATTTTAGGATTTAGTCCGCTTCCTTTTGTTTGCACATTATAGTGCCATTGTTTTTTCAAACCTTCAAACTCCTTCTGAGGCGAACCATTTACCATTAATTGTCCATTTACTATTTCTATTTCATCACCAGGCAACCCCACACATCTTTTAATGTAATTTTCTTTTTTGTCTATCGGCCTTCCTAATGTTTCAGCTGGCCAATTAAAAACCACACAATCATTTCTTTTAATCTTTCCCAAACCTTTCATTCTGTAATATGGCAGTTTTACGCTTTCAGAATAGGATTTTCCACCAACTAAAGGCATGGTATGATGCACAAGCGGAAAAGCAAGTGGTGTCATAGGCACCCTAGGTCCATAAGCTACTTTACTTACAAATAAAAAATCACCAATCAACAAGGATTTCTCCATTGATGAGGTTGGTATAGTATAAGCCTCAATAAGGAAAGTTCGTAAAATGGTAGCTGCAATTACGGCAAAAAGTATAGCATCAAACCAACTTTTGAGCTCACTTTTTTTCTTCTTTTTTCTTCTCGGTCTTTTTTTCCAAAAAGTATAATTGAAAGTGTGCCAAAACAAATGATCCCCAACAAATAAAGGGATGAAGTAAAGCCATTCACCTCCTATTGAATAAACAAACAATATCCAAATAATAGTAAATACAATAAAGAAAACTAACTTGTAAAATTTACCTAATTTCTCTTTCCATTTTTTCATCACTTTTTTCTAATAATTTTCTAATTAATTATTGTATGCCTAACACATCATTCATACTAAAAACTCCTTTTTTACCTATAATCCAATCAGCTGCAAGTATTGCACCTTTAGCAAAACCATCTCTGTTTTTAGCAGTATGTTTAATCTCAATTTCATCAATAGTAGAGTTATATGTAACAGTATGTTTTCCTGGAATATTTTCTACTCTATCAGCAGTAATTTCAATTTTATTTCTTTGGATTTCTTCAATGTTTTTAGCCAAAGTCTTTGCTGTCCCGCTTGGGGTGTCTAATTTTTCTGTATGATGTACCTCTTGTATTTTGCACACATAATCCTGATTATTCATCAAACTGGCTAATTTTTTATTAACTTCAAAAAATAAGTTCATTCCTAAGCTAAAATTAGAAGCATATAAAAAAGCACCTTCTCTAGTTGTGCATAAAGTCTCAATCTCATTCATTCTATCTAACCAGCCAGTAGTTCCAGAAATAATAGGAATACCACTATTTAAAGCATGAGAAATATTCTCAAAAGCAGCAGTTGGTGTACTAAAATCTATAGCAACATCAGTTTTACTCAAGTCCAAATTAACGGCAGGATTTTTTGAATCAGAAAAAGCGACAATATTATGCCCCCCTTTAGTTGCTAAGTCAGCAATCTTTTTGCCCATTTTTCCATTTCCTAGAATTGCAATTCTCATAGTTGGCGAATTTACAAATTTAGTGTTAAAGAAATTCCGCTAAAATTTTTTGTTGATTTTGGACTTAGATGCAATGAAATATTATCAGAAATATCATAGTCAAAAAGATGCGCGTCAACTGAAGCATCCACAACATTCAAAATGTAAACACCAATACAGCATAGTATTGAGATTTCCCTATTTCTTCTGTAAAAATCTTTCAAAACAATCAAATCGCTACTACTGTATTGCCCAACATACTCATCAGTTGTAGTCGGATCACTATCAATTCTTATTAAGTAGGCCTCTTTATATTCTTTGTACGAATTATGATTATCATTTATGTAATAAGCAGAGGCTATCAATCCGGCATAAATAATCGGTATTTTCCAATATTTTTTATTGTAAACTTGACCCAATCCTGGCAGGCTTAATGAAAGTAATGCAGCTTTTTTTGGAGATTTCTGCTGCTGTGAAATTTCTTGAGCTTTTGTGTTACTAGCAATTGAAAGAATAAATACAACTAAGATTATTTTTTGAAAAAAATTCAAGAATTGCTGTTGATTCGTTCTAAAATTCTGTCTAATTCTTCATCAGATGAAAATGGGATAATGAGTTTTCCATTTCCTTTTTTATTGGCCTTTATCTCCACTTTTTTTTCTAAATACTCTGAGAGTTCATGCATTTTTCTTTGCTTATCAAAAGAAAGCGGAAAAGCAGTTTTTCTTCTTGCCACTTTAGAAGTTCTTTTATACTCATTTTCTGAAAAATCTTTAGCTAATTGCTCTACTTCTCTAACTGAATAGCCATATGCAACAGTATCATGAAAAAGGTTTAATTGCGATTGTTTTTCCTCAATTGAGAGAAGCGCCCTTGCATGTCCTGCACTTATGCGTTTTTTTTGCAAACCTATTTGAATTTCTTCTGGCAACTTCAAAAGGCGTAAGAAGTTAGAAATGGTAGTTCTGTTTTTTCCAACCCTTTCGCTACACGCCTCATGCGTTAAATCACATTCATCTATAAGCCTTCTAAAACTTAATGCAACTTCAATAGGGTTTAAATCTTTTCTTTGAATATTCTCAACCAATGCCATTTCTAGCATTTCCTGATCATTCGCTTTTCTAATATATGCAGGAATTTTGGTTAAATATGCTATTTGAGATGCTCTGAATCTTCTCTCCCCAGAGATTAATTGGTATTTGTTGTAACCCAATTCTCTTACCGTGATGGGCTGAATAATGCCCAATTCTCTTATAGATTCAGCTAATTCATTGAGTGCTTCCCCATCAAATTTTATTCTAGGCTGAAATGGGTTGGTTTGAATATCAACTATTGCTATTTCAGAGAATTTCGCTTCATAAGGAAGGATTGCATCCATTCCTTTTCCTAATCCTTTTTGTCTTTTATTCATTGTCTTCAATTAATTCTTCTAGTTGCGATTTACTTGCCTCCTGTTTTTTTAATAGCTCACTAGCTAAATTTAAATAATTAATCGCCCCTTTACTTGTCGCGTCATGAATAATGATAGTTTCTCCATAAGATGGAGATTCTCCAAGTCGCACATTTCTATGAATAATAGTATCGAATACCATATCTTGGAAATGTGTTTTTACTTCTTCTACAACTTGATTTGAAAGGCGTAATCGTGTATCGTACATTGTGAGTAGCAAGCCCTCAATTACTAAGTTCTCATTTAACCTTTGTTGAACAATTTTTATTGTATTAAGCAACTTACCTAAACCTTCAAGAGCAAAATATTCACACTGAATTGGTATAATAACTGAATCGCTTGCTGTTAAAGAATTAAGTGTTATTAAACCAAGTGATGGAGCGCAATCAATCAAAACATAATCATAATCATCTTTTACTTCTTCAATCGTCTTCCTCATCCTTACTTCTCTATTTTTTAAACGGACAAGTTCCAGTTCTGCCCCAACTAAATCAATATGTGCAGGCAAAAGGTATAAATTAGGCGTTTTGGTTTCTAAAATAATATCTTTTGCTTCTACTTTTCCAATCAAACACTCATAAATTCCTTCTTTAATAGATCTAGGATCATGCCCTACCCCTGAAGTCGCATTGGCTTGTGGATCTGCATCAATAAGAAGCACTTTTTTTTCTAAAACGCCTAATCCTGCAGCCAGATTCATGGCTGTTGTGGTTTTTCCAACCCCTCCTTTTTGGTTTGCTATTGCTATAATTTTTGCCATAAAATTATTTGGTTTTTCTTTTTCAAATTATTTTCGGATAAAAATACAACCAATTGAGATGAATTCTATAAATACTAAAATAGAATTATTAACAAAAAACAGAAGAGTTATTAAATAAGAACAGCCCTATTAATAGGGCTGTTTTTTTTGTTCCGTAAGTCTGTTTTGGGGGGCTTTCCTCTTAACTTACTCAACCTACATCTTCATCTTTCTTCTCGGTTTCTTCCAGATCAGTTTTTTTTGCTTGTCCCTGTCCTAAATCATCAAAACTGACTTCTGTGAAATCGGTTGTTGCTTCTGTTTTTTCTGCTACTACTACTTCTTCTTCATTTTGCTCTTCAGCAACTGCAACTTTCTCTTGTTTTGACTCCGATCTATCTAATGAAATAATGTCTTCTCCTTTTTCTTTTATGATATAATCGGTCATTTCGTTTAATGCTTCTTTAAAATTCCCGAAATCTTCTTTATAAAGATAAATTTTGTGCTTTTTGTAAAAGGGTGTACCATCTTCATTAAAATCCCTTTTACTTTCAGTCATTGTTAAATAATAATCGCCCGCTCTTGTAGAACGTACATCAAAAAAATAAGTCCTTCTCCCAGCTCTCACTGCTTTGGAAAATATCTCTTCTATTTCTCTTTTTTCTCCCATTTTATTCTTTTTAGTTTAAATAATAGCTTACAAAGCTAAGAAATTATTTTTAATTGTTAATAAGACTGCTTTTTGTTCTGTTTTTCAAATATCATGAAATAGAATCCTTTATTTTCTAATAGTTCTTCATGTTTCCCTTGTTCTGTTATTTCTCCATCTTCTAGTACAAGAATCAAATCAGCATTTTGTATGGTTGAAATTCTATGGCTAATAATAATACTTGTTCTTTTCTGTGTTTCCTTTTTAAGATTTGCTAATATTTTTTGTTCTTTATTGGAATCCACAGCCGAGAGGCAGTCATCAAAAATAAAAATTGAAGGGGATTTGTAAATCGCCCTTGCAATAGCAATTCTTTGTCTTTGCCCTCCAGAAAGTTGCACTCCTCTTTCTCCAACAATTGTTTCATACTGATTTGTAAATCGCATTATGTCAGCGGTTATTTCTGCCGTTGCGGCTACTTGCTCAATTTTAGCTCTAGTTATTTGATCACTGCCAAAGGAAATGTTTTCTTCAACAGTTCCAGAGAATAGATACCCATCTTGAGGAACATAACCTATTTCTTTTCTTAAAAGTTGCAGATTAAGTTTTTCTAATTTCTTTTCGCCTAAATAAATCCCCCCACTTTCCACCTCATAAATTCTGCAAATTAGATTTGCAATTGTTGATTTTCCACATCCTGTTTTTCCGAATATTCCTAATGTTAACCCTTCTTTAATTTCAAAGTTTATGTTTTTCAAAGCTTTTATTCCAGTTTCTGGATAAGTAAAGTTCACATTTTTGAATACAATATCGCCTTTAATTGGTGTTTGTTCCTGGGTATAATTTATTATTTCCGATTTGGTGTTCAAAAACTCATTTATTCTTTCTTGTGAAGCCGCAGCTCTCTGTATCAGTGAAGTAACCCATCCGACTGATGCTACTGGCCATGATAGCATGTTTACATAAATAATGAATTCGGCAATATTACCAGTTGTGATATTTCCTATTATCGCTTGTTTCCCTCCAAAGTAAACGGTTAAAATTGTGCTTAATCCAATCATAAATATAATGAGTGGAAAAAATAATGCATCTACTTTTACTAAACTCAGATTCTTAGACGTATACTCCTTGCAATGCTCATCAAATTTATTTGCTGAGTTATCTTCATTTCTAAATGATTTCAAAATGCTTATTCCTGAAAAAGCTTCTTGAGAAAAAGTAGTAAGCACAGAAAGTTGTTTTTGAACTTGCTCACTTCTTTTGTTCATCGTACTACTTACATAGTACACTGAAATTGCTAATATTGGAAGCGGCAGTAATACATATACAGATAAAGTTGGGCTTATACTCAACATGGTGCTAATTACTAAACAAAATAAAGTTACAATATTTATTGCATACATAAGTGCAGGGCCTAGATACATTCTTACTCTACTAACATCTTCTGTAATCCTATTCATCATATCTCCAGTATCATTCTTTTTGTAAAAAGCGATACTCAAATCTTGATAGTGTTGATAGATTTCATTTTTTAAATCATACTCAATTTTTCTTGACATTACAATGATTGTTTGCCTCATAAAAAACATAAATACACCTTTTAGAAGAGCAAAAAGTAAAATTAAACTTCCATAATAAATCAAGATAGAGGAATAGGTGTCAGTACTTACATTCGTTTGATTGAGAAGATCTTTTACATTATCAAATGATTTTCGTACAAATTCAGCAGGATAAAGTGCGAATACATTAGAAATAAAAACGAAAATAAATCCAAGTGTTAGCAGATTACGGTACTTCCAAAAATATTTATTTAAAAAAGTTAAATGTCTCAATTATTAGTAGGTTTTATTTTGTAAAACAGAATAAAAGCCCTAATTTTGCGGGCCGTTTTTATTCTGCTCAAAAGTAGAAATTATCTGTAATATAAAGCGGGAAATAAAAATTAAAAGCCATATAAAATGATTGAACTAAACGGATTGAATGTAAGCGAACAACAAAAAAACATCATTTTAGATAAAATGGACGAAATGGGACATGAACAGGTCCTTTTTTGTAGAGACAAAAAAACTGGTCTTAGAGCAATCATAGCTATTCATGATACTACCATGGGCCCTTCACTAGGTGGGGTAAGAATGTGGGACTATAAAAATGAATTACAGGCAGTTGAAGATGTATTAAGATTATCTAGAGGCATGACTTATAAAGCTGCAATCTCTGGGCTTGAATTAGGTGGTGGTAAGGCAGTAATTATTGGTAATGCTAATACAGATAAATCAGAAGCCCTTTTAAGAAGATTTGGTCAATTTGTTGAAAGTCTGGGCGGAAGGTATATCACAGCTGAAGACGTAAATATGAGTCCAAAAGATATGGAATATATCAAAATGGAGACCAATCATGTAACAGGCACTGATGTTTCACTTGGGGGCAGTGGAGATCCATCTCCTGTCACAGCTTATGGGGTGTATATGGGCATGAAGGCATCAGCAATGTACAGATGGGGTAGTGATAGCCTAGCAGAAAAAACAATCTTAGTGCAAGGAATTGGGCATGTTGGAGAGTATTTAGTTGAGCATTTAGCTAAAGAAAATGCCAATATACTTATTAATGACATTAATGAGCAAAGACTGGAAGAGGTATCAGAAAAATATGGTGCTAAAATTGTAAAAGGTAATGGTATTTATGATTTAGAAATAGACATTTATGCTCCTTGCGCTTTAGGTGCTACCCTCAATTCTGATACTATTGCTAGGTTAAAATGTGAAATTGTTGCAGGATCAGCAAACAATCAGTTAGCAGACGAGCAAATTCATGCTAATCAATTAAAGGAAAGAGCTATTATTTATGCCCCAGATTTTTTAATAAATGCAGGAGGCTTGATAAATGTTTATTCTGAGATAAAAGGTTTCTCTAGAGACATAGCGTTAGAAAAAACAAAAAACATATATAATACGACTTTAGAGATATTGAATAAAGCAGAACAAGATGGCGTTACAACAAATCAAGCAGCCATAGGTATTGCTCAAGAAAGATTAGGCGCATAACAGTTAGTTGGTTTTAAGTTCTTAAAGATGATAAATAGAAGACACATTCGGTTGAAGGTTATGCAATCTTTGTATGCATACTTTACATCTAAAGAGATAGATTTGGTTAAAGCAGAAAAACAGATGCTACATCAAATCGAAAGCATCAAAGAACTTTATTTCCTTTTATTGTCATTACTACCAGCTTTAGCACAATTTTCCAAGGTATTTTTAGACGAGCAAAAAAACAAACATTTTCCTACAGATTCCGATAAAAACCCTAGTGATAAATTTGTTAATAATCAATTAATTGAATTAGTTCTAGCAGATGAACAACTTTCTAAACAATTAGAGAAAGTTTCAGGAATTTGGCATAATAATGATCATAATGTCATTCGAAAACTATTCATTGAAATTTGGAAATCTGATATATACAAGCAGCATCTTGCTAATAATGACACTTCTTTTCATTCTGATCAAGATTTTATACTTATGATTTTAAATAATGTCGTGTTTCAGAACAAACTTATACACCATATATTAGATGAAAAAAGTATCTTTTGGTCTGATGACTTGCCATTTATAGCAAACATTATTTTTAGTCAAATAAAATCAACCAAACAAAATGGTTGCTTTCCTAAGAATAATGTAGCTTTTAAAAATAAAGCAGATAAGGAATTTGCAATAAATTTATTCAAGAAAACAATATTGAATCATAAAGAATATGAAGTGATTATAATTGAAAAAGCAAAAAATTGGGACTTGGAACGGATCGCTATTATGGATCAAATCATGATTAAAATGGCTTTATGCGAATTATTATGTTTTGCGGAGATACCTATAAAAGTTTCACTAAACGAATACATAGAAGTTTCAAAATATTATAGCACTAACAAAAGTAAGAGTTTCATAAACGGCATATTAGATAAAGTGATAAGTGAGTACAGAAAAAATGGAAAAATCAAAAAGGTTGGAAGAGGCCTTTTAGAATAATTTATAAATTTGTAAAAAAATTAAGATGAAGAATTTAAGCATAATATTTAGCATTATTTTAGCATTAAATTTTGCTTGTAATGATTTAGCAAAAAAAGTAGAAACTGAAAAAGTGGAGCGTATTTCCTCAAGCATTGTAAATAATCCTAATACAGCTAGTAGTGAGTTGGAAAACGGACCACTTCCGAATTTGACTTTTGAAAAGCTTAGACATAATTTTGGCGAAATAACCCAAGGAGAATCCGTTTCACACCAGTTTACCTTCAGTAATACTGGTAAGGGAGATTTAATTATAAGTAATGCCAAAGGAAGTTGTGGCTGTACAGTGCCTAAATGGCCGAAAAAGCCAATTGCTCCTGGTGAAGAAGGAGAAATAAAAGTTACTTTTAACAGCAATAACAGAGAAGGAAAACAACAAAAAATGGTTACTTTAGTAACAAATGCAATTCCTAACACTACAGTGTTAACCATCACTGGAAATGTAATTGTTAAGGATAAGCAAACACAAAATTAAATATGATTTTATTACAAACAGGTACAGCAGGCACTTCACTTATTTTCTTCATGTTAATTTTTGCAGTGATGTACTTCTTTATGATTCGTCCTCAAATAAAGAAACAAAAAAAAGAAGTAGCTTTTCGGCAAGCACTTAAAGTAGGGGATAAGGTAGTTACAATTGGGGGGATTCATGGAAAGATTTCTGAGCTTGGTAAAGCTACAGTAGTATTGGATGTGCATAATGCAGGAAAATTGAAAGTTGAAAGATCGGCAATTTCTATGCTGGCCCAAACAGAAATCCAAAACTAAATGTATAAAAATATGCAAGCGTTATTTAAGCGAATAATAACATTCTTGCATTTGAATAAAAGACTTAGCAAGTACATTGTATTTCTATTAGTATCTTTTGTTTTTTGGTTTCTTACTGTTATGAGTAAACAGTATCAAACGACACTTATTATTCCAGTAGAATACACTAATCTTCCAGAAAGCAAACAACTGATCAACAATCCTGAAAAAAGCATCTCACTAAGGGTAAGGTCTCCTGGATTTTATTTACTCAGCAATAATCTTTTCAAAAGCAAGGCTCTTAAAATTCCAGCAAATGCACTCTCAGAAAGTAGTGCAAAAGATTATACACAACAATATTGGGTGGTAAATAAAAACCATCAGCAATTGTATAAATTACTATCTTCTGACATTAAAATTATCTCCGTATTCCCAGACACCTTATTCTTGCGTTTTCAGCAAAAACAAAGCAAAAAGGTGCCTGTTATTTTTAATGGAGATCTCGATTTTTCTGCTCAATATCGTTTAAAAGATAAAGCCAAAATTTATCCTGATAGTATCATTATCTTTGGAACTGAAGAAAAACTTGTTCAAACCTCATTTGTCGAAACTGAGCACATGGTTTTTGATGATTTACAAAAAGGGGTGAATGAAGAAATTGGATTAAATAAAATAGATTTTATATCTTATTCTCATCAAAAAGTACAACTATCATTTGAAGTAGAAAAATATACTGAAAAGATAGTAGAGGTTCCGATAAAGGCAATTAAACTACCAAAAGACTGTAAAATCAAATTTTATCCTCCAAGAGTAGTTCTTATTACTACTGTTGCTTTTGCTGATTATGATAAATTAAATGCATCTTTATTTGTTGCTGAAGTAAATGCAAGTCAATTAGAAGGAAAAAGTAAATTAACCGTAAACTTAACTAGAAAACCTTCTTTTGCAGATGTTCTAAAAATTAAACCAAGTAGAGTAGAATTTTTATTGATAAAGCAGTAAATCTTAAGATTTCTTATAACTATTTCTATCTTTACCCCATGCATTTTCTTGATACGCCTATAGCATATTTAAAAGGAGTGGGGCCAATGCGTGCAGAACTGCTTAAAAAAGAGTTAAATATTTTTACTTTTTCAGACTTACTTAACTATTTCCCTTTTCGTTATATCGACAGAAGTCAGTTGTATAAAATCTCTGAATTAAATTTAGATATGCCTTATATTCAATTAAAAGGTAAGATTATTCGTTTTGAGGAGAAAGGGCAAAAAAGAGCAAAAAGATTAATTGCGCATTTCAAAGATGAGAGCGGCATAATAGAACTCATTTGGTTTAAAGGTATTCGGTGGATAAAAAAAGGTGTAAATTTAAATACTGAATATTTGGTGTTTGGTAAGCCAACAACTTTTCAAGGTAAAATCAATATTGTGCATCCAGAAATAGATATATTAGATGTAAAAGAGGCTGAAAAATCACCTTTACAGCCAGTATATCATTCTTCAGAAAAATTAAGTACAAAAGGGTTAAATAGTAGAGGGATACATAAATTAATAAAAACGTTACTTCTTCAAGTTGAAAACAAAATTGATGAGACTTTATCGGAAGAGATGTTAAGCAGATTAGTACTTCCAAACAAAGAAGATGCATTAATTAATACTCATAATCCGAATAGTCTAAAAAGCTTAGAAAGAGCGCAAAAAAGATTAAAATTTGAAGAATTATTTTTCTTGCAGTTTCATCTACTGAAAATGAAGCTAACTAGAGAAAAAAAATATAAGGGTCTTTTATTTGAAAAAGTGGATACAGTTTTTAATGCATATTACAATGAATCGCTATCATTTGAACTTACCAGTGCACAAAAAAAAGTACTGAAAGAGATAAGAGCGGATGTAAAAAATGGCATTCAAATGAATCGACTTTTGCAGGGAGATGTAGGTAGCGGGAAAACTTTGGTTGCACTGCTTGCAATGTTAATGGCGGTAGATAATAATTTTCAAACTTGTATGATGGCGCCAACAGAAATATTGGCCCAACAGCATTTTAAGAATATTTCAAATGAGTTGAAAAATCTTGAGATAGAAGTAGCAATACTTACTGGTTCGTCAAAAACAAAAGAACGCAATGAATTGCATCAGAAATTAGAAAATGGGGCAATTGATATTTTAATTGGTACACATGCGCTTTTGGAAGATAAAGTAGTTTTTAATAATTTGGGGTTAGTTGTAATTGATGAACAGCACAGATTCGGTGTAGCGCAAAGGGCAAAGTTATGGAAAAAAAACACAACACCTCCTCATATTTTAGTAATGACAGCAACTCCAATCCCAAGAACCTTATCAATGACGCTTTATGGCAATTTGGATGTTTCTATAATTGATCAGCTTCCTCCAGGAAGAAAACAGATAAAAACTTTTTGGCGCTCAGATAGCAGCCGGTTAAAAGTGAATAAATTTATGCACGAACAAATTGCATTAGGAAGACAGGTTTATGTGGTTTTCCCACTTATTCAAGAAAGTGAAAAGTTAGATTATAAAGATTTAATCGATGGCTATAAAGCAATTTCAGCAGAGTTTCCAATGCCAGATTTTCAGGTTAGTGTAGTGCATGGCAGGATGAAAGCTGAAGATAAAGAATATGAAATGCAAAGATTTGTAGACGGCATAACAAATATTATGGTAGCCACTACCGTTATAGAGGTTGGAGTAGATGTGCCAAATGCTACTGTAATGCTTATTGAAAGTGCTGAACGCTTTGGGCTTTCTCAATTACATCAACTAAGGGGTAGAGTTGGGAGAGGAGGAGAGCAGTCTTATTGTATTTTGCTATCAGGACATAAAATAAGTAATGAAGGGAAAATTCGTTTAGAAACCATGGTGAGCACAAATGATGGTTTCAAAATATCGGAGGTCGATTTAAAATTAAGAGGGCCAGGCGATATGATGGGCACCAAACAAAGCGGAATGTTGAATTTCAAAATTGCAGATCTGATAAAAGATGGGAAAATCTTAACATATGCAAGGAAGGAAGCAGAAAAATTGCTAGCAGAAGATGAGATTTTAGCAAAGGTAGAAAACATCAATTTTGCAAGAGCCTATAAGCCTTATGCTAGAGAGCGAATGGGTTGGAGTAGAATCAGCTGAAAAAAAGAAAGGGCAAGCTACTTATATCGCACCGCTACAACCTAACACCCTTGCTACCTTCCGGTCCTGGGGGATTCATAGGGAGCTGGTCGCATAAGACTTGCCCTTAGGGGGCAAAAATAAGATTATTCTCAAAAAAGATATAAGGAATTTTGTAATTCTATTTTGTTTATCTTTGTCTGATTTAATTTTAGAAATTTTAAGAATGAATTCAAGAAAATTTGCAATGAACTATGGGGCTATTTTAGGGCTTTGCTTAGTTGCTATTGCAGCCGTTGTGTGGAGTTTTGGGATAGATAAAAATGGTTCGTTAGTACCATCAATTTTAAATAATGGATTAATTATAGCTGGAATTGCTTATTCAATAATACAGTTTAGAGATACTGAGAATAATGGCTTTATTTCTTATGGAAATTCTTTAAAATTAGGCACTTCAGTTGCTTTTTTCTCTTCTGTAATTTTGGCATTCTACACCTTTATTTTTATTAATTATATTGAACCAGATACATTAAATGAGATTATACAACAAGCTGAGCAAGCCATGCTAGAATCTAATCCTGAAATATCAGATGAGGAAATAGAATTAGGATTGGAAATAACATCAAAATTTGTACAACCTCACTGGATGCTTATTTTAGGTGTTTTAGGGGGTACTTTTATGGGTTTTATTTATTCATTGATTATTTCCATATTTGTTAAAAAAGATAATCCAAACGAAATAGCATAATGATGAATATTAGTGTAGTAATCCCATTATTTAATGAAGAAGAATCTTTGCAAGAACTATGCAGCCTTATTGACAAAGTAATGCAACAAAATAACTTTTCTTATGAAGTTATATTAATTGATGATGGAAGTAAGGATAAATCTTGGAATAGTATAGAACAAATTTCTGCTGCCAATCAAAATGTTAAAGGGATAAAATTCAGAAGAAACTATGGAAAATCAGCAGCATTAAATGTTGGTTTTTCTCAGGTAAAAGGAAAAGTAGTTGTTACAATGGATGCTGATTTACAAGATAATCCGGAAGAAATTCCAGCATTATACAATTTGATTGTGAAAGATGGCTATGATTTGGTTTCTGGCTGGAAGAAAAAAAGATACGATCCGCTTTCCAAAACTATTCCGACTAAACTTTTCAATTGGGCAGCACGTAAAGCCTCTGGCATTTATTTACACGATTTTAATTGCGGACTTAAAGCCTATAAAAATGCAGTAGTGAAATGTATTGAAGTAAGAGGGGAGATGCACCGCTATCTTCCAGTAATTGCTAAATGGGCAGGCTTTTCAAACATTACAGAAAAAGTAGTTGAACATCAAGCCAGAAAATATGGCGTAACGAAATTTGGAATGGAGCGCTTTATCAATGGGTTTCTTGACTTAATGACCATTACATTTGTCTCTCGTTTTGGAAAAAAACCAATGCACTTTTTTGGTGTATTTGGTACTTTAATGTTTGTGCTTGGTTTTGGTTTGTTTTCTTACATTGGAGGAGCTAAATTATATGCTATGTTTGCTGGTTTTCCAGCTAAAAATATTGCCGAGATGTCAGGATTTTATATTGCTTTAACATCCATGGTTATAGGTGCGCAATTATTCCTTTCAGGTTTTATTGCTGAAATGATTTCAAGAAATTCTGCCGACAGAAACAATTATCAAATTGAGCAAAAAATAGGCGTCTAATGAAGATTACTATTTTAAGCACAGCTTTTCCATACAGAGGTGGAATTGCTGTATTTACAGAGCGCCTCGCTAGGGCATTTAAAACTGCTAATGATGATGTGAATATTAGTACATTTTCGCTTCAGTATCCCAATTTCCTATTTCCAGGAAAGTCACAATATTCAACAAGTGATAAGCCAAAAGATTTGGAAATTACATCAGAAGTAAGTTCAATTAATCCTTTCAATTGGCTACAGATTGGAAGAAAAATAAAAAAACAAAATCCTGATATTTTAATTTTAAAATATTGGATTCCTTTTATGGCCCCTTGCTTAGGAACTATTGCAAGGATTGTAAAGCGCAATAAGCATACAAAAGTAATTTGCGTGGTTGACAACCTAATTCCTCATGAAAAAAGGATTGGAGATTATTTGTTGAATTTGTATTTTGTAAATAGTGTAGATGGTTTTGTTGCCATGTCCGAGAGTGTTTTTAATGATTTGGAGAAATTTGATAAAAACAAAAAGAAAAATTTAGGCGTTCATCCTTTGTATGATAATTTTGGCACAGCTATTGAAAAAGGAGATGCGATTCGTAATTTGGGTATAGATCAAAATTACAAATACATGTTATTTTTTGGGATTATTCGTAAATATAAAGGTTTGGATATATTGTTAGAAGCTTTTGCAGATAGTAGATTGCAAAACCAAAATATAAAGCTAATAGTTGCTGGGGAATTTTATGAAGATGATAAGCCTTATCATGATCTAATAACTAGATACAATTTAAGTGATTCCGTAATTCTACATACTAACTTTATTCCAGATAATGAGGTAGTGAATTACTTTTGCGCATCTGATATAATAGTGCAGCCCTATAAAAATGCTACCCAGAGTGGTGTTACACAAATTGCTTATCATTTTGAAAAACCAATGCTTGTAACCAATGTTGGAGGATTAAAAGAAATTGTTCCCAATAAAAAGGTTGGTTATGTTTGTGAGCCTAAAGCAAAGGATGTTGCTAACTGCTTGTTTGATTTCTTTTCCAATGCAAAAGAAGATGAGTTTATCAATGGAGTTATAGCCGAAAAATCAAAATATTCTTGGGATAAGATGATCGACAATATTAAATCTTTACATAAGGAATTATCCTAATATTTATACCCTTTTTCTTTCTATATTTGCAAAAAATTCAGATGATAAAAAAACTCCTTTTTTTCTTTCTTGCAGTTCCTTTTCTTTCTTTTGGTCAAACTATCAATCAAGTAGATGATCGAGGGCTAAAACAAGGTTTGTGGAAAAAGAATTATGAGAATGGTAATTTAAAATATGAAGGTACTTTTAAGGATGATGTTGAGCAAGGCGTCTTCAAGTTTTATTATGAAAGTGGAGAACTGAAAGTAACTCAGGAGTTTTTTCATAATGGCAGGGCTGCATCAACACATGCTTTTTATAAAAAAGGTAAATTGAAAATATCAGGATTGTATGTTAACCAGTTAAAAGATAGTACTTGGAATTATTATAATGAAGATGAAGTTGTAATCTTAAGTGAGCAATACAAAGAAGGAAAATTAGATGGTATAAGCAAAACTTTTTATGAAGAAGGAAATTTATATGAGATTAAGCATTGGAAAAATGGAGTAGAAAATGGGAAATGGGAGCAATTTTATCTTTCAGGAGAAAAATTAATGGCAACTTTTTTTGAAAATGGTGTTTTAAGTGGAAAGTACAGTTATTATCATCCAAACGGAAGAGTTGATTTTGAGGGTCATTATGAAAAAAATTTGAGGGTAGGAGAATGGCAGTATTTTTCAAAAGAAGGCTTACAAGATACTACAATAAATTATAATGAGTAAACGAAGGGTTTTAATGGCAATGAGTGGCGGTATTGATAGTACCATGGCTTCCCTTATTCTGCATGAACAAGGCTATGAAGTAATTGGCTTAACCATGAAAACTTGGGATTATGCTAGTTCTGGAGGGAGTAAAAAAGAGACAGGTTGTTGTAGTTTAGACTCTATAAATGATGCGCGAAAGTTGGCTGTTGATTGCGGTTTTCCTCATACCATTTTAGATATCAGAGAAGAATTTGGAGATTATATTATTGATAATTTTGTTGATGAATACATTGCAGGAAGAACGCCAAACCCATGCGTGCTTTGCAATACACATATCAAATGGGAAGCCCTGTTAAAAAGAGCAGATATGCTAAAATGCGAATACATTGCTACAGGACATTACGCACAAGTTAGAAAAGAAAATGATAGGTATGTGGTTTCAAAAGGATTGGATGAAAGCAAAGATCAATCCTATGTGCTCTGGGGTGTTACTCAAGATTGTTTAAGCAGAACCATTTTTCCTATAGGTAAGTATCATAAAAAAGACATCAAGCAAATGGCTATTGATAGAGGATACAAGATGCTTGCTGAAAAAAACGAGAGTTATGAAATCTGCTTTATACCAGATAACGATTATAGAGGATTCTTAAAAAGGAGAGTTAATGGTCTAGAGGAAAAAGTAAAAGATGGAAAATTTGTTTCGGTTGATGGTGATATAATTGGCACACACGATGGCTATCCTTTTTATACTATAGGGCAAAGAAAATTAGGCGTTTCATTAGGCAAAAATCCTACTTATGTTATTGGAATCAATCCTGATGAAAACACAGTTATAGTTGGCACAAAAGAAGATTTAAGAAAGCAAGAAATTTTTGTGCGAGATGTGAATTATCTAAAATATCCTAAAATTGAGAATGGTATGCAATCTCTAGTTAAAGTACGCTATAAGCATAGGGGAGAAATGGCAACAATAACCAATGAAGGAGAAAACCTAAAAGTGCTTTTTCATAGCAAAGTAGAGGGAATAGCTCCAGGGCAATCGGCAGCTATATATGAGGGTGATGATCTAATCGCAGGTGGTTTTATTATGAAACGATAATATGCTAAAATTTTTATTTTTACTATTCATCTCTGTTTCTACTTTTGCTCAACAAGATTCCATTACCTACAAATATTGGATAGGATTTACTGATAAAGATAATTCCAATTTTTCCATTTCAAGTCCTGAAGACTTCATATCAGAAAAAGCAATTGCAAGAAGAGGAAATCAAAATATCGCTATTAAATTGGAAGATCTACCTGTTAATACTTGGTATGCAGATAGTATTTATAATTTGGGTTTTGAAATATTAAATCGTTCAAAATGGTTCAATGGAGTTGTGGTACAGTCAAATGATTCTTCTCTAGTTAATCAAGTTAACTTCTCTTTTGTTGAATCCGTTTTTTATTTTGGTAGTTGGAAGGAGAAAAAAAACAATCAAAAAACAAAATCCAAGTTTAGTACTGAATTTTTAAAAGCAGATTATGGCGCATCTCATAATCAATTAGTCATGCTAAATGGGGATTTTTTACATAACAAAAATCTGAAAGGAGCAGGAAAGATAATTGCCGTTTTGGATGCTGGATTTAACAAAGCAGATGAGATGATTGCATTCGAGCAGTTGTTTGCCGAAAACAGAACTCTTGGTACAAAGGATTTTGTTAAGAAAAACAATAATGTTTTTGATGAACACAGTCATGGGATGATGGTGCTTTCTACTATGGGAGCTGAAAATAAAGATCAAATAATTGGAACTTCTCCTGAGGCTTCTTTTTGGCTTTTGCGAACAGAAGATGTTGATTCTGAAAATTTAATTGAAGAGTACAATTGGCTTTGTGCAGCTGAATTTTCCGATAGCGTAGGAGTTGATATTATCAATTCTTCTTTGGGATACACCACTTTTGATAATCCAAGCCAAAACCACACCTATGCAGATATGAATGGAAGAATAGCTCCAGTAAGTATTGCAGCTACTATTGCAGCACAGAAAGGTATGATAGTTGTTAATTCTGCCGGTAATTCAGGTTCAGCAAGTTGGCATTATATTGGTGCTCCTGCTGATGCAGATAGTATTTTATCGGTAGGAGCAGTTGATGAATATACCGATTTTGCTTGGTTTTCTTCTTACGGACCTTCATTTGATGGCAGGGTCAAACCTACAGTGGTTGCACAAGGAAGAAATACCATAGTTGCTACATCAGATAATAGTATTTTGGCGGGAAATGGCACTTCTTTTGCTTCACCTATTGTTGCTGGAATGACTGCTTGTTTATGGCAAGCTCATCCTAACAGAACAAATATGGAAATTATTAATGCAATCATTAAGAGTGCACATTTGAATAAGCGTCCAAATGATTCTTTGGGTTACGGTTTGCCTAATTTTGCTTTAGCAGATTTGCTTTTGTCAGAGCCTAAAAATCCAGAAAAAGCTGAGGTATTTGCTATTACGGCAAATCCAATAAGTGCAAATAGCAATCTATATGTTTATGCTGCTAATACGGATATAATGAATATGGAAGTTTATGATATTGGGGGTAGAAAAATAGCGCAATCTAAACACAATTTATCTAGAGAAACTAACAATCAGATTCCAATCTCTTTTTTAAGAAGAAATGCAGTTGGGACTTACTTTTTAAAGATTAATATTGATGGTCAAGAATTTGTAGAGAAAGTAATAGTTGCAGAGTAATTTATTTTACCAAAACAGTAAACATTTTCTGCTTATAAATAAACCCCTTTAAAACATCTCCTTTTTCAATTTTTCCAACTCCTTCAGGCGTGCCGGTATAAATTAAGTCACCAATTTTTAAGGTGTAAAACCGAGAAAGATAGGCAATAAGTTTGTCAATAGAAAAGAGCATCTCTTTGCTGTTTCCGCTTTGCACTTGCTTTCCATTTTTTTCTAATGAAAATGTAATATCTTCTAAGTCTAGATCTGATTTATTAATAAATGTTCTACTGATTTGGGCTGATCCATCAAAACTTTTCGCTTTTTCCCAAGGTAAACCTTTTTCTTTACACTGTTCTTGAATATCACGAGCAGTAAAGTCAATGCCTAACCCTATTTCCGAATAATATTTATATGCAAATTTTTCATCAATGTTTTTCCCAATCTTATCAATTTTCACTACCAATTCCACTTCAAAATGTATTTCATTGGAGAAATCTGGAATAAAAAAGGGATGTTCTTTGGGCTGAATAGCAGTTTCTGGTTTTAGAAAGAATAAAGGTTCTGTAGGGATTGCATTACCTAATTCCTTAACATGATTTAGATAATTTCTTCCAATGCAGATTATTTTCATACCTTATGAATTAAACTTATTCTTCAGTTTCATTTCATTAGCAAAATTGCGCATCACATTTTTGGTGTAGAGCGGAAAATCTGCTTGATTAATCCAAGAAAAATATCCTGGATTTTCATTCCAAATTTGTTTTAAAGTTACTCCTTTGTACTTTCCAAAACTTAGGATTTCTTCTTCTTCTTCATTATAGCGAACAAATCCAGCCATATCTGCAAATTTCCCACCTCTTTGAGAAAAATCAGCAAGGAAGTTAACATTGTTTTCTAACTCATCATATTTTTCTAACTGAGAGAGTAAAACTTCATAAGTTGCAGTAGTATCTGCCTCAGCTGAATGGGCATCAGTTAGATCTTTATCACAATAGAATTTATAAGCAGCTATTAGTGTTCTTTGCTCCATTTTATGAAAAATATTCTGTACATCAACTGCTTTTCTGGCCTTTATATCAAAATCAACTCCAGTTCTTAAAAACTCTTCAGCCAGTAGTGGAATATCAAATTTATTGGAGTTATAACCTGCTAAATCACAATTACTTATTAGTTCTGAAATCTCTGGAGCAAGACCTTTGAAAGTAGGTTCATTGGCTACTTTCTCATCAGATATCCCATGAATTTTTGTAGATTCTAAAGGAATAGGGATAGTAGGATTTACTAACCAAGTTTTACTTTCTTTATTGCCATTTGGGAAAACTTTAAGAATAGAAATTTCTACAATTCTGTCTTTTGCAATTTGCACTCCTGTTGTTTCCAAATCAAAAAATACAATAGGTTTTTCTAACTTTAGATTCATGTTGTAAAGGTACTAATTTTTATAGGGAAAATTAATTTAAAAAATAAATTCTATTATGCTTTGGACTCTCAATATTCTTTTTTGGATATAAGATATAATAAGAATTTTCTATAGAAGATGCTATGATAAAGAATGTAAAAGTCTATATTTGCTGCCAAAAAAATTATGAAGAAATTACATCTTACTTTTTTAATAGCTGCAATTTTACTTTACGCTTGCAATCCTGATAATGCAAGTTCTCAAAAATTAGAAACAAAGATAGATAGTGTGAGCTATAGCTTAGGAACTTTTAATGCTATACAACTTCAAGGACAAGGGCTTGAAGAAATAAATTCAGATGCAGTTGGTATGGGTATGAAGCATGTTTTTAATAATGACTCTATTTTAATTACAAAAGAAGAAGCTCAGCAAATTTTAGAAAAATATTTTAAAGGACTTCAAGAAAAGCAAGAAGCAGAAAGGCTAAGAGTACAAGATTCATTAACTGCTGCTGCAAAAGTTTGGATAGAAGAGAAAGTGGTAAATGAAGAAGTGCAAACCACTGCAAGTGGGTTACAATATGAAGTGTTGGTTCGGGGAGAAGGAGATATAAATCCAACAGTTGAAAATGAAGTAAGTGTTCATTACCATGGAACACTGGTTGACGGCACAGTTTTTGATAGCTCAATCGAAAGAGGCGAATCCGTTTCATTCCCAGTAAATGGTGTAATACCTGGGTGGGTAGAAGGCTTACAACTGATGCATGTAGGCGATAAATGGAAACTGACTATTCCAGGTAATTTAGCTTATGGTGACAATGGTATCCCTAAAGCAGGGATTCCACCAGATGCTACATTGATTTTTATAGTTGAATTGCTAAGTATTCAATAATTATAATAAAAAAGGCCAAGAATTTCTCTTGGTCTTTTTTTATTTATTACAAATATTTGCTTTTAGAAACATTACATGTGTATTACTTCATCATAAGCATCAGCCACTGCTTCCATTACAGCTTCACTCATAGTTGGGTGCGGGTGAATAGCCTTTAAGATTTCTTGCCCTGTAGTTTCTAATTTACGCGCAACAACCGCTTCAGCAATCATTTCCGTAACATTATATCCTATCATGTGGCAGCCTAACCATTCTCCATATTTTGCATCAAAAACTACTTTTACAAAACCATCTTTATGTCCTGCAGCAGAAGCTTTTCCAGAAGCACTAAAAGGAAACTTTCCTACTTTTATTTCATAACCTGCTTCTTTTGCGGCCCTCTCTGTCAATCCAACAGAAGCAATTTCAGGTGAGCAATAAGTACATCCCGGAATGTTTCCATAATCAATAGGTTCAGGATCTTTTCCTACAATTTTTTCTACACAAATAATTCCCTCAGCTGATGCTACATGAGCTAGCGCTTGTGTAGGTAGTACATCTCCAATAGCATACACACCAGGTATATTGGTGCGATAAAAATCGTCTACTATAATTCTGCCTTTATCAGTTTTAACACCTACTTCCTCTAGTCCTATATTCTCAATATTTGCCTGAATCCCTACTGCAGAAAGCACAACATCACACTCTATAGTTTCTTCTCCTTTCTTGGTATTTACCAAAACCTTACACCCACTTCCTTTAGTGTTGACACTTTCAACTGAAGCATTTGTCATCACTTTAATGCCTGACTTTTTGAAAGATCTTTGTAATTGCTTGGATACATCTGTATCCTCAACAGGAACAATGTTTGGCATAAATTCCACAACCGTTACCTCTACTCCTATAGCATTATAGAAATATGCAAACTCGACACCTATTGCTCCAGAACCAACAATCACCATTTTCTTTGGTACAGTAGTTAAAGAAAGCGCCTCTCTATAACCGATGACTTTTTTACAATCTTGTGGTAGATTTGGTAATTCTCTACTTCTTGCGCCTGTTGCAATAATGGTGTGTTTTGCAGTATATTCAGTAGTTTTCCCATCTGTAATTACAACTACTTTTCCTCCCTTTACTACTTTTCCATAACCATTTATCACCTCAATTTTATTCTTTTTCATCAGATAAGCAATTCCACTACTCATCCCATTTGCGACTTCTCTACTTCTACCGATAATAGCTGAAAAATCTGCATTAGCATCTTTCACGTTAATACCAAAATCGGACGCATGATTGATATATTCAAATACTTGAGCAGATTTTAAAAGCGCTTTAGTTGGTATACAACCCCAATTCAGACAAATACCTCCTAAACTTTCTTTTTCTATTATAGCAGTTTTTAATCCAAATTGGGATGCGCGAATAGCCGTTACATATCCTCCAGGACCGCTACCAATTACAATTAAATCATAGTTCATATTAACTCTTTTTTAAGTTCTTGTTTAGCTGTGCAATATTACTCAAAACATCTTGTACTGAGATGTCGTGCATGCAACTTTTTTCTCTTTTGCAGCTATTTCCAAAATAACAGTCGCAACCACTAGTAGGCTCTATTATCACCCCTCTTCCATACAATTCAAATTCATGTACATTAAAAATGTTGTGAAAGAGCATAAGTTGTTTTTTGAGTGCTAGTGCAATATGCATCATCATACTGACAGGTGTAACAATAATATCTGTACTATTGGTAAGAGCAATAAATTCTTCTAAAGCAAAAGTTCCTAGATAAAGTGCATTAGTTTTAGATTGATAATGTCTATTCATTTCATCTTCATCTGGCCCACCCATTAGTAAGCAGAAATAGCCTAATTCTTCTAATTCATTGATGAGTGCTATCCAATATTCTGGAGGCCAAAGACGCGTTTTCCATCTTAATCCGCAACCGGTATTAAGCCCTATTATGGTTTTTCCATTTGCAAGTACTTTTAATTTTTCATTCCACTTTCTGCTTAATTCTTCATTCAAATTAATTTGGTATTCTTCCAGGTTAAAATCAAAATGACAGATTTCAAAAATTTCTTCTAAATAGTTTTTAGTATTTTTCTTTGAAATATGATCAAAGAACCCTGTTATAAGTTTGTGTTCTGCCTTTTCTGTAGCGATATTAATATGCCCATCTTTCCAGCTGAATCCAAATTTCTTATCTGAATCAACAGCTGAAAGCAGCATGCAAGTTTCTTTTTCTTTATCTAAATTAACAGCTATATCAAATGTCATTTTAGTAGCTATGTGAGAAATGGAAGATTCATCCCATTTGAAAATTAGATTCACATCATCTTTAGGGACTACTTCTGGGCTATGTGTAATCCATGTAAAATGGCAATCTCCATATTTCTCTCTAAACCTTTCTAAAAGAGGGGTCGTTCTAATCACATCTCCTATTGCCCCTAATTTTATAAATAAAATTTTAGTCGTCATACCCTTTAATAAAAGAGGTGCACTACGAAAAAAGAAATCTTGTCTACCTCCAATTCCAAACGCTTTCTGTAACCGATCGGTTTCTGTATCTGTTAATCCAATAGCATCAATTCCATATCCGTCTTTAAGTTCTTTTAAATTGGAATTCTCTTTACTAGAATCCGTATTCTTAAAATTACAAATCTTATAGATTTCATCTAGGTAATCTTGCTTTGTATCTAATTTGATGATAGTGGAGGGGTCGCATTCATAATGCGAACAGTTATTGCATTGCACATTATTTAATTTATTGGGCTTGCAAGGAATATGACCCTGAAAATGACTACAGTCATATTTTACTTCTTCTTTTCTCATTTTCACTTTTCGTTAGTTGGCAAATGTACTAAAATTTATACCTTCCAGATTTTGAAACTCTCTACTTAAAGACAAGTGTATTTTTGAAAGCAAGACATAAAAATAATAATATGCGGTATTACATTATCGCTTACAAATAAGTTTGTAATCGCACCATTCACACACCTTTAAATCATCTGTTTGCTTGAAATCTTCAGTTTGTATTTTTACTAAGATGTTTTTTAGCTGCTTCTCAAATTCTTGCAAAACATTTTTGTTAATCTGCAATATTTCTTTTTGGTTGCTCTTTTTTCCTTCTTTGTTTTTTTTGTTGCGTGAAACGCAAATTAATCCTTCTTTCAGATTCTTGAAAGAGAAGTTTCCTGCAACTACTTTTTTATCCAGATACTGAGGGTTTTTATTCAAGTATAAATAGGCGTACATCAAAAGTTGAAATGCCTTCTCTTTTTTATTATTTTCAGATAATTCATTCCAATTAAGAAAAGTGACTTCCCCTCTTTCTACTTTGCCTGTTTTATAATCAATAATCCGCAAAAGATCTCCTACTTCATCTACCCTATCAACCCTTCCCTTCAACTTAAAGGATGTATTATTAACCGTTATTCTTCCGCTTAATCTATCTTCTAATCCTTTGATGTTTATTTCCTTTCCATCTTGCTTTGCTGTAAGAATTCCTTTTTGCTCTAAATCAAGAAAGTTTAGTAAAAGTTGTTTGGCAATTTCTATAGTTAAATAATTTTTTCCTTCTTTCAAACTGCTCTTTTTCAAAAGTAATTCAAATTCTATGATGAGTCGTTTTAAGATTGCTGGCTTCCACTTTTTAATTAATTGTTCATTCAGCAACCCTTCCTTATAGCAATTATCTAATGTATTGTGCACTGCAGTTCCTAAATGGCTAGCATCTGCAAACTCATCAACCTCATCATCTTTTCTAATATTTGCTAAATAGTGATAGTAAAAAGCTAAAGAACAGCTGTTATATTTGTTCAAAGCTGAAGGGGAAACACCCTGTGTTGCCCATTTGGTGATAGAATCAGTCAAGCCCTTATTTTCTATCTGTATTTTTGTATCAGTTATCAGTTGTAATTGCTCACCTTTATATACAGATGATTTGATTGGACTAGAAGTGTATTCAGCTAATAGTTGGGTAATAAATCGGCTTTTCTCACCACTTCCAAAATGATCATTTTCAGTATTGTAGAGTAATGTAATATTCTCTGCTCTTTGCAAAATGCGATAAAAATGATATGAAAAAACAGCATCAGTTTCAGAAAATGTGGGCAGCTGAAAATACTTTTTCAAATCATAAGGAATAAATGAATTCAGGCTTTTCCCCTTTGGTAAAACTCCTTCATTTACCGATAGCATAATTACATTTTTAAAATCAAGGGTTCTGCTTTCCAAAATTCCCATGAGTTGTACTCCTTTTAATGGCTCCCCTTTAAATGGAATAACCTCCTTTGCAACCAACTGATTTAATACCTTTTGTAATGTTTTCAGCTGAAAATCTTGTTTTAAATCATTAATGAGTCTTTCTAAAATATTAAGACATTCCGAAAAAACAAGCAGTATCTCAGATTCAATAGTTCCTTTTTTACCCACTAAGGGTTTGCGCAATAAATTTAATAGTAGATGAAGGGACTTAATAGCATCTTTTGGTTCCTGCCATAATACAAACAAATTTTGTGGCGTTTTATCCGCAAGTTGGTTTTGCAGCCAAGAAGGACTGATAAAAACAAAATTCTCTTTGTGCATGCTGTTTTTTATTTCTGATAAGTTTTCCTTACAGCAAATTTTAGCAAAGAAAGGATGCTCCAAAAGTTTTATAACATCTTTATAATAAAAACGGCTTTTCTTGTAATCATAAGCCTGAATCTGCATATAAATAAGCGCATCAACCAATGCAAAAAGCGGGGTGTTCTTTAGTGGGCTTCCCATGGTTACATTTAGCGCTTTTACTTTTTCTGGAAGCTGATTCAGAACAGGAAAAAGCAAGCCCTCATCTGCGAGAATAATTGCTGTATTACTGTTATCTAAATCTTCGTCAGAAAGTTGACTGAGCACTAGAGCAGTTGCCTTTGCTTGTGCAATATTTTTCGGACAACCCACCACATCAAATGTTGTTTTTGGCTTTGAGAAATAATTACCAACTCCCTTAAAGTCAATCTCATGCCATTTAGCTCTTTGCTCTCGTAAGAAGTTGCCTGCCTCATGATTTGGATTGTTGAAATAAAATTCATCTGTATCCCAAAAAACTCTTGCAATATCTTTTTCTTTTAGGTGATTAATAATTTTTTCTTCGGACTTTGTAAGAGCATTCAAACCCACAAACCACACCTTGTCCCAAGCAATAACTATCTTTTCTATTTCTTTAGCCGCTTTTCGGTATGTCATGCCTTGATATGCATTTTTTTGCTCAATTAAAGATTGATTAAAATGCAAATACCAATTATAAATGTGCTCATAAAAATTAACAAAATTATTTTGGGCTTCACTAAGGTTTTTCTCAGAAATACTCCAATTTTCAACATCCCAACCTTCTAGTTCTTTTACTTGTTTGAGGTTTGAGAAAATAGATTTCGGATCGACTAAGTTTCTATCTACTTCATTAAAATCATGCAAAAGCATTTGACTCCAATTCAAGAACTCATCAAAAGAATCCGTCACCTTTGGAGGGCGTGCTAAATACGATTGATACAAATGGAATTGCAGAGAAATATTGTCCATTACTTTTAAATCGGAAAGTTCTTCTACGAACCCCTCAATTGAAAAAAATTGTGGTAAAAAAATTGGTTTATCTATTCTTTTTGCTAGATAATGTTTTAAAAACACTACCGATCTTTTACTTGGTAGTACAACTGCAATATTATCCATCTTTTCAGGGAACTTCCTCAACAATCGTTCTGCTATTTTTTCTAAAAATGGGATCATGCTTTCAAGATGACTTTGGTATAGATTAACTCAGTAGCAATCACCTTATAACCCATTTGCTTGAGGGTATTGGCATAATTATTAATTTGTGTCTTATGCTTAGAATCTTGTTCCCCTGTCTTATAATCGATAACCGTTACTTTTTCCCCATCAAAAACCAGCCTATCCGGGATGTATGTTTCTCCTGTCTCAACTAATATTTCGCTTTCGGTTTTTACTTTATAATTAGGGGTAAAATATTTAGCAATTTGCTCACTTTTAAGTAAAATAGGAATCTGCCTCTTTAATTTATTATATTGACTTTTATTACACTTACCTTTTGCAAAAAGCCCTTCTATGATCTCATCAGCATCTGTTATGTGATTGATTTGAGAGAGTGCTAAATGTAGGAGTTTTCCCCACTGCACACTTTCTTGATGCTTTTCAACATCCCAAATTTTTTCTGCTGAGTGTTTTAAGGAAATCACTTCTTGCCAACGGTTCTTGTTTTGATTCTTGACAAGAAAAGAGTGTATTGTTTCATCCTTTCTTTTCTGATGCAATTCCTTCTCATCCCCTTTTACAATAGGATAAGCACTACTGAAATGGTGTAAAAAATTATGCAGTTTACCCTTGCTATCAAAATCGTCAACTATTTTATCTGGAAATGATTTGCTAAAAATATAAAGCCGCTCTTTTGGACGTGTCATTGCTACATACAATTTGTTCAAATTATCAAGGAGCAAGAGTTCTTTCTCCTGTTGGTGTTCAGCTGAAAAAAAAGTCCATTCTAAAATTTTACTACTATTAATTAGAGCAGATTTTAGTTTCTTATACTGCTTGCTAGTATCTACCCAAATTTTATTTTTGTTAGATGTATCTTCCCAATTAAAAGGAATCATCACTACGTTAAAAGCTAAACCTTTGGCTTTGTGAATAGTCATAACTTGAACTGCATTTGTTTCTTTTGGTACTACAATAGTTTCCTTAGTTTTTACCTCTTCCCACCAAAGCAGAAATTCAGAAACACTACTGCTATTTTTCTCTGCATATTTTAAGACTACATCTAGAAAAAACTGAACATAAATATCTTCCCATAGTTTTAAATTTCGAATAAGTTTTTGGCACAATTCAAAAAGAGGAAGTTCAGTTAATTTTGAAATCGGAAAACTGATTCCTCCTGTTTTTAATAGTGCTAAAAAGGATTGATTTTCATGAACACTATCATGTAATTCATCTAGTTTTTTTGTTTTTAAAACACCTTGATGTAAATAAGATAATATGCTTGCCTTTGCAACTTTATCATTCTGATTTTGCAGAAAATACAACGCAGAAATCAGCACTTTTATTTGCTCAGAGGAGTGAAGCAACAATCCTTCATTCGATATTACACCAATATTATTTTTAGCAAGATATTGGGCTGTTAAAGCTACAGATTTTCTACTGTTGCACAAAATCGCAATATCTCTTAAAGCATAATTGTTTTCATTTACTAGCTTTTTAATTTCTGAGAGTATTTTCTTCAGAATCAACTCATTGGCATCATTTTCTTTATCTCCAAACAGTTCTATATGCACATAACCACCTTTTTCTGCATGTTCATATTCTTGTTTTTGAGCTTTGTATATTGCTTGCAAATTAGGAGAAAGTAGGTTTTTTAATTGCTCAAAAAATTCATTATTAAATTTTATAATCTCTTGTTGGCTTCTATAATTTTTTTCTAGGTTTTTAGTTTCTTCATGATACCCTAGTTTATTCTCCCAATCTGTTTTAAAATGTAGTTTTTCTCCATTATAAATTTTTGGTAATTGCAAAAACTGTTTTACTTCTGCTGCCCTCCATCTGTAAATTGATTGTTTACCATCTCCTACTACCAAACTTTTCCCAGCATCAATTGCATCTGTAATAAGTGGCAACATGTTTTGCCATTGCAGTAGGGAGGTATCTTGAAATTCATCAATTAGAAAATGATGATACCTTTCCCCAATTCGTTCGTAAATAAATGCTGAGGGTTGCACCACAACTACATCATGTATTTGTTTATTGAATGAAGATATTTGCTGAATATTTTTTGCTTTTTTATAAGCATTAACTTCTTGAATCATCTCATTTAATACAGCAATTGAATAGATGTGTTGAAGCACTGCTTTATTGGAAAGATAGGGTTTTAATAAATCCAAAAGTTCATTTATAAATTGCTGTAAATCTTTAAGGTGAAAATCCACCAATTTTTTTATCTCATCCGATTTACTTTTGGCATACCACTCATCGTTTTTAATATAGCGCAATAACGCATCAGATGGGATCCATTTCTTCGTGTCCTTATTTAAGATGTTTTCGGTGAAATGTTTATAAAAGGCGCCATTATTGAAATGTGCTTTAGTAAAACCATATTGATTAAGAAAATTTGTGGCTTTTTGAGACAATAATTGCACTTTTTGTTCAAGTTGATTTTGCCTTTTATACAAATCGTCTTTAAACCGGATAAACTGCTTTACACTTAATGAGTTGCGATCTAAAAAATCAACAGCATTTTCCCTAAATAACTGTTTAGCAAACTCTTCTAAATCACGCTCTATATTGCTGCTTTTTCCATCTTCTGTTTTTTGCAATGCAAAATTTACCAAAGCATTGGTTAAATCCCCTCCTGATTTTTCCAGTTTCTCTAAAAGTAAAGCAACAACTGGCTGAATGATTTTGTAATCATCCATCTCCAATTCAAAATTGTAAGACAATCCTAAATCTCTAGCAAAAGTACGAACAATTTTATAAGTAAATTTATCGATAGTACTAATACTTAAATCGGAATAATGATGCAAAATATGTTGGTGAATTATTCTGGAACGCTTAAAAATTTCGACATTATTCAATCCTGTTTCCGTTTTTAGCCAAGCTAAAATATTATCTGTATCGCGCTCATCAGACAGTTCCTGAAAATAAAAAAGCACCCTTTCTTTCATTTCGGCTGCCGCCTTATTGGTAAAGGTAACGGCTAATATTTTTCGATAATAGTCAGTATAACCAAAATCATCTCCTTTTAAGGAAAGAGCCAGATAATTAAGAGAAAGTGTATAGGTTTTTCCAGAGCCAGCAGAAGAACTATAAATGGTAAAATTTGAATTGCCCAATTAATGTAAATTTTTTGAAGATCCAATTTACAAAAATTGAACTGAGCAATTACAAGCAGATTAGAATGTTGTTAACAGAGCTTTATTTTTAGCGAATCAAATAGATGTAGCCTCTATCTTGGTGCTTCCAACCTTCAAAATCTTGAAAATATATTTCGTAGATATAGGTGCCCATTGGTAATTCTTCACTAGAATCCTTATGCGTGCCATCCCATGCTTTAGCATCTAATTCACATAACATATCATCAATGTTATTGGAAGAAAATACAAGCCCAGAATTCCTATCATATATGTTGATATAAAAGGTCTCAATTCTAATTCCATTATAGCTCAGGCAAAATTTATCATTTACACCATCAAAATCGGGAGTAAACCCACTAGGTAGATAAATCCAAAATTCATTCTGTACCCATAATTGATTTAAGGTAGTGTCGGAACAGCCATTTTCATCTGTTACAATTAAAGTGATTTGATACAAACCAATAGAATCTGGAAAAGCATGATACACCTTTGCAATCATACTGTCCACTGAATTATCGTCAAAATTCCAATACCAGTCTACAATTTTTCCTTGAGTTTCATCTACAAAATGAGCAGTAGGATAATTGATGGTGACAGTATCTGGTGCAATACTAAACCTAGCAGTTGGAGCGTCATGAATAACTACAATTGCAGATCCTGTAGTTAGACCCACCCCAAGTAAATCTGACATAGAAGTAAGTGAATAAATACCAGCAGTAGTGGTGTTAATTATGTAAGGATTAGCAGTTGTTGAAATAACTGGTTGATTTACTCCATCAATTGCATAGACAAAAGTAAATGGAGGAAATCCAACAAAATCAATACCTATTTGTGCAGGATTACTCTCATTAGTACAAATTGTATCGTTTCCATAAATGTAAGCAGACACTGGAGGAATTACATTGATATTCAAAATAATAGTATCATCAAAAATAGCCACAAAATTCGTTGGATCTGTCGTGTTGGTGTTAAGCGTATTATAAAAGGAACTCCAACTACCAAAGTACCAACCTGCATTAATGTTGGTTGAAAGATTAACAGCATCCCCATAAAAATATTCTAGTGTAGATGGGAAAACACTTATATTGTTACCATTAATATCAATTGTTGCAGTTCCTGCTGGATTTACATCATACATGACGCGAACAGCATATCTTTTATGAATAATTGAATCAGTAAAAATAGTATCGCAACCGTTTATTGTAAAACTACTGATTACTGAAACTCCAGAATCTGCAGGATTGTATACAGTGGAATCTACATAAACAGTATCATAAATATTACTGACTGTAAAACTGCCAGGCGTCATACTCATTTTCCAAACAAAAATATCTTTTTTTCTTCCAGAGGCATTTAGAACTATACCATCAAAATTAGAAAAATCTTCAAAGAATCCAACAGCATAAACATTCCCAAATCCATCTGGGCAAATATCATTTGTTCTGTCATCATCATCAGTATCTGAACCCGCCATTTTAGCCCAAACCCAGTTAGCAGCATTGGTAGTTCCATCTATTTGTGCAACCCAAGCAGACATCGTAGTATCACCAGTAATTTGAGGTGGAACCGACAATCCAGAAGAGAATTTAGCTGAATCTCCCATGGTTCCACAGACAAATACTTGCTTGTTCCTGTCTACCGACATTTGATAGGATTTATCGGTTCCAGAACTTCTTGCTCTCTTAGCCCATTGCCAATCGCCATTAGCATTTATTTTAGCAACAAAGACATCTCTTTTTTGCTTATGACTTAAAGTATCTGTTCCATTGGAAGCATTAGCGCCTTGAAATACCATCGGATTTCTATATTCCCCAGTAATATAAACATCGTCACATACATCTACTGCGATAGAGTTTGCTCTATCAGTTTTATTACTACCTACTCCTCTTGCCCAAATCCAGTTCCCATCTTTATCCATTTTAAATATAAAAGCATCCCACTCTCCGACTGAGGCTAATGAAAAAGGGCCAAAGTTAGCTGTATTCTCAAATCCCCCACTTACATAGATATTAGAATACGAATCAATAGCTATACGATTGTCTCTTGAACCTCTTGCATCTTTTATACCATCAAATTTATCAGCCCAAATTACATTTCCATTATCATCAAATTTCGCGATATACCCTAAAGGTGTACATGTAGTGCCCCAAGTAGAATTAGTTATGGTTATAGCATCAAAATCAGCATCATAACCAGAGAAAAATCCAGTCACATAGATAAATCCATTTTGATCTACTTTTACATCATATGAATGGTCATCAGCATCATAAATAGGATAAGGACAACCACCAGATGTATTATCACATCCAAAACTCCTTGCCCAAACACAATTACCATTTGGATCAATCTTTGTTAATAAAGAGGAGTCATGTTGATTTCCAGGATTTGACCCTGTTCCAACACTACAAGTTCCTATGTTAAATGTGGACCAGAATGTTCCTGTTAAATAAACATACCCCCCAGGTGTAACATGCATACCTAATGCCCTATCATCACAACAACTTCCAGTCTGATCTCCTCCAGCTATTGCCCAAAGAACATTACCTAAAGAATCTAATTTCATCAAAAAGACTTCTTTATTTGTTCCAAAAGCAGGAGAGTTTGATAAAGTTATACTTCCAAAAGTAGCTTCTGTATTGTAATACCCACTTACATAAATATAACCCAATGAGTCTGTTCCAATAGAGATGCCTTTATCAGATTCTGTTCCTCCAAACGATAAAACCCAATCCGTGTTCTGGGCCGTTAAAGTTTGAGTGATTATGCAGACAACTAAAAACTGGAAGATTCTTTTCATAATGCAAAAATAGTAATTTTCATTCTTAATAAATCACTTCAATTGTACCTTGTTTAACAAATGTTTTTTCGTCAACACCAAGAATTTTTATATTGTAATAATAACTACCTTGCGTAACTGCTTGACCTTCAAATTTCCCGTCCCAATACTTATCAATAGAATTAGTACTAAATATTACTTCTCCCCACCTATTTACCACATCCATCTGAAAAGAATTGATAAAATCCCCTTTAATAACAAACACATCGTTATGAGAATCTCCATTAGGTGTAAATGCCGTTGGTACGAAAAGTTCGGTTTTTGGTAGTAATGTAATCTGTACAATTTCTGCAATATCTGTACACCCATTAGCATCTTCCACCCATACATAATAACCGCCCTCTTGATTTACTTCAATTTGTTGCGTATTACCCATAAGAGAGTCCGCATCATTGTACCAATTATAAAAAACAAAATCTCCAGTATTTAAAGTTATTGTTTGTCCGATGTAAATAGTAGTGTTTCCTGGAGAAATTACAGCATTTGGAATAGGGTTTATTTGTACTTGTGCCAAGCCTATAGCATTTGCAATACAACCATTTACATCTGTTACTTGAGTAATAGTATAACTTCCTGAAATTAGTGTGTTAAACTTGTAATTTGATGCACTTAATGAACTTTGTGTAATATTATTTGTACCATCTGTATAACTTAAATTCCAAGGAAGTAAGCCTGTATAATCAAAATCAATAGTTACCATTGTACCATCATCACAAACACTCCCACCTCCTGAAATTGTTGCTGTAGGTGGAGCGTCCTCTGTAATGGTGATTGAATCTACTGCCAAACATCCAGTTCCATCATCAATGGTTAAATGATAAAACCCTTGTCCAATTGTTAGAAAAGTATCAATACTTCCTGTGTTCCAACTATAATTGTAATTACCTGTACCACCTGTTACAAAAGGATCAATCAGGGCGGTTGTATTGCACGGAATATTGTAGTCTGCACCTAAATCAAATGTAGGCGGAGGTTTAACGTAAACAATAAGTGTATCGGAAGAAATAGAGCAGCCTCCGGAAATTGCTTCTACCCAATATTCCCCCGAACCTACCACAATAAAGGAATCGGTGCTTATAACAGTATTACTGTTATCATACCACTGATAAGTGGCTCCTGTGCCACCATCAGCCGTTAAGACAATAGAATCATTACAACCAATTTCCATAAATGTAGAATCGATATTCAAATTATCAACAATATCCAATGTAGGAGAAGTAAAACTTCCTGCTTCAAGCCAGACATATGAACTTAAACCCTGATCGGAACCATCTGCTATAGCTAAACGAATATGATAACTCTCACCACATTGCACAACAGTTGTGGCGGTTAGTACAGTAGTGAATCCATCTGCATCCCCAATAAAGGTAAGAGCCGAATTATCTACAAAATATTGTGCATTTAATGGGGTAATAGTTCCATTTTGTCCATTATGAACAGACGATATTGTGATAGGTAATGGGGGGTTGGAGTTAGGTACAATGGCTAAATTGATAGAACCATTAGGATGACTTGGTGGAGAAGAGTAAGGCCCTGTAATTCCTGGACCAGAAAGAAAAAATCCAAATACATCATTGTACTGAGTGTTTTCAAAAGTATGGTATTCTTGCGAGCCAAAAACATAACGGAATTTTACTGTATCAGAAGTGGGGATAAAATCAAATTCCAATATTGCCACATCATTAATAGAAGAAACCGAGAAAGTTTGCCCTATAAGAGGCGGCACAGAATTGGCAACTGAAAGTAAATCAGGATCTGTTACGGTATTGGGAGGAGTGCCACCAAAACCTATAAAATTAGGATCTAACAAATCTATATCTCCTGTTGCCATAACAATACCGCTATCTAAACCTAAATTTGTAACTATAGCATTAAAAAAGCCAACTTGCATACTATCTCCTTGATAAGAATGATTAGAAGCAACAATTCCTCCTCCAAGTAAGATTTTGTCAATAAGCCATGTTGGCGAATCGTAAGGTGCTGTTTTATCAATAATTATTTGAGCAAAACTACATTGAAATAGTAATAGAAAAACAACAACAGCACTTATGGACTTTTTCATGATACAAAATTAACAATAATAGTTATTTTAGAAAAATATAGATTTTATTTCTTATGTACTCAGTTTCCAGAGAATTGTTGCGTACTGTACATCTTATGATAAACTCCTTCTTGTTTCATTAAATCCTCATGTGGACCTTGCTCTAGAATTTCACCATCCTTGAAAAGCAAAATTTTATCTGAATTTCTGATTGTAGAAAGCCTGTGTGCAACTATAATTAAGGTGCGATTCTCTGCTAATTTTTCCAAAGCATTCTGCAACAATTGTTCCGTTTCTGTGTCTATTGAAGAAGTTGCTTCATCTAAAATTAGAATTTTTGGATTGCGCACATACACCCTTAAAAATGCGATCAGTTGTCTTTGCCCAGTTGAAAGGGTAATACCTCTTTCCCCAACTTTATACGCATATCCTCCAGGTAATGCGCAAATAAAATCGTCTATTCCAATTTGTTTTGCTGCTGCTTTTACTTCTTTTGTACTTATATGTTCATCATAGAGTGTAATGTTATTGAAAATGCTATCTGAAAATAAAAACACTTCTTGCTGAACAAAAGCAATTTGTTCCCGCAAAGAAGATAGCATTAGATCTTTAATGGATTGATTATCTACATAAATTGTTCCTTTTTGTGTATCATAAGAGCGATTAAGCACATTAGTGACAGATGTTTTTCCTGCACCAGTTTCGCCAACTAATGCCAAAGTTTTTCCTGCTTGAATCTCAAAATTGATATCTTTCAGTACCCAGTTTTCTTTGTTGTAGGCAAAATAAACATCCTGAAAACGAATCTCTCCTTTTACATTTTCCAAAACCAAAGTGCCACTATCTTGAATTTTTTGATTAGTATCTAAAATTCTGAAAACCCTTTCCGAACCTACAATACCCATTTGAAGAATATTGAATCTATCAGCCAATTGACGAATAGGACGAAAAAGCATATGGATATACAAAATAAAAGCAACTAATTCTCCAAAAGTTACGCCACTACCACTTAAAATAGCACTGCCTCCCCACCAAATAATAAGCCCAATGGAAGAAGCAGATAAAATTTCAACAACAGGAAAGAAAATAGAATAATATAAAATGGAGCGAATATGCGCATCCTGATGTGCTTTATTTATTTTTTTGAATTTTTGATATTCTGCCTTCTCTCGCACAAATATTTGAACGATATTCATACCAACAATATGCTCTTGAATAAACGCATTTATTACAGATACTTGTATACGTACTTGTTGGAATGCAGATTTAATTGAACGCTTAAACCAGAGAGTTGCAATTAGCAATAATGGAATGGTAGCTAAAGAAACTATTGTGAGCTTTATATCCGTATAGAGCATTACCAATAAAATAACAACTATTTTGAGTAATTCTGCAATAATGATGAGTAATCCCTCTGAAAAAATGGCCGCAATAGTTTCAATATCTGAAATGGTACGCGTAACTACTGTTCCGATAGGGGTTTTGTCAAAAAAGGATA
This sequence comes from Bacteroidota bacterium, assembly GCA_036337275.1. GTDB lineage: Bacteria > Bacteroidota > Bacteroidia > Flavobacteriales > BACL11 > DUAL01. The sequence goes on along the minus strand of JAYZEM010000003.1, from coordinate 181,461 downwards.
GTTTTAAACTAATAATGTGCTTGTAAATTTTTCCTCTTAGATCTTTAATTACATGTTGTCCAATCCAGGCAGCATAATAAATGTAATAAAATTGAACTATGGATTCTACAGCTAAAATACCAATCATTAAAATTGTAATTTGAAACAACATTGCCAAATTAGGGATAAGCACATAAGCATCTAGCGCATAGTTGATAAGAAGCGGACGTAATGGTGCTAAAAAAGCCAAGAGAATTGCAAAAATTGCTGTAAGCCACATTTTATATTTGTAAGGCTCAGCAAATGTTAAGACTCTTCTAAGTAATTTATAATCTACTATTTCTCCGGTTTTGCTAGTAGGCATTTTATAAGTTATAGGGTTTTGGATATTCAATCTCTGTAAGAAAAAGCGCGTGTGCTGGAACAGAAAAACCGGCCTGGCTTCTGTCTTTCTTTGCAATTATTTCGATTATATTTTCTGCTTTAATTTTCCCTTCGCCTACTTCAAGCATTGTACCGACAATTGCACGTACCATATTTCGTAAAAAACGATCTGCTTTTACAGTAAAAATAAGTTCCTCTTCTTTTTGTTGCCAAGTTGCAAACATCAAGTTACAATTATTAGTATGGGTTTGTGTATGTAGTTTTGAAAAAGAAGTAAAATCTTGCTCCCCTAAAAGATGTTGGCATGCCATATTCATAGCATCAACATCCAATGGCTTGTAATGATAATAAATATTAGGATTAAAAGGGTTCTTCTTATTTGTGATAAAATACTGATAAGTTCGGCTTATGGCATCAAAGCGTGCGTGCGCATCATCCGTAACTTTAAAAATATTATGAACTGCAATATCATTTGGCAAAAAACCATTAAACTGCATTAAAAACTTATCTCTATCAAAAGCAATTTGGGTGTCAAAGTGCGCAAACATCTCTTTAGCATGCACGCCGGAATCTGTTCGTCCAGCACCTACAACAGTTATTGAATTGTTTAAAATAGTGGAAAGTGCCTTGTTTAATTCTGCTTGTACAGTGTTGGCATTTGGTTGGACTTGCCAACCATGATAATGCTTACCATTGTAAGATAACTCAATAAAAAATCGCATTGGGCAAAGATACAATTAGTTTATTCTTGTTTGTTTGTGTCCTTTAGAATTTGGTTTACATTAATACTTTTCAAGGAAATGGATGATTAATCAAAAATTGATTTTACAATAAAAGGATACCAAAATTTAAAAAAGAAAGTCCTTCCAATTTAGCACGCTTTTTTATGTTAATAAAAATTTTTAGTTTTACGACATAAATTCTTAGCGTGAAGAAACGTTTTTATTTATTTCTTATTACTTCTTTTTCTCTCTGTAATTGCTTGCTATTTGCACAAAGCTATAACGATGGTCCAATTGATTTGCAAGTGAAACTACGAGAGGTGCAGGGTAGTTTTGCAGCTACTGATGAGGCTTTATTGGGTATAGGTTTTGCTCCGGATGAACTTAGTTTTAAAATTTGGACTAAAGATAACTTAAATACTTATCCGTGGACAGGTGGTGCTTGTAATCAGGATTTGAATTTTACTCCAACTACTGGAGGTGCTAACTCTACAGATTTTAACAATACGTTTGCATCTTTTTCTTTTTCAAACTCTACTGTTCCACAAAGTTTAGATTTGAAAATAGATGCTTGGGAAGATGATTTACCATCTGATAATCTTTTGGGATTTTGTGCTAGCGGGACAGTTTGCACATGGCAAGATATTGAGTGTTGTGGTGTATTTCTTTTTGGTTTATGTATTGGTGTAGAAACAGGAGATGATTATAGATGTGATGCCGATCCATTTTTTCAAGGACTAACATATAGAAGTGGACCTCCATGTCAGTGGTATTCACATGGCTATATTAATGGGAGTGGATGTGTGAATATTAGTTCTCAGCCTGGTGCGCCAAATACTGATGGTTATTATAAGCCAAGAATTGAGACCTTTTGGCGATATACCAAAGGCACTTCATTTGCGAATGCTATTGATCTAGGAAACCTGAATCCTGGCACTCCTCTTATTCATTTCAACAGCAATGAATGCTATACTGACTATTATAATGCAAGTTCCGGAAATGATGTTATTTATGCTTTTAATATAACAAATCCTACAGGTGTAAATATTTCTGTTTGTGGTGCCAATGGTGCACAGTATGATAGTTATTTGTATTTGGTTTATGATACTAATGCAACTGCTCTTGCTACAGATGATAATTTTTGTGGATTCCAGTCAGAATTAGCTACCCCGTTATGTGATATTGGCACTTATTATGTGGTAGTAGACGCTGTTTTACCAACTGAGTTAGGTACTTTTACTCTCACCATTACTGAGGATATAAACAATGCATTCTTAAGTAATGTTTCTGCTACGTCAGTCTCTTGTAATGGAGGAAATGATGGTCAAATTAATACTAGTCTAAATGGGGGAGTTGGTCCTTATACTTTTAGTTGGTATGATATTAATATGAATCAAATTGGTAATTCTATTACAACTAATAATAATATCGATTCGTTGACAGGGTTATCTGTTGGAAGTTATATTTATCAAATAGCTGATTTTAACAATTGTATAATCTCTGACACTGTACTTATTGATGAGCCAAATCCAATCTCACTAAGTACAAGTACTACTTCTACTTCCTGCTATGGCGTTGCAGATGGAAGTGCCGGTGTAAGTGTTTTAAGTGGCGGAACCCCTCCATTCTCATATAGTTGGAATTCAGTTCCAATTCAAAACAATCCTTCAGCTGTTTTTCTTTCTGCTGGTAATTATCAAGTTGTTGCAATAGATCTTAATGGCTGTTCAGATAGTACTGTTATAACAATTTTAGAACCCCCTCCAGTTTCTGTTAGTATTAATACTACTACTTCAGCGATATGCCCTGGTGGTAGTATTAATTTATCAGCAATCGGAGCCAATTCGTATTCGTGGTCACCTGCCAATTGGTTAAATACAAACATAGGGTCCAGTGTGATTTCTACTCCTGCTTCTGCTATTAGTTATGTTGTTACAGGAACTGATATCAACGGATGTAGTAATACAGATACCATCTCAATAAGTTTGATACAATCCATATCAGTTGCAGTAAATCCACCTAACCCTACAGGTTGTTTAGGTGAAGATATTTATGTTAACTTGTCTGCTGGTCCTAATGTGACTTATTCTTGGGATCCTCCTTCTGCAGTCTCTGTTCCTGGAACTCCTGGATCTAGCTTTTTACTTTCTCCACAAAATTCGACTAATTATCAGGTCTTTGTAAATTATGGTGTTGGTTGTGTAGATACTATTTCTGTTCCCCTGACTCTCTTACCTGTTCCATCCATTAATGTCACAAGTAATCCATCTATTTGTGAAGGGAGTTCTGTTGCATTGATGGCAACAGGGACAAATAATTACACTTGGTTTCCAAGTACTGGACTAAACAGTACAATAGGAGCAGTAGTAACTGCAACCCCATCAGTAAGTACTACTTACAATGTAGTAGGTCAAGATGCTAATGGTTGCAAAGATACTACAACTACAACAGTTAGTGTTAGTCCTAATCCAGTTCTTTCTGTTTTTCCTTCTAACCCAACAATGTGTATGGGAGATACTTCTATTCTTTATGTGAGCGGAGCAAATACTTATATTTGGTCACCTAATATTGCTATTAGTTCTACAACTGTTGATACAGTAAGTATTTTTCCAGTAGTAAATACAACATATAATGTTTTAGGAATTGATAGTTTAGGATGTTCTTCTATTGCAAATATTCCGGTGATAGTAAACCCTCCTCCTACAGTTTCTTCAAGTGCTACTACTTCAATCTGTTTAGGAGGATCAGTAATACTTACAGCAAGTGGAGCTGTTCAATACAATTGGTCGCCATCTAGTACATTAAGTAGTTCTATAGGTAGTTCAGTCTCAGCAACTCCAACAGTAAACACAACTTATTTAGTAACAGGTATAGATGCAAATGCATGTTCTGCAACTTCAAGCACCATGGTAAATGTCTTGCCATTACCTACTTTACAGATTAGTCCCACTATAACTACTATATGTGACGGAGAAAGTGTAACACTCACTGCAAGTGGAGCATCAACTTATTTATGGTCTCCTGCATTAGGATTAAATACTACATCCGGAACTTCGGTTGTTGCTACACCAAATATATCTACAACTTATGTTGTTGCTGGAACAGATATAAATAATTGTTCAGATATTATATCTACAAATATTACTGTAAATCCATTACCAAATGTGAGTGTGCAACCGGCTATCGCTTCGATTTGTGAAGGAAGCAGTGTAAGTGTTAATGCTTTTGGAGCAAATAATTATACTTGGAGTCCTTCAACTGGATTAAACACTTCAGTCGGAAATACTGTGGTTGCTAACCCCCAATCTACTATTGATTATACTATTAATGGTACTGATGTCAATAATTGTACAAATACTGCAAATCTACATGTGGATGTAGGAGTGCTTCCGATTATTTCAGTTTCCCCAATTTCTCCAAAAATTTGTGAAGGTAGTAGCATTACACTTTCTGCTTCTGGTGCGACAAATTTTAGTTGGACCCCATCAATAGGACTAAGCGCCACTTCAGGAGGTACAGTAAACGCAAGTCCACTTACAACTACAACCTATAATGTTGTGGGTGCTGATCTCAATAATTGTGCTGATAGCATTTTGATTACTGTTAATGTCAATCCTTTACCAAGAGCTACTATTACTCCGAATAGCGGAGGAACTATATGCTCAGAAGATAGTGCGCTTATAATTGTACAACTTAGTGGAAATCCTCCCTGGGATATCTTACATACTATAAATGGAACAGTTCAAGCGAATATAAATACGATGAGTAACCCACTCTTAATTTATGCAAATACAGATGGAGATTATGATATTGTATCTGTAACAGATGATAATGGATGCAGTAATGTTGGTAGTGGAAATGCTAATGTACAATTGCTTTACACGCCTTTTGCAAACTTCGACTTTTATCCTCAAACTACTACCATTCTAGATCCTACTATTACATTTACCAACAACTCTATGTTGGCTTATAGTTGGATGTGGGAATTTGGAGATGGTTTTTCTAATAGCACAGATTTTAGTCCTATTCATGATTATTTTGATGTGGGTACTTATCAGGTTTCATTGGTTGTATTTAATGGTGTTTGTAGCGATACTGCTACTGCGCAAATTATTATTGACCCTGTATTCACTCTTTATATTCCAGATGTTTTTTCTCCAAATGGAGATAGATTAAATGATGAATTCATACCAATTGGTGAAGGTATATCAAACTACGAGATTTTCATATTCAATAGATGGGGAGACGTCATTTTTAATTCCACTAATTTAAATCAATATTGGGATGGGAGTATAAATGATAGTAAAATAGCTCCTAGTGGACAATATTCTTATATAATAAATGTTGTTGATGATATGCAAGTATCACATACTTTTAAAGGACATTTATTATTGCAGAAATAAGTGAAATTTGTATCATTGCTTTTTAGAATTTTACAAAACTATAAAATAGATAAAATGAAAAATTTACTTTACATCTTTTTAGTAGCTGGATTTTTATTTTCCGCTTGTGAAGAAGAGGGCAATCCTCTTTCTCCAACTCCAACTCAGTCATTCACATGTAAGATTGATGGAGAGCAACTTTCAGATTCTTCTCCCTCTGCAGAGATATTAACAACAAATCCTGCTATAAATGGAGCCTTGGAGATTGTTGCTGCTTCTAATTTACCAAATGGTAGAATAATGAATGCTATTACGCTCACTATTTATAATTTCAGTTCTATTACTCAGAACACTCCAGTTTTTCTCGGTCTTTCTGGTCAAGGAGAGCTTCAAAAAGGGATAGGTTTTTGGCAGACTTCCGAGCCTAATTTTACTGGTACAATTACTTTTTCGAAAATTACATCAAATAAAGTTTCAGGAACTTTTAGTTTTGAAGCTAGAAATTCAGATGACAATACATCAGTGTCGGTGACAGAAGGTACTTTTTCAAATGTAAATTATTAATTAATGGGAAAAATGTTAGTATTAAATAAGGAGCAATTAGCACAGAAAATAGATCGTTTGGCCTGGCAGGTTTATGAGCAAAATTATAAGGAGAAAGAAATAATAATTGCTGGAATTGCTAACAGAGGAATGGTTATTGCTAAAAGAATTGCAGGCAAGTTAGCTAAAATCTCTGCTATTAAAATAAAATTAGCTACAATAAGATTAGATAAAGATAAGCCTTATAATAAAAATATTGAGGTTGATATAAACGAAAAAGAATATAAAAATAAGGTACTTATATTAGTTGATGATGTGCTAAATTCAGGAAAAACACTAATATATGGTTCAAAGTATTTTCTTTCCGTTCCGTTAAAAAAATTATCTACTCTTGTTCTTGTTGATAGAAATCATAATAGATACCCAATAAAAGCAGATTTTGTTGGCCTTTCTTTATCCACCACCTTAAAAGAACATATTGCTGTTGAATTAGAAAAAAGTGTAGGCGTTTACCTTTCTTAGTTTATTAGATTCATAATTTCTTTTGCACTCGTATTTTTAGCATTAACAGTAAAATTTGCTTGCTTGTAGAAGTATTCTCTTTCAAAAAGGGTTGTATTAGTAAAATCTAATAGTTCCTTCTCAGATTTATTCTTGATAAGAGGTCTTTTATTTTGTTGTTTTGCTAATCTTTTAAGTAAATCCTCTGTTTCCATCCTTAAATAAACGGACTTCCCTTTTTCTAAAAGGATTTGCATATTTTCAGAAAAACAAGGCGTTCCTCCTCCAGTTGCAACTACAAGATTCTTCATTTTACATATTTCCGCCAAACACTCTTTTTCCATTTTTCTAAAAGCATTTTCTCCTTTTTCATCAAAGATTTGGTTGATACTTAAAGCTGTTTTCTTGGCAATATATCTATCTAAATCAACAAAATCTAACTGCATCTGTTTTGCTATTTGTTTTCCAATTGTACTTTTACCGCAACCCATAAAACCAATTAAGAAGATTCTCATTATTTAAAAGTGTTTTTCTTTTTTGAAATGATTAAAGACTAATCTTTTCGCAATTTTAGGGAAAAATCGATTAAGCCAAACAGCCAGTTTTCCATTTACACTTAATGTTAAACTGTCTTTTCTGCAATTAATAGCACAAACTATTTTTTTTGCAACTTGCTCAGATGTCATCATCTTTTGTTCATTTCTTGGACTTGCATTTTGAGGCCTTCCATCTTTTGTGAGAGCAGTTTTTCTGATATTACTTGCTGTAAACCCAGGACATGCAATCAGCACATGCAAATCATTTTCTAAATTTTCACTTCTCACCGATTCCAAAAAGCCATGCATAGCAAACTTAGAAGCAGAATAAGCGCTTCTTTCTGGTAAGCCAATATGGCCTGCAATTGAGGAAATACCAATCAATGACCCTTTTGTTTGAAGTAAATTAGCAAGGGCATATTTAGTGCAAAATACAGTTCCCCAAAAATTAGTATCCATCACTCTTTTAATTACTTCCAAGTCAGTTTCATTGAAAAGTGCACGCATAGATATTCCTGCATTATTAATCAATACATCAATTCTTCCAAATTCTGCAAGACATTTATCAATTAGTTGCTTGCAATCCTCAGACTTACATATATCAGTTTCAATGCCAATTACATTTATTTTTTTGATCTTAATTTTTTGAATAATTGCATTAAGTTTTTCAATATTTCTAGCAGCAAGCACCAATTTATTATCATTTTTCGCCAATGCAAAAGTAAGTGCTTTTCCAATTCCTGATGAGGCGCCTGTAATGATGATGACTTTATCTTTCATAAATTATATTATTTTTACTCTACAAATTAAGGAATTTAAATGCAATTAGTTGAAGTAAATAACAAAAGGACTGCAAAAAGTTTTCACAAACTTCCTTTTACCATATACAAAAATAATAAAGTTTGGATCCCTCATCTAAAGCAAGATATTGAAGCTGTTTTTGATAAAAAGAAAAATAAGATGTTCAGACATGGAGAAGCAGTAAGATGGTTATTGCTAGATAAAAATGAAGTTGTAATCGGCAGGGTTGCGGCATTTGTAAATCGAAAGATGAAAAGCGGAAAATTAGCTGTTGGTGGTATGGGGTTTTTTGAATGTATTGAGGATAAGAATGCAGCATTTATTTTATTTGATGCTTGCAAAAAATGGCTAGAGGAAAGAGAGTGTAGCGCAATGGATGGACCTATCAATTTTGGCGAAAAGGATAAATTTTGGGGCTTATTAGTTGAAGGGTTTGAGAATCAGTCAGTTTATGCTAACAGTTACAATCCTGCTTATTATCAAAGGTTTTTTGAGGATTATGGTTTTCATACCTATTACAATCAGCATGTTACACTTAGGCAAGTAAGGGCGCCTCTGCAGGAAAAATACAGGATAAGATCTGAACGTATAGTTGAGGATAAACATTATACATTTGAGCATTTTAAGAAAAAAGATAAGCTAAAATATGCTGAAGATTTTCGTATAGTATATAATAAAGCTTGGGGAAATACTTTTCATAATTTTAAATCTATGAAGCAAAAACAAGCGATAAACATTATCAATAAAATGAGTCCAATTATGGATGAAAAAATAATTTGGTTTGTTTATTATAAACATGATCCTATTGCCTTTTCTATATTTTTACCTGAACTGAATGAAGTGTTTCGTCATGTAAATGGCAATTTAAATATGTTGGGAAAGATTAAATTCTTTTTGTTGTTGAAACTTTTTCCTCCAAAAAATGTGCATGGCGTTGTCTTTGGTGTTGCTCCAGAATTTCAGAAAAAGGGAGTAGAAGGTGTGCTTATGCAGTGTGTTTCCAAATATTTTATCAAAAGTAAAAAGTATAAAAATATTATTATGACTTGGGTTGGAGATTTTAATCCTAAGATGCTAAAACTCATTGAAGGACTTGGTGCAACTCAATATCAAAAGCTAAAAACATATCGTTATTTATTTGATAGAAATGCTGAATTTAAAAGGTATCCAATTCATAAATAAAACTTATGAAAAAAAGATTTCTTTAATGAGAAATAGTAATATATTTGCAGCCGTTTTACACGACCTGATAGCTCAGTTGGTAGAGCATCTCCCTTTTAAGGAGAGGGTCCTGGGTTCGAGCCCCAGTCAGGTCACAAAGGTCCCGTTTTATGCGGGATTTTTTATTCAATAATGCATCTCGCCCAGATGCTGGAATTGGTAGACAGGCATGGTTGAGGGCCATGTGTTCTTTTGAGCGTGCGGGTTCGACTCCCGCTCTGGGCACTCTCTTAAGTTAAAGTTAAATATTTATTCTAAATAATAGTATTTGCATCAAATTGCTCTAGGTAATCAGCAACTCTTCTTACAAATTGCCCTCCTAATGCACCATCTACTACTCTATGATCATAAGATAATGAAAGGAACATCATATGTCTGATAGCAATTACATCCCCATGTTCAATCTCCATTACAACAGGTTTTTTCTTTATCACTCCACAAGCCATTATTGCTACTTGAGGTTGATTGATGATTGGGGTTCCCATCAAATTGCCAAATGTACCAACATTGGTCATTGTTATAGTACCTCCCTGAATGTCATCAGGAGATAATTGGCTAGAACGAGCTCTAGAAGCCAAGTTATTAACAGCCTTTGTAATACCTACTAAGTTTTTTTCCTGACATTGCTTAATCACAGGCACAATGAGATTACCATCAGGTAAAGCAGCTGCCATGCCAATATTAATGTTTTTATGAATATGGATATTTGTTCCATCTACCGAAACATTTATCATAGGAAAGTCCTTCACGGCTTTTGCCATAGCTTCAATAATAATAGGCGTAAAAGTGATGTTTTGCCCCTCTCTTTTTTTGAATTCAGACTTGACTTTATTTCTCCAATTCACAATATTCGTCATATCCGCTTCTACGAAAGAAGTGATATGAGCGGAAGTTTGTTTAGACATTGTCATGTGAGCAGAAATAAGTTTTCTCATTCTGTCCATTTCTACAATTTCTAGATCACCAGTACCTGCAACAGGCGTAGAACTGTGTTTTGGCATTTCTGTTTTTATTGGAGAAGGAACTGGCTTTGGTTGTTCTGTAGGTTTAGCAACTTCAGTAGCCGTCTCTCTATTTTTAATGAAAGACAACATATCTGTTTTTGTCACTCTTCCATCTTTTCCACTACCAGGAATTTTTGACAATTCCTCCATAGAGATTCTTTCTTCAGAAGCTATATTTCTAACTAGAGGTGAATAAAACCGATCTTCACTATCTGTGATCTGAGGTTTTGTACTTTCAACTACTTTTTCTGCTCTTTCTTCTACCTCTTTTACAACTTCTGGTTCAGCACCGGTTGCTTGAGTTGCAGTAATTGAAGCTTCCTCATCACCTTCTGTTTCTAAAATAGCAAAAGCCTGACCAACTTGTATCATATCATCTGCTGAGAAAAGTTGTTCAACTAATTTTCCATCATGTGTTGAAGGCACTTCTGAATCAACTTTATCGGTAGCAATCTCAACAATAGTTTCATCCATTTCTACCATATCTCCTATATTCTTGCTCCAAGAAATAAGGCTTGCTTCCGTTACACTTTCTCCCATTTTTGGAAGTATTAGTTCTACTCTTGCCATTTTTTATTTTAATTTTTTAGAGTTGCAAAAATACGAAAAAAGAATTGTACAGAAATAGATTTATCCAAGTTGATTTACACACTTGAAAATGATATACAAATCGTTTTTTGCTCTGTAGTTTTTAGCATACAACATATTTTGTCTTCTGATCTCATTGTCATCTAAATCCTGATTCTTTATTGTTGAAATAGGTGTAAGAATTCCCTTTTTAATATTCGGAAAATGAGATTCATATTTTTTATTAAACCCAATAAAAGTTATATCTCCTTTCAAAATGCTAAAGATATTTTTCACGAAATTTGTAGGAGATTTGCTCAGCCACATCAAGATTGGAGAGCAAATTAAGAAGGCAAATGCTACACAAATATCAATAACCCTTTTGTTTCTTTTGTTAGCTTTTCTACCCAACTCCCAATTTGAGTCAGGACAGTAATAATCGCCTAAAGTTTCTCTTGAATTACTACCGATAAGAAAATGACTGTTTTCTGGAAGAATTTTAAATCTTAATGAAGTGTCAGAAAGTGATATGAGCCAAGCAATAATGTCCTTAAAACTAATATCTGCACTTGCAAATACAACCTCATCAATTTTATGTTTTTTTATGATATTTTTTATATCTGAAATTGAACCTAAAGCACCATTTTCACCTTTTTTGTTTAAATAGCCAATTAATCGTGTATTGTGTTTTGAATTTGCAATGATATATTCAGCTCTTTTAAATTCATTTTTTTCAGATAAAAGTAAAAGGTTTGTTACTCTTTTTTCAGCAATATCAAAGTCTTTATATGCATAAAACCGATAAATAAATCGGAGTAGAATGAAAGAGATAAAAACAATAATACTCCCTGAAATAATAATCATCCTAGAAAAACGAATCTCATTAAAAAAGTTGGAGAAAGCAGCAATTACAAGAAGACCAAAAATCACTCCTCTTGCCACACGATTTATTCTAAAGGGTTTGTCATAAGCCCCAGAGAAAAACAATGAGGTTATCCAAATTAATAAATAGATGGGAATTACAATTTGTGTAAAATTAGATGTAAATGGGTAAGGAGCGAAATCTGTTCCCCAGAAATTGGTAAACATCAACATTCCAAAGTACATCAAAGTAAAATCAAGAATAGGAGAGGTAAAAGATTTTAAAAAATCTCTAACAATAACAGTTAAGGATTTTAATAGTGTAGCAATTTTTATAAGTGGTAAAAAAAGCAAATGTTTTTTAAAATGTTTTTTTACAAAAGCAATCATAGATCTATTAAAACTAAGTGTAAATCCCAAAGTATGTCTTTTGTTACTTTCTCCCTTATAATGAATAATTTTTACATCACCTATATAGTAATTTTTAAAGCCATTTTCTCTAATACGCATACTAAAGTCCGTATCTTCCCAGTACATAAAAAAACGTTCATCCAAAAGCCCAATATTATCTAGTACAGATTTTCTGATTAGCATAAATGCACCAACCAAAACTTCTACTTCATGTTGTTTGTTTTTATCAAGATTTCCCAAGTAATAATGATTAAGAGTAGTGGATGTTGGTAGTAATTTATGCAGTCCTAAAAACTTAAAAAGTGAAGTGCTGAATCCAGGAATCCCTCTTTTGCTTTCGTCTAAAAACTTACCTTTTCCATCTACCATATGCACGCCAACTGCTCCAGCATCTTTTGTTGACTGCATAAAAGCCACTGTTTTTTCTAAAACATTTTCTTCTACTAAAGTGTCAGGGTTAAGTAGTAATATGAATTCTCCTTTTGCTATTGTGATTGCTTGATTGTTCGCTTTTGAAAAGCCAACATTTTTATCATTATGTATTAATCTGACATTTGGAAATTTATTTCTTACCATTACTGCAGACTCATCCACAGAGTTATTATCAACTACTATAATTTCAGCTTCTAAATTTTGTGTAGCTTTTTGCACTGAACGCAAGCATTGTTCCAAGAAATACTTGACATTATAAGAAACTATTATAATGGAGACTTGCATTAATTCACTAAGGAATTTTCATAAGGTAAACGACTAGAAATTGCTGACGCAAGTGTAATTTCATCTGTATATTCCAATTCATCACCAATTGCAATACCCCTAGCAATAACAGAAATAGCAATGTTAGATTCTTTCAATCTTTTGAATAAATAATAATTTGTAGTATCCCCTTGCATGGTAGTGCTTAACGCAAAAATCACTTCTTTTATTCTCCCTGATTTTACTTTCTCTACCAATTCCTCTATTTTAAGTTCAGATGGCCCTATCCCGTCAATAGGGGAGATAAGCCCGCCTAAAACATGATAAACACCCTTGTATTTCATTGTGTTTTCAATGGCCATCATCACTCGTATATCTTCTACTACACAGAGCAAACTTTTATCTCTTTTCTCATCTGCACACACTTCACAAAGTTCTAAATCAGAGATAGAGAAACAGTCTTTACAATAATTAATGTTTTGTATAAGATTAATGAAAGAGGCACCAAATTTTTCTACTTCTGTTTTTTCTTTGTTTAGTAAATGCAATACAAGGCGTAAAGCAGTTTTTTTACCAATGCCTGGCAAAGAGGCTAACTGATTTACAGCTGTTTCAACAAGTCTAGATGGGAAATTCATAATTGCAAATATAGGTCTATTCTTAAATATTCTGATAGATTTGTAAAAAATCAATTCTCTATGTCTTCTATTGTTATAATCAGTTGTATTGCTCTTTATTTTTCCTTACTTTTTTTAATTTCCTATTTTACAGGAAAGAATGATAGTAATGAAACTTTCTTTTTAGGTAATAGGAATTCCCCTTGGTATATTGTTGCTTACGGTATGATAGGAACAACTCTTTCTGGCATTACCTTTATATCTGTGCCGGGATGGGTAGGCAGTAGTCAATTCAGCTATTTGCAGATGGTGTTTGGTTTTTTTGTGGGCTATTTTGTTATTGCCAGAATTTTATTGCCGCTTTATTATGGTTTGGAACTCACTAGTATATATACCTATCTGAAAGATCGTTTTGGGAATAGTTCCTACAAAACGGGTTCCTCCTTCTTTTTGCTTTCCAGAACTATTGGAGCTTCTTTTCGCTTGTATTTAATAGCTACCGTATTGCAGTTTGCTGTATTTGACGCTTGGGATATTCCTTTTGCAGTAACGGTTATTATTACTATTGGACTTATTTGGCTGTATACTTACAGAAGCGGCATTAAAACCATCATTTGGACAGACACTTTGCAAACAACCTTCATGTTAGCAACTGTAATAATCATTGCCTATACATTGGCTAATCATATGAATTTGGATTTTGTTTCTTTAACACAAACGATTGCAGGTTCGGACTATTCCAAAGCTTTCTTTTTTGAAGATTGGACAGATAGTAAGTACTTTTTTAAGCAATTCTTTTCTGGTATGTTTATGGCTATAGTAATGACAGGTTTGGACCAAGATCAGATGCAAAAAAACTTGAGTTGTAGAAACCTAAAAGATGCACAAAAGAATATGCTGGTTTTTAGTAGTGTTCTTATTATAGTTGATTTGTTGTTTTTATCCTTAGGGGCACTGCTGTATATATACTCTAATCAGTTTGGTATCTTAATACCTGCAGATGCAGATATGTTGTTTCCAAACATTGCATTAAACTCTGGCTTACCGGTATATGTTGGCATTTTGTTTATTATCGGGATTATTGCTGCGGCTTATTCTTCAGCTGATTCTGCTCTTACTTCTTTAACTACTTCCTTTTGTGTGGATATCTTAGAATTTGAACGCCAAGAACCTAGCCAACAAATTAGAACCCGTAAGTATGTGCATTTATTTTTATCGATAGTATTGTTAGGGGTTATCTTGCTTTTTAAGGCGATAAATGATCAGAGTGTAATCAAATCTTTATTTACAGTAGCAGGATACACCTATGGGCCGCTTTTAGGATTGTATAGTTTTGGGCTCTTTACTCAATGGAAAGTAAAGGACAGACTTGTGCCTTTAGTAGCCGTATTATCACCTGTTATTTGCTATATTATAAAACAGAAAATACCAACTATTGGTTTTGAACTATTAATCATTAATGGGGCAATCACTTTTCTAGGATTATATTTGCTTAGTTTTTCTAAACAAATAAAAACAACCTAAGATTCCTATTAAAGCCAACCAAAAGGAAATAATTTCAGCTTGGGTAATTCCACCTAAAATATCATACTTTGTATTCACCCTTATTTTTTCAATAAAAAAGCGCTCAATACCATTTAAAGTAAGATAAATAAAGAACAATATGCCAGCTATTTTTATGCGCTTTCTGATAGCCCATAAAAAAGCAAAGATAAGAGTTGCCATAACGACCTCATAAAAAGCAGTTGGCCATACAGCATTACTCAATTGATAACAATAAGGCTCCCAAAATATTGCACCACAATCTTCCATCAATTCTCCTGAACGAATAACATTATGAGGGAAATGATAACTCCACATCCAATCAGGTAAAAAGGACATCCAATCCGGTTTTGTAGCAAGATTTGGAATACCCCAATCTCCATCACCAGAGAGTTGACAACCAATTCTTCCAATTCCATAGGCGAGCATCAGTCCAGGAGCATTAGCATCAGCAAGTGTCAATGGCCTGATATTATATTTTTTACCATACCAAATTACACCAGTAGCACCTCCAATTAAACCTCCATAAAAAGTAAGACCACTAAAAGTTAGAAGTTGTCCAAGAGGATCAGCCAGAAAATCTCCTATATTTTCCAAATTATGAAAAAGTTTAGCGCCAATAATCCCAGCAACAGCAGCAATCATTGTCATATTACCAACCAATTCATAAGGATGTATCTCTTTTTCAATCCATTTTGGCTTATCTAATTTTGTTTTGTTTTTCTCTCGGTATTTTATAAAAACAAAAAGTACTGCAATTATTATACCGCCTAAAAGATGCCCCCTTGAAGAGAGAATAAAGGCTTGCGGATTGGCTACCAAATCAGCATAACTAAAAACAGCTTCTACTCCCTTAAACCCAATTAAAAAACCACTAATTAATGAAGATAGTATTTCTGATTTGGTAATACCTTGCCCAATCAGTTGCTTTACTTTACTGCTTGCTACAACGCCTTGCTTTTCTTTTCGTTTTAATTCCAATAAAAGCAACCAACTTGCAGCTAAAAATGCAAGGGCTACAAAAAAGCCAAAAGTTTGAACAGGAAGCGGAATCTGTAATCCAAATAAATCAAAAATAAGATGGCTAATTGTTGGGTACATTTTTTTGTTGGGTTTTTATACTATTTCTGATAATATTTTTCCGTTTTCATCAAACGAAAGTAATCTAATTTTTATTTTTTTTTGTAGGCACTTTTCAGAATATGGGATTTTAACTCTGATGTAGTTGTCAGTGAATCCATACAGAAATCCATCTTTATTTTCTCTTTCAAAAAGTGCTGTTTGATAAGATTGCAAATATTTTTGATAAAAGTTCCTTTGCATTTTCTCAGATAAGAATCTTAGCGTTTTACTCCTTCCGCTTCTAGTTGGTTTACTGACTTCTCCCTCAAAGTTAATTGCTGCAGTATTTTCTCTTTCCGAATATTTAAAAACATGCAAATAGGAAATAGGTAAATCTTTTATGAAGTTTAATGTTTTATCAAATTCTTCTTCAGTTTCTCCTGGGAATCCGACAATTACATCGGCACCTATACATACTTCTGGAATCGCTTTAGTAATTACTCTTATTTTATCAGCATACAACTTTGTGTTGTATCTTCTTTTCATTTTACTTAAGATTAAATCAGATCCCGATTGCATTGGGATATGAAAATGGGGCATAAATTTTTTACTATTACTTATAAAGTCAATGATATTATTTTTTATCAAATTAGGTTCAATAGAAGAAATTCTATAACGTTCAATACCTTTTACTTCTTCTAATTTTAGTATCAAATCATAAAAGTTCTCTTTAGTATTTACATCAACAAACTCTCCAATATTCACACCTGTTAGCACTATTTCTTTAATACCATTTTTAGCAATTTTATCTACATTTTTCAGGATATTATCTACCGTATCACATTTGCTTCCACCTCTAGCAAGCGGAATAGTACAATAAGTACAAGGGTAATCACATCCATCTTGAATTTTTAGAAATGATCGGCTTCTATCATTCAAAGAGAAGGAAGAATGATAGTCTAATTTTTCCAAATTAGAATCAAACACTCTCTCCTTATTATTTTTTTCTAGAAAATTAGGAATGTTGAATTTTTCATTAGCCCCCAAAACCATATCTACTCCATTTATAGTGGCGATTTCTTTAGGCTTTAGTTGGGCATAGCAGCCAGTTACAATTACTTTTGAGTGAGGAGCAGTCTTCTTTGCTTTTCTAATAATTCTTCTACATTCTCTGTTTGCATTTTCAGTTACCGAACAAGTGTTGATTACATACAAATCAGCCTTTTTATAAAAATCTGTTTTTGCATAACCCACCGCAGTTAGTTGTCTACTAATAGTAGAAGTTTCTGAAAAATTTAGTTTGCAGCCTAAAGTGTAAAATGCAACAGTTTTTTCCATTCTGCAAAGGTAGAAAATCCTTTCTCAAAAAAAGCCATTTGTAACCTTTGTTTAATGTTTTCCGTTTTTTAAGAGTATAGAAACTAAAACCCACAAAGTAATGACAATAGCGCTACTCTACCTCTTGATTAAAAAAAATATCAATCTGAATATAACTAAGATAGTTTACTGTTTCCTAACTCTTATAGCCCTTTTTATTGCAACTGGTGCAACCTCACAAGTTACGGCTAATTTCACTACCGTGGATTCTACTAGTTCATGTGGTTCTTTAGTAGTTGAGTTCCAAGATTTATCAACAGGGAGTCCTACTTCTTGGCTATGGGATTTAGGAAATGGTAATACTTCTACATTAAAGAATCCTATTGCAATCTATTCTTCTGCAGGGGTTTATGATATAGAATTAAGTGTGTCGGATAGTGTTACATCTGATTCTAAAGTTGCACTTGCTTTTATTAGGGTTTTTGAAAAACCTATTGCAAATATTGATATTAACACTTCAAATATAGGTTGCATTTCTCATTATGTGGAGTTTCTAGATATTTCTCAAGGTGCTGACTCAATAACTGAATGGTTTTGGGATTTTGGGGAAGGAGGGAATAGTAATTTGCAACATCCAACTTACACTTATTTATCTGATGGGGCTTATACGGTATCCTTATTAGTTAAAGATGTAAATTCTTGTCAAGACTTGGTTACACTTCCTGATTATATTAAAACTGATCACAAACCAATTGCCAATTTTAGTGCTGATGTTCTATTTTCTTGTAATACTAATGAGTTGGTATCATTTAATGATTTGTCAATTGGCAATAATTTAAGTTATTTTTGGGATTTTGGTGATGGGTTGACATCAAATTTATCAAGCCCAACACATAATTACACTAGTGGAGTTTATACTGTAAGCCTTATTGTAAACAATGGACTTTGTTCAGATACGATTATCATGCAAGATTATATTGAAATCGGGGCAACAACTACAACAAATTTTTCGTCAAATATAGACTCTGGATGTGGAGATTTAACTGTTCGGTTTACTGATATTTCATCAAGTGGAGTTGATACTTGGTTCTGGGATTTTGGCGATGGCACGACTTCTATTTTGCAAAATCCAAATCATATTTATACTACTGCTGGAGTTTATGATGTTTTATTAGAAACTTCAATAAATGGCACCTGTTATTCTGACAAGATAGGTTTTGGTGCTATTGAGGTATTTGAGAAACCTAATATTCTGTTTAATGCTAGTGCGACTTTTAGTTGCGACACTCCTTTTGTAGTTGATTTTATAGATCAGACCACTTCCGCAATTTCTTGGAGTTGGGATTTTGGAAATGGCATGACATCAAATTTACAAAGCCCAACCGTACTGTACGACTCAACAGGTATTTATACTGTTTTACTATCAGTTATTGATGTTAATGCATGTAGTAACACTTTGGTAGATACTAATTATATTACAATAGAGAAACCAATTGCAGCATTTCAAGCAAGTAATCTAAGTGGTTGTAATCCTTTAAGCACTTCTTTCATAGATACAAGTGTAAGTAATCAAACAATTACTTCTTGGTATTGGGATTTTGGTGATGGTTCAATTTCTTCTCTACAAAACCCTTCTTACCAATATAATGTTAGCGGATTTTATGATGTTAGTTTACAAATAGTAGATAATTTAGGGTGTAGCGCAACAAAAACAATAAATAGTTATATACAGGTTGCAGATCCCCCTCAAACCGATTTTATTGCAAATCCTCTTATAGTGTGTGCGGGCACTAATATAAACTTCACTGATCTATCAACTACCTCAACAACTATTGATACTTGGTTTTGGGATTTTGGTGATGGCATGTCTTCAGTCAATCAAAACCCTTTACACTCCTATAATATTGTCGGCACTTATGATGTTTCTCTTACTACTTCTTCAGTTGGTTGTGCAGATACTTTCAGCATCAATCACTATATTAAAGTGATAGAGCCGACTGCCTTTTTTAAAGAAATATACAATTGCCCAGATCCTTTAAAGGTTGAATTTATTAATCTTTCGATTGGTGCTGATCAGGTATTTTGGGATTTTGGAGATGGTATAACTTCTTCTTTGAGTAATCCGACTCACACTTTTTCCTCAAGAGGAACTTATAATGTGATACTTTTAGCAACTAACAACACAACAGGATGTGTGCATGATTTTATATTACCAATTAAAGTTACTGAGCCAAAAGCAAATTTCACTTATTTAGTGAACCCTAATAATGGTTTAGAAGACTCAGTTGGTTGTCGCCCTCATCATGTGCATTTAGAGAACCTATCTCAAGATGTATCCTACTATAAAGTGTTATGGGAAGATGGATATATAGGCTATGGAAGACTTGATCATCTGTTTGATACTGTAGGAACTTTTGATGTGAGTATGGTTATAACTGATATTCATAATTGTAAAGATACTTTTACATACCCAAATATGTTTTCACTAAAAGATTTTAAGGCAGATTTTGAAATTACCAATGTCATGGGCTGTGACTCTCTACTGGTTGAGTTTAATGATTTGACCACTCCTAATGCTACAGTCTTATGGGATTTCGGAGATGGAGGAAGTTCAAGCACCAATCAAACACAACACATTTATTACAATGAAGGGATTTATGATGTTACGCTTTTTGCTAAATCATCATATGGCTGTAAAGATACCATGCAAAAGTTACAGTATATACAATTCACTTATCCAATTGCAGATTTTACTGTAAATAAAAACACAGCGTGTTTTGATGAGCAGATTACCTTTATAAATCAATCTTCCGGAATGAGCTTAAGTTATCTTTGGGGTTTTGGTGATGGATCTACATCAGCTAATTTCAGCAGTACTCATGCGTATACTCAAAATGGAATATTTGATATCTCTTTATCAGTAGTAGACTCCTTTGGTTGCGCTCATTATATACAAAAGTCAGCACATATTTTAGTTCAAGAGCCAATAGCCAATTTTACTGCAAATATAAAAAGTTCCGATTGCCCTCCACTCATTACAGATTTTAGTAATCTTTCATCCACAGATGCGACAGTTTTTAGCTGGGATTTTGGTGATGGAACAACTTCTAATTTAGCATCTCCTTCTCATTTGTATGCTTTTTCTGGACTTTACGATGTCAGTTTAATGGTAGAAAATAATATTGGATGTAAAGATACTTTCGTGCAAAATGGACTTGTAAATATCTCTGGTCCTATTGGTACTTTTACGATTACTGACAATCAAATTTGCTTGGATGATACTGCTATCTTTACTCTAAATGTAAGTAATACGATTTCCTATTTATGGGATTTTGGGGATGGTTCATTTTCAGTAGATAGCCAAGCAACACATCTATATGCTAATCCAGGGGTTTATTTTCCATCTTTGGTTTTAGAAAACAACTCTTCCTGTGAGTTTATAGTGCAATCAACTGACTCTATTGTTGTGAGAAGAATAAATATTGATGTGGGTAATACAGTTTCAATTTGTAGAAATGATAGTATTTCTCTCCTTGCTATTGCTGATTCTGGAAGTGTTTTATGGTATCCAGCATTATTTTTGTCTAATCCTAATGTATCGAATCCTATAGCAACACCGACTACAACAACAGTATTTATAGCTAGTATTACTGATGGTGTTTGTGAAAATTCGGACTCTGTATTGGTAGTTGTAGATCAACAGGTGCCAACCCCTACAATTAGTGTAAGTAATCAGTGTGAGGAGGACACTTTGTTATTTACAGCAAATTCAGGCTTAGTTACAAACAATATAGCTTGGTTTTGGGATTTAGGAAATGGCTATTCTTCTAATATGCAGAATGCCGTACAACAATATGCAATGGCTGGTAATTATTTGATTAGTTTGCTGGCTACAAATTTAGACAATGCTTGCGCAACAAAAATCTATAAAACAATTGATGTTTATGCATCACCTTTAGCAGATTTTACAGCTAATGAGGTTTGTTTAGGTGACCTTACATCATTCAGTAATTTTTCTACTTCAGTAGATGGGGAAATAGTACAATGGTATTGGGATTTTGGAGATGCTGCAGGACTGTCTATCCAGGAATATCCAAAATACCAGTATGCAAATCATGGCACTTATGCTGTTAGTTTGAATGTACTATCCGATTATGGTTGCGAGCATCAAATCACCAAAAATGTAATGATTAATGAGTTGCCAATTGCTGATTTTATAACCATAAATGCTTGTCAAAACGATTATAATCTCTTTCAATCTACATCTACAATTGATTTAGGGAGCATTAACAATTGGAATTGGGAATTTGGTGATGGAAATACTTTTTCTGGAGATAGAGAGACCCAAAATTTGTATCAAAATGAGGGAGTATTTGATGTTAAACTTCAAATTACTTCCGACAAAGGTTGTGAGTCAGAAATTACATTGCAAACAAGCGTGTATCCATTGCCAAATCCTAACTTTTCTACAGCCTACATTTGTGAAGGAGATAACACAGTATTTTATGAAAACGCTACTATTTCTTCAGGCAGTATCATTAGTTGGAATTGGGATTTTGGTGATGGTACAGGAACAGCTAATTATAAAAATCCTAACTATCAATATTTGTCTGTTGGAACTTTTCCTGTGAGTTTAACGCTATTGAGTGATCAATTGTGTGAAAATACCATTACAAATAGCATCACAATTTATCCTCTCCCAAAAGTTGAAATTTATGCCGATGAACAAACTTGCGTAGGAGATGAAATTAAGCTAGTTGACTTATCTTCAGTGGATGGTGGATATATTAGTAATTGGAGTTGGAATTTAGGTGATGGTACCATAATAGATCAGCAAATGGTTAGTCATATTTACCAATCGACAGGAGTTTATACAGTTTCTCTTGATGTTACTTCCAATGTTGGCTGCTTCAACTCAAAAACAATTTCGAATATGATAAATGTTTTTGCAAATCCAATAGCTGATTTTTTAGCATCAAGCCAAATACTCTCTATTAACAACCCAAAAGTTATGTTTTCTGATCAATCAAATGGAGCCAATAGTTGGTTGTGGGATTTTGGGAATGGAAATACATCTACCCTGCAAAATCCTTCAATCACTTTTTCTGATACTGGAAAATATATTGTTTCCCTTCTAATAAGAAATACTGATGGTTGTACAGATAAATTCTACAGAGAGATTAAAGTAAGTCCAGAATTTACACTATTCATTCCAAATAGCTTTACGCCAAATAATGATGGGCTTGATGATAATTTCTTGGCATATGGGGAAGGAATAAGTAATTTTAGAATGGATATATTTAACAGATGGGGTGATATCATTTTTACTACTTTTGATAAAGCAACTGGTTGGAATGGAAAAGACAGATTTGATAAAATAATATCCAATGGGATATATTTATATCATATTGCTGTTAGTGATTTTAATGGAAAGCCATGGGTGTATAATGGAGAGGTAAATTTGATGAGATAAAAAATTATTTTCTAATTTTAGCCAGATTATTTTTTCTATGAATTTAAAGTCTGGCTTTCTTTTATTACTGATTTTTCTGCTGTGTTGCGCAAGTCCTACACACGATGAAGAACGCTCTATTTTCAAATATAATCAGGCATCAGGAATAGCAACATTGGATCCTGCTTTTTCCAAAGATCAAGCCACTATTTGGGCTTGCAATCAACTCTTCAATGGCTTGGTCCAGTTTAATGAGAATTTAGAAGTTGTACCATCTATTGCTAAAAGTTGGGAGATTAGCGCTGATGGATTGCAGTACACTTTTCATTTACGTAAAGATGTATATTTTCATAAGCATAAAATCTTTAAGCATGATAGAAGGGTAGTTGCTTCTGATTTCACCTTCAGCTTTGATAGGCTTAAAAGCAAACAATTAGCTGCTCCAGGCGCTTGGGTGTTTGCCAATGTAAAAAATTATAATGCTATAAACGATTCTACTTTTCAGATTAATTTAAAAAATTCTTTTTCACCAT
Organism: Bacteroidota bacterium; assembly: GCA_036337275.1. Taxonomy (GTDB): domain Bacteria; phylum Bacteroidota; class Bacteroidia; order Flavobacteriales; family BACL11; genus DUAL01. Next base: position 158,330 of record JAYZEM010000003.1, on the reverse strand, counting down.
TCTTAGGATTGCTGTCAATGCAATACTGCTCAGTTGTCCCTAGGGAAATTGTAGAAAATACTGATTTTAGAGCACATCCAATTGGAACTGGTCCTTTTCATTTTCAATTTTGGAAAGAGGGTGTTAAATTGGTTTTTAGAAAAAATACAAATTATTTTGAAAAAGAAGATGAAAATGCTTTACCTTATTTGGATGCGGTAGCCATTACTTTTATAAAAGATAAGCAAGCAACTTTTTTGGAATTTTTAAAAGGGAATCTGGACTTTATTTCTGGAATTGATGCTTCCTACAAAGATGAAGTGCTGGAAAGAGGGGGTACTTTGAGGGAAAAATACAAGAGTAAAATAAATCTGCAATCTGAACCCTATTTAAACACGGAATATTTAGGATTTTTGATGGAAGATGCACTATCTTTAGAAATAAGAAAAGCTATCAATTATGGCTTTGATAGAGAAAAGATGCTTAAATATTTACGCAACAATATTGGCACTCCTGCTTTGCAAGGTTTTGTGCCAAAGGGTATGCCTTCTTTTTCCGAAAGTTTACAGGGTTATCATTACAATCCTGAGAAAGCAAAAAGTTTGATTGCTAAGAGTAAATTTGACACAAATAAAGAGATTGTTTTATCTACTACTTCTGCCTATTTGGATTTGTGCGAGTACATTCAAAACGCTTTATCTGAGATTGGGTTAAAAATAAAAATAGAGGTAAATCCACCATCTACTCATAGGCAAATGGTAGCTACTTCGAAGCTCTCTTTTTTCAGAGGAAGTTGGATTGCTGATTATGCTGATGCTGAGAATTATTTAGCGCTTTTTTACAGTAAAAACTTTTGTCCCAACGGTCCCAACTACACTCATTTTGCAAATGTAGAATTTGATAATTTATATGAAAAAGCATCAAAAGAAACAAATGATAGTATTCGCTATTTGCTTTACAATAAAATGGAGAGATTAATAGTAGAACAGGCTGTTATTGTTCCCCTTTATTATGATAGAGTTTTACGCTTTACTCAACCTAATATTTCGGGATTTGGATCTAATGCCATGAATTTACTTGATTTGAAAAAGGTGAAAAAGAATTAACCACCAACTCTTTTATAACTGTAACCTTCTTTTTCCAAAATCTCCATTACTTTTCCCCTAACATTTCCTTGGATAATGATTTCACTATTTTTCACACTTCCCCCAACCCCACATTTTTGTTTTAGTAGTTTTCCTAACATCTTTAGATCATCATTACTTCCGATAAAAGATTTAATAATTACTGCAATTTTTCCTGCTCTATGTTTGTCAATACACACTTCTAAACTTTGCTCAGCAGGAGGAAGGGTGTCTTGCTCAAAATTTTCATATTCATAATCAAAGTTAGGGTCTGTAGAATACAATATTCCCTTTCTATTTTTTTTATTTTTTGGCATCTGGTGAAAAGATTTTTAATGATTGAGGTTCAATTTTTATTGTAATGGGGTTTCTCAATGTTTTGGGTTCTCCATCTAAATGCACTAAAGTATCATCAGTTTCAATTTGGAATTCTTGGGTTTTTATTATTTCAACATATTTCGATAAATGTACCCTTCCGATTATTATTTTCAATAAAAAAAAGGGAACCTTCCATTTGGTAAACTTTTTTACAATTACAAAATCAATTTTACCATCATTTTCCTTTGCTAAAGGAGAGATCTTAAAATCATTTCCATATTGGCTCGTATTAGCAAATGCAATCAGATATGCTGAAGTGCTTATTGTTTTGCCGTCAAAATCTAATTTATATTCTCTAGCCTTATATCTAAAAACTTCAGTTACAATTAGCTTAATGTAATTGAGAAATCCTCTATCTTTTAATTTGGAAAACAAATTAGCTATATGTGCATCAAAGCCAATTCCAGCAACATTTACAAAAACAGTTCCATTTACACTGCAAGAATCAATGCTTGAAATCTTACACTTATTAAGTTGAGTGATGGCGACACTAATTTTCTTTTTCATTCCTATATGATAGGCAAAACCATTTCCAGAACCGCATGGAATAACGCCTAATGCAGTATCACTATTTATTAAAGCTTTTGCACACTCATTTACAGTTCCATCTCCACCTACCGCAATTACTATATCAGTTTGTTTATCTATTGCATCTTTGCTTAATGCTGTTGCATCACCTGCCTTGTTAGTGTAAACAACATCAAAATCAAACTCAACTTTTTCTTGGATGAGTTTTTCGATTCCTTGTTGACTGCCAATTCCAGCAATAGGATTAATGATAAATCTAATCTTCATGCATTAATTTATTGTTAATCATTCTCTGGTTATAGCTTTGTTTTATGGCTTTTAGTTTCATCAAAACATCTTTATTCACTTCCAAATGCTCAGTCAATTGCCAATCGGAATACATTTTGTATTCCTCTCCTTTATTAGTTAGTATCCCATATTCGCTTATAAAACTATAATTGTTTTGCAAATAACTTAGCGCCCAACTTTCGTCAGATAGCATAGATTTTCCAAATGCAGAAAAGGGCTTGTTATATCCTAATAATTCTAAAATAGTGGGCATAATATCAATTTGTTGAACTATGTTTTCTCTATTTTCTTGCAAACTACTATCTCCTTTAAAAATAACCATCGGAATAGCGTATCTTCCAATTTTGTTCTTGTATTTTTTTACATAGCGCGTGCCACAAGTATGGTCGGCGGTAATTACAAAGATGGTGTTTTTGTACCAATCTTCCTTACTTGCTTTTTTAAAAAATGTTTGCAATGCATAATCGACATAAGCAACTGTTTGATGCACTTTCTTTTCTTGCAGAAAAACTTGTTCGTATTTTTCAGGAAAAACAAAAGGAGGGTGTAGTGTTACTGAAAAAAATGTACTAAAGAAAGGTTCTTGTTCGCTTTTCAAATAATCGGAATAAAACCCAAAGAATTCTTCATCATAAATACCCCAAGTACCGTCATAGTCCTCCATATTGTTATATTCTTCCAAGCCAAAATATTGAGCATATCCTGCTTTTCTACAATAACTATCAAAACCCATAGTGCCGGTAAAACCTCCATGAAAAAAGGTGCTTTTATAACCTTCTTTACTTAATAAAGAAGCTAAACTTTCAAAATTATTTTGTGCGTAATTTGAAGTAATAAAAGGATTATCCATAAAAGTTGGAATAGAAGCAGTGATTGAAGGTAGTCCTTCTATAGACTTTATTCCAGATGCAAAGGCATTTTCAAATATTAAGCTTTTTTGCATCAAACTATCTAAAAAAGGAGTGTGTCCATTTCCGTTATTTAATTCACCAACAAACTCTCTGGAGAGACTCTCCATAATAATTACAATCACATTCTTTTTTTGGAAAGTTAAATTTTTATAGTGATGAAAGGTGCTGTAAATTTTTGTTAGTTCTTGATCAGAAAAATACTGTTTGACTTCTAAATTTTGAGTATTTATAGAATGAAAAATACAGAATGGGGTGTTCAATATTAAACTACTGTTTTTAGTATTTGAAAGTTCCCCGGCATTAATTGGCTTAATTGGCTTGAGTTGCAAACCGCCTCTTGATCCAGATATAAAAAGCCCAGCAGCTAATAAAAAAACAATCAGATCGCCAAATATTGATTTTGCATTTTTTCTTAATCTATCAGTAGGAATATACTTTATTTTCAGTAAAATCCAAATTTGCAAAAAAGTAAAAAGAGTTATTAGCCAATAATCTTTCAAATATTGTGGAATGATATTCTTTGCATCATTTCCTAGTTGCAAAAGTTGGAACAAATCAATTGTACTTCTTTTCTGAGTAAATCGAAAATATTCAATATCCACATTGTTCAGCATAATAAAAGGGATATTTACTGCATAAAACAAGAAATTGGTCAATTTACGATAGCTCTTTCTTGCTCTAGAATTGGTAGGAAAAAGCAGTAGAATTAATAATGGAATATTAATGTAAAGCAGTGCAGAAAAATCAAATCTTAATCCCTCTAAAAACTCCCAAAGAGTAGCGTCTGAAAAACTATCTAGATTATTTAGGAAAAGGTATAGTCGGCTAGCGGAATAAAGGCAAATCAGAAAAAAAATTCGCTTTAGAAAAACTTTAAAATAAATCAATGCATTCATTTACTTACAACCACAATTTCCACTCCCACAATTATCGGATGGCCTTTTCCACTTTTTTAGTAAATAATAAATTGCAAATCCTAATAGTAAAATTATCCCTATTTCTTGCCAATTCATAATCATTCAATTTTTTACAAAGTTAAAGAATTATTATGGTAATTTTGCTTTTCAATTTTTTTAAGCAATGCAATTTAACAGAAGAAGCATCTCGGACGACAATTTATTAGCGCTTTATAAAGGCTTATTAACACCTAGGATGATAGAAGAGAAGATGTTAATCCTTTTGCGCCAAGGTAAAATTTCAAAATGGTTTTCAGGCTTTGGCCAGGAGGCTATATCAGTAGGGGTTGCTGCAGCATTGGATTTAGATGAGTATATCCTTCCAATGCATAGAAATTTAGGGGTTTTCACAACTAAAAATGTTCCGCTAAATCGATTATTTTCTCAATTTCAAGGAAAAGCAAATGGCTTTACAAAAGGACGTGATAGATCTTTTCATTTTGGAACCAAGGAGCACCATATAGTAGGAATGATATCTCATTTAGGACCTCAACTAGGGGTGGCTGATGGAATTGCATTGGCTAATAAGTTAAAAGACAACAAAAAACATACTGCTGTTTTTACTGGAGATGGAGGTGCTAGTGAAGGTGATTTTCATGAGGCGTTAAATGTGGCTGCAGTTTGGGATTTACCTGTAATATTTGTTATTGAAAATAATGGGTATGGTCTTTCAACCCCAAGTTCAGAACAGTTTAGATGTAAACAATTTGCTGATAAAGGAATAGGTTACGGAATGGATGCTTACACTATTGATGGCAATAATATTTTGGAGGTGTATGCTGCAGTTAAAGATATTAAAAAACAGATTGCTAAAAAACCTAGACCTGTTATTTTAGAATGTATGAGCTTTAGAATGAGGGGTCATGAGGAAACTTCAGGAACAAAATATGTGCCTAAAGAATTAATGGAAATGTGGGCTAAAAAAGATCCTGTTGAAAATTATGAAGCATTCTTAATAAAAGAAAATTTAATATCGCAAGAGGAGATAGATGTGTTGAAAAAACAAATTAAAACTGAGATTAAAACTGCTTGGACTACTGCTGATAATGAGCCAAGAATTACATCAACTCCTGAAAAAGAATTAGCGGATATTTATGCCCCTTATATTCAAGAAATTATTGAGCCTTCTGCTAATAAGACGAAAAAACGCTTTATTGATGCTATTTCTAACGGCTTACGTGAGTCCATGAAAAAACATGACAATTTAATTATTATGGGGCAGGATATTGCAGATTATGGAGGTGTTTTCAAAATAACAGATGGTTTTGTTAAGGAATTTGGAAAAGATAGAGTCCGTAATACGCCCATCTGTGAATCTGCTATAGTAAGCGCCGCTTTAGGGCTTTCAATTAATGGATACAAGGCAGTAATGGAAATGCAATTTGCTGATTTTGTTAGCTCTGGCTTTAATCCAATTGTAAACAGTTTAGCAAAAACACACTATAGGTGGGGAGAAAAAGCAGATGTTGTAGTGCGTATGCCTACAGGAGCTGGCGTTGGAGCTGGCCCTTTTCATTCCCAGTCCAATGAAGCCTGGTTTACCCATACTCCTGGCTTGAAGGTTGTTTATCCTGCTTTTCCAGAGGACGCTAAAGGGCTATTGAATGCTTCAATTAACGATCCAAATCCAGTTATATATTTTGAACATAAAGCATTGTACAGAAGTTTAACCGAATCTGTTTCAGACGATTATTTTACAACAGCAATAGGAAGGGCAAATTTGATAAAAGAAGGAACTCAAGTAAGTATTATAACTTATGGAATGGGAGTGCATTGGGCTCTAGAAGTACTTAAAAAAAATCCAGACATCTCTGCCGAATTAATTGATCTAAGAACTTTAGTTCCCTTTGATAAAGCAACAGTACTTTCCTCGGTGAAAAAAACAAATAGAGCAATTGTATTGCATGAAGATTGTATGATTGGTGGTTTTGGAGCAGACATTTCTTCAATTATTGCTGATGAATGTTTCGAATTTTTAGATGCGCCAGTAAAGCGTGTTTCTTCTTTAGATTCGCCCGTACCTTTTGCTTATGAATTAGAAAATGAATTTTTGGCAAAAAGAAGATTTGAAGCGCAATTATTAGCGTTATTAGACTATTAGTTAAGCAATTTTTTAAGTCTTTTTAAAGCCTCTTTATTTTTTTCTAAATTCATCACATTTTCAATTTTTTCTTTCTCATTCTTCATCAATCGCCAACTTAAAGATATTTTTTCGTCCTTTCTAGAAGGCAAGGAAATAGATATAACATCTAAAGGAAAATTAAATAGTTCTTTGCTGTTTAGTATGAGTTTATCTCTTTCCAAATCACGCATATTTCCCCAAGATCGATTAAACTCAAGAAAAGGATCTATAAGTGCATGTAAAAAACTTTTTGTATGCTGCTTGTCGATTAAAGCATTTCTTTCATTTGATCTGATTTGCACTAAAATTATACCACTTGTATTTTCTGTAATCCAATTTTTAAAATTTTGAATAAACCGCATACTTATATCAGTACCTAAATTATCTTTTAAGCCGGCATCCATTATTTCCAACATTGGCGAACTTGGTAGATAAACAACTGGAGAAATGTATGGAATAGTAGCATTCATTCTTAGTGCAGATGTAAAATTTAAATTTTTTGCATCTTGTTGTGCAAACAACCTAGAAAACTCTATTCCGTCAAAGAATTCATTGTTGGTTTTTTGGGTGAGGTATGAAATCTGCTGGGATGAAATATTCATTTTCATACCATTATTGATGATAGTGGGTGATAAAATAAGCATTGGAATCTCAGCATTTTTTTCGGGCAAGTAATAGTCTCCTAAGCTTTTAACCAACAAAGAATCAGTATTTTTATGTAAAATATATTCAAATGCAAAGCCCCTGTCTTTCGTATGCTGATATTTCCCATCACTAAATTTCTGTAAGCGCAACAATATATCATTTACAGTAATGGTAAATGAAATTGAATTTAACATATCGCTTGATATATTATCATAATGTTGTTTCTCAATACTATCCTTTCTTAAGATTAATTCTCGAAAATAAGCAGCTCCAATCATACCTCCTGATGAACCCGAAATAAGCTGTGTTTTTTGAAAAAAATCTCCATTGGTCTCTTTATTTAATAAATTTAAAATGTGGAAACTTAAAAATGAAGCGCGCATCCCACCACCGCTACAATTTACTAAGATCATTTTAGGTTTTTTATCATCTAATCTTTTATTCTTTTTATTCCAATTTTCTAAAATTGTATAGGTGGACTCCTTGTCTTTAGCTATGACAGAATCTGCACAAATTGATTGTACGGTTTCTTTATTAAAATCTACTTTTGTTGTGTCGTAATTTAACCCATAGGAATGATTTCTACTGTTCAAATTTTTGAATGTTGTGAGGTAATTAATACCTAGAATCAATAATATAAAAACAGGAATAGACCAGCCCCTAAACCAAGAGTGAATTGCACTAATAATCATCAGTACCATAGAAAGAAGGAGCATAATACTTGATGCTGCAGGAATCATAAAACAATTCAAATCCCTAAAAATACCAACTAATAGAATAATGCCAAATATGGCAAATAAATAAAATGCGGCATTATGATGATGCTGGTTTAAAACTTTCATTAGAATCTCACTATTATAATGTGAGGATTTTCTAGCAATCCTTATTTTTAAAAGGCTATATAGATAGGTTCTTACTTCTGACTCCCCAGGATGTATTCCTTTTTCTTCTTTTTTCTTTGAAAATGAAGGGGAGAAAAGCTTTATTTTAGGGTTCTTCTTATTTTCTTTTTCTTTTCCAATTGGGATGCCAAACAGCTTAAATAAACTCTTGTTTGTATGATTAAAATAAAAGACGGAGAAAAGTATAAAAACAGCATTACCGATTAAAAAACCTAGATAATAAATTATAGTTTCGAATGCAGAGAAATGAATCTGCTTGCTGTAAAAAACAAAAAGCTGTATTCCAAAAGTAATCAAGAATAATAGCGGTATTGTAGCATTATTAATACAGAACTTAAAAAAGGCAGATGAGAGTGTAGCTATAAATCGGAAACGATAGCCCATAATAATATAACTAGCTATATGAAACGCCATGATGAAAATACCAACAGAAAGGCCTAATAGGAAAAAAGATAAGAAATTTACTTCACTCAAATATTCAGGAGCTAAAAACAGATAGGGAATGCCATATTTTACGCCAAAAGACTCCAGAATAATGCTAAATAGTATCGTCCAAAAGATTAAAAACAGATAATTTCTTTTGATATGGTGCAAAAGCAATTGAATAGGAAAGAAATAAAGCAATTTTCTCATTGAATTCTATCTTATAGGGCCTTTAAATTTATACGAAAAAAAAGACAATTAGGCTACTTATCTGATAAAGATTTTTATCTAAGGATAAAAATACCGATATTTGCATGCTTTTAATAAAAACGAGTAGGATGCGAATTACAATAATTGGAACAGGATATGTTGGCTTGGTTACAGGAACTTGCTTTGCAGAAATGGGCAATAAGGTTATTTGTGTAGATAAAGATAATGCAAAAATAGAAGGACTAAAAAATGGTGTAATTCCAATTTTTGAACCGGGACTAAAAGCTATGGTAATCGAAAGTTATCAGAAAGGAGTGTTGTCTTTTACAACTTCTCTACAGGAGGCATTAGATGAATCTGAGATTGTTTTTATTGCAGTTGGCACACCCCAAGATGAAGATGGCAGTGCAGATCTTACACATGTATTAAATGTTGTAAAAGAGATTGGGCAGCAGATGAATCATTCTTTAATTATTGTAGATAAATCCACTGTTCCTGTAGGGACAGCAGAAATGGTTAGATCTACTATTCAAAGCGAATTAGATAAGAGAAAGTCAACAATTGCATTTGATGTCGTCTCTAATCCTGAATTTTTGAAAGAGGGAAGTGCTATAAAAGATTTTATGCAACCAGACAGAGTAGTAATAGGATCGGAAGATGAAAAAAGCACTAATGCCTTAAAGTCACTTTACCGCCCATTTACCATTAACCGTGAACGTTTCATTCATATGGACATTAAATCTGCTGAAATGACAAAATATGCTGCTAATGCGTTTTTGGCTACTAAAATCAGCTTTATGAATGAAATGTCCAATATTTGTGAAAGGGTAGGGGCAGATGTAAATATGGTGAGAATGGGTATTGGTTCTGATAATAGAATTGGTTATAAATTCATTTATCCTGGATGTGGATATGGAGGGAGTTGTTTTCCAAAAGATATTAAAGCCTTAGCAAAGACTGCTGAAGATTTTGGCTATCAGGCGGACATTTTAAGTGCAGTTGAAAAAGTCAATATAGCTCAAAAGAAAGTAATTGTTAAAAAAATTACTTCAAAGTTTGGTGAAGATCTATCTGGAAAATCTTTTGCAGTCTGGGGCTTAAGTTTTAAACCTGGAACTGATGATATGCGTGAAGCTGCGTCTATTGTAATAATAAATTCATTGATAGAGAAAGGGGCAAAAATCAAGGCATATGATCCTAAGGCTATGCAAGAGGCAAAAGAGCATTATTTTAAAGATCAAGACAACATTACTTATTGTGAAAATAAATACAAGGCTTTGGATTCAACTGATGCACTTATATTGATTACAGAATGGAAGGAATTTAGAAGTCCTGATTTTGAAAGAATGAGTACATTGTTAAATCAAAGTATTATCTTTGATGGAAGAAATCAGTACGATAAAGCAATGCTAAATAAAGATGGATATGAATATTATCAAATTGGAGTTAAATAAAAGCATTAAATATCTAGGGGTGTTTCTCCTTATTTGTATTTTTTCTTCATGTATTACAAACAAGGAATTGGAGTATTTCCGTACAAAGGCTAATGATGAATTAGTTTATACTAGAAATTACGATTATCGCCTTCAAGTGAATGATTTGTTATCAGTTCAAATCAGTAGTGTTACAGAAGATAAATATGATTTTTTCAATAAAGAGCAAACATCTAATAGTCAGTTGATGGTTTCTAATCCTTATCTTTATGGTTATTTAATAGAAAAAGATAGTACATTAGAACTTCCTATGATTGGTAGATTGCCAGCAGTTGGAAAAACATTACAAGAGTTGGAAAGCGCAATCCAAGAAATGGCAGTGGTTTATTTTAAGGATCCAATCGTAAAAGTTAATATTTTGAATTTTGAAGTATCAATTTTAGGAGAAGTAAATATCCCTAGTAGATACAAAATTATTCATCCAAACTTAAATATATTAGATGCAATAGCAAAAGCTGGAGACATTACTGAATTTGGAAACAGAAAAAAAGTAAAAGTAATTCGCCTTACTGATAAGGAGCCTAGGGTATTTTATCTAGATCTTAGAGATAAGAATGCAGCTGCTAATACAGATTTTTTTCTACAACCAAACGACATTGTACATGTTGCGCCTACAAATAAAAGATTCTATGCATTTAAGAACTTACCCTCTGTAATATCTTTAGGAGTAACCGCAATTACGCTTTATATTTTAATAAATAACGAATAACGAATGGCTAAGAAAAGGCAAGTTGATGATATTATTGATATTCGGTTTTTTGTTTTTAAACTGATTAATAACTGGTATTACTTCTTAATAAGTATTTTGTTATCACTTTCAATCGCATTTGGAATTAATCGCTACACTCAAGAGATATATGAAACAAATACTACATTACTTATAAAAGAAAAAACTGGCGGTATGCAATCAGTTGCTGAGATGTTGTATGATAATCCTTATGATAAAGATAAAAGAGGCCTAAAGAATGAAGAAATTATTCTCAAATCATCTCCACTTATTCACAAAACAGTAAAAGAATTAGGTTTCGACATTTCCTATTTTGTTGTTGGTAATATCAAAACTACAGAAACCTATGAAAATTTACCTTTCAAGGTTGTTAAATCAGATCCTTCTGCAATTTTAGTTGGGGAAAGTTTTACCATTAGCTTTTTAAATCAAAAAAGGTTTGAGGTAAAAGAAGGAGGTAGTATTAAAAAAGGGATATATAATTTTGGAGATGAGATTGTTGTAAAAGATAATAAAATTAAAGTGCTTGCTGCTTTTCAAAATACAAAAACCCCTATTAAAGATATATCAGACTTTATGGTACGTTTCAATTCTTTGAAAACTGTAGCAAGAGAATACAATAATAAACTTACTGTTAGCAAATCGGAAAGAGAGTCTACCGTTTTAAAACTTTCAGTTCATGACGTGTCTCAGCATAAGGCTGTAGCTTTTTTAAACAAGCATGCTGAAAATTATATTGCACGGGAGATTAAAGAAAAGAATATTGCATCCAAGAATACTATTGAGTTTATCAATCAAAAGCTTACTGACATGAAGGACTCTTTGGCATTAATTGAGATGGCAATTCAAGATTACAAGAGGCAGCATGAAATAACAGATATTAGTATTAAGGCAGAAAGTTTTTATAAAAAACTGACTGTTTTAGAACAAGAACTTACAATCTGCAGATTAAAAGAAAAATACTATAATTATCTGTCAACTACTATCAAATCAAATCAAAGTTTTGAGCGCCTAATTACGCCTTCAGTTTACGGCATTGAAGATGCAACTTTAAATGAATTAGTATCTCAATTGGTTTCATTTCAATTACAAAAAGAAGTTATAAAAGATGAGGGGCTAGTAAAAAATCCTGCTGTATCTAGGTTAGGTAGTAATATCAATCAACTTGTTTTAAAAATAGAGGAAACAGTAGAAAATAATACTGCAGTAAACAAAACATTGATAGAAGATGTCAACAATAGAATAAGATTGGTTGAATCTTCTTTAAATAAATTACCAAAAGAAGAAAGAGAATTGCTTTCTATTGAAAGAATGCACGATATAAGTGAGCAAATGTATATGTTCTTATTGCAAAAAAGAGCTGAGGCAGGAATAACAGAATCTTCTAATATTGCAGATAGTAAAGTAATTGAACCTGCAGTATTCAGGGTAAGTTCACCTATTTACCCTCAAAAAACAAAGAATTATCTTATTGCTTTATTATGCAGTATATTATTCCCATTAGTTTTAATGTTTGTGATAGATATTTTTAATGATAAGATTACTTCAAGATTTGATTTAGAAAGATTAACAGACATTTCTCTTTTAGGAATAATAGGAACAAACCATTCTGAACAATCGATTTTGAGTAAATTAAGCCCAAAATCTCCAATTGTTGAAGGTTTTAGAGCTTTGCGTTCTAATCTTAGTTTTTTAGACAAAACAAAGAGTAATAAGATTTATATGATAACCTCTTCTATCAGTGGTGAAGGTAAAACATTTGTTGCTGCTAATTTAGCTATCACATATGCTCGTTCAGGAAAAAAGACATTAATTTTAGGGGCTGATCTTAGAAAACCAAAACTTTTCACTGATTTTTTTAGTTCCAATGAAGTGGGTTTAGTTAATTATTTGTCAGATAATCAATCGATTAAAGATATTGTTTCAGCCTCAGGAATTGAAAATCTGGATATTATCACTTCTGGTCCAGTTCCTCCAAATCCTGCGGAATTATTGGTAAAAGATAAGTTGGAAACGTTAATACTAGAATTAAAAGGCAGGTATGATGTCATCATTATCGACTCTCCGCCTCTTGGTTTAGTTGCAGACGCTCTTCTTTTGATGGAACATGTAGATGCGACCTTATTTGTTGTTCGTCAAGGATTTACTAAAAAAGGATTATTACCTTTTGTGGATGATTTGCATAAGAAAGGAAGGGTGAAAAATATACATCTTATATTTAATGATGTAAAAGCAGGAAGTGGTGTGTACGGTTATAGTAATTATTCATATGGTTATGGGTATGGATACGGTTATGGATACGGTTATGGGTATGGGTATGGCAGCAGATCGGATGCAGAATATTTTGATCCAAAAACAACAGAAAGTTAAATAATGGGTAGTGCATACTTACCACCTCAAGTAATTGCAGAAATTGGTTGCAATCATAAAGGAGAAATGGGAATAGCAAAAGAATTGCTAGAAGTTGCAGCATATAGTGGAGTAGAAGTTGCTAAATTTCAGAAAAGAAACAACAAAGAACTCCTATCAGAGGAACAATATAACACTCCTCATTTAAATCCTATGCATTCTTATGGAGATACTTATGGATCTCATAGAGAGTTCTTAGAGTTTGATTTCAGTCAGCATAAAGAATTGAAAGAATATGCTGAGAGTTTAGGTTTAGTGTATTCTACATCAGTTTGGGACACTACTTCTGCAAAGGAGATTACTTCTTTAAATCCAGTATTGATAAAAGTTCCTTCAGCATGTAATAATCATTTTGAAATGCTTAAAGTTTTAAGGGATAATTATAGGGGAGAAGTTCATATTTCTTTTGGAATGACAACTAAGTCGGAAGAAGAAGAAATTGTTTCCTTTTTTGAAGAAAAGAATCAAGCTAAAAGATTAGTGCTTTATTCTTGTACTTCAGGATATCCTGTTCCTTTTGAGGATATCTGTATACTGGAACTTGTCAGAATTAAAGAGAAATTTGAAAATAAGGTAAAGGCAATTGGTTTCTCTGGACACCACTTAGGAATAGCGGTGGATGTAGCTGCATATACTTTAGGAGCCACTTGGATTGAGCGTCATTTTACTTTGGATAGAACATGGAAAGGAACCGACCATTCTGCTTCTTTAGAGCCAACTGGACTTAGAAAACTAGCAAGAGATTTAAAAGCTACTCATAAGGCACTTACTTACAAACAATCAGATATTTTAACTATTGAGCAAGCACAAAGAGATAAGTTAAAATTCAGAAAGAGGTAATGAGTGTTATTGCATTTATACCTGCAAGAGGAGGAAGTAAATCCATTCCTAGAAAGAATATCAAATCTTTTTGTGGAAAACCGCTTATTTATTGGAATTTACATGAATTACAAAAATCTGATGTTGATCAGGTTATTGTTGCAACTGATTCTAGTGAAATTAAAGATGTTGTAAACTCCTTTGGTTTTTCAAAAGTAAAGATATATGATAGAAATCCTGAAAACGCAAAAGATACTTCCTCTACTGATTCTGTGATGTTAGAATACATTAATTCTTCTGATTTGAAAGATGAAGATACTTTTATGTTAGTTCAGGCAACTTCTCCTTTCACTCAAAAAATTCACTTTAATGAAGGATTAGAGCTTTTTAAAGATTACAGTTCTGTGTTAAGTTGTTGTGAATCCAAACGATTTTTTTGGAAGGAGGGCAATGCGTTAAATTATGATATTTATAACCGGCCAAGAAGACAAGACTTTAAAGGAACTTTAATTGAGAATGGAGCCTTCTATATTAGTTTGGTACAAGATATAAAAGAAACAAGAAACAGACTTTCTGGAGAAATTGGCATGTATCAAATGCCAGAATATACTTTTACAGAAATTGATGAGCCAGAAGATTGGATTGTAGCAGAATCCATAATGAAAAGAAATATTATTAGTGATAAAAAAAGAGACTTTTCAAAAATTAAAATCTTATTATCAGATGTAGATGGAGTAATGACAGATGCAGGAATGTATTATACTGAGAATGGTGATGAATTCAAGAAGTTTTGTACTTATGATGGGCTTGGAATACAACTCCTGCAAAAATCAGGTGTAAAAGTAGGAATGCTTACATCTGAAGACAGAGAATTAAACAGAAGAAGAGCTAAGAAGTTAGGTCTAGATTTTGATTTTCATGGAGCGAAAGATAAGTTACAAATTGTAAAAGATTTGTGTGAGAAGGAAGGCTTTTCTCTAGAGGAAGTGGCGTATATTGGTGATGATGTGAATTGTTTTGAACTATTATCTAATGTAGGAATTGCTGCTTGTCCTGCAAATGCAGTTTCTATGATAAAATCTATACCTAATATTATACATTTACAGAAAGAAGGCGGGGAAGGAGTTGTTAGAGAATTTGTGGAATTATTTCTTGTATAATGAATTTCAATATTGCTGATCTAAAGGATCTAGAAGACTATTTGAGATTAAATAAAATCTCTAAGCAAGATATTTGTTTAGTAGGGAGTGCAACTCTTTCTTTAATAGGAATTAGAGAACATAATGATATTGATATTATTGTTCATTCAGACCATCACGATAAGAAACTTTCTAGACATCAACTTATTGAGCAGGTAAATGCGCCTTGGAGCACTTTGTTTTCAGATGATGAATTGATTAGAAATTCAGAATTACACATTTTGCATCAAGGATTTAAATTTGTTATCCCAGAGTTAGTTTATCACAAAAAAGCATGGCACAATAGAACTAAAGATCAAAATGATATTATTGAACTGAATGAGTATGCACTAATGCACGTAAATTGGAATTGGGCTTTAGTCGAGAATTATTTACCAAGACCTTCATTTTTTAAAAAAGTTATTTTAAAAATTGAGAAAAGATTGCTTTCTTATCTGTATAGTTTTAAGTCATATTTAAGAAACGAGACACAATTAAATAATAGTTGTTATCAGATGATTCCAACTAACCTATTGCTTTCTAAACAGATTATACATAAGCAGTTTAATAGATTTGATCTAATAGTAAGATATATGGCGATAGAGGCTATTTTTAATAATAATGATCTCGGTATTGATCTTTATAATAAGATGCAAAAAAAAAGAGGAGGTTCAATCTACAAGTATCCTTTTAGAGCTTTTAAAAAATTAGTTGGAAATATTCAAGATAATGGTTTTAGCCTTGCATATCCTATTTTGGTAAATAAAGACTTTCATATAGTTGATGGCGCACACAGGCTAGCATGCGCATTGTTTTTTAAAGAGAAATATATCCCTGTTAAAGTAAACAAGAGACTAGATTATTCGCCTTACGGAATTAATTGGTTTGAAAAGAATGATTTTTCATCTGAAGAGTTAAATTTTTTGCGTAGAAAGAAAGATGAAATATTTTATAAAAATCACCTGTATTTTGAGGTGGTATTATGGCCTCCAGTTGCTCAATATTTTGATGAGATTGAAGAGATGATAAGAAAAGAATTTGCTGTTATCTCCTCTGTGGATTATAAAGGAATGGCTAACTTCACAACCTACATAAAGGATTTGTATAAAATTGATAGTATAAAGAATTGGAAAGTTGGTTTAAAGATTAAAGGAATGTCTCCTTTCTCAAAAGACATAAGAGTTGTTAAAATAGAAATTCTTGAACCAGATTTTAGAGAGAAATCAAATGGACATCTTATTTCTAAAAAAGTAGAGGAATTAAAAAAACAAGTTCGAGCATTATATAAAGATAAAGTGGATAATTATTTTTATGATATTATTATTCATATTGGTGATAATTACTCACATTCTAAGCAAAGCCAAAAGTTTTTAGAATAAAATGCTTAGAAACTTCTCATATATCATAAAGTCATTATTATTTTTTCTCTTAGGGGTAGTTGTAAAAAGAAGATATGATGTCGTTTTTTATTATCCGCAGCATTTTAATAGAGGAGTAAATAATGAAAATCAATTTTTCAAGCACCTTTTACAAAGTTGTGATTGTAATAGTATCTCCTATATTGTTTTTGAAGAACCTGACTTTACCGTTAAGAATAATCGAAATGATAAAGCAATCCCATTTGATTTCCTGTATTTATTAATCCTCTTTTTAAGAAAACTATATGGTTCTAAAATTTCCGACGAATTAAAAGATAAAAAGATAGGTGGCTTTATTGCTAAACTGTTTTTTAGACAATTTTCTTTCAAAAATTTTATTACCCTTTCTCAAAGCATGCTTAGTATTTTTAGAGGGATAAATTCTGACGCTATATTATTTGACCTTCAACATGGTATTATTCATAATAATAAAGAGAATTATTTGATGAATGGTAAGGCTGAAAGCAATTTGGTTTGTAATGATGCTCACTTGTTATTAAGTGGAGCATCATATAAAGATATATTGCTGGAAAACGAAAGATTGAATTATTTTCAAACCCACGCTTTTGTAATTGGCGCTAATATTAGTTCAAATAATAATCGGCATCAGGAATTTAATAGTAACATCCTTATTACTCTGCAATTTACTCATGATCATACTGCTGAGCAAAATGATATATTATTTAAACAGTTATGTGATTTTATTTCATCTGAAAATACTGAAGTTAACTTCTATTTAAAACATCATCCTAGGTTTAATAATGAAATCGATTTATCTAATATATTTAAGCAACCAAATGTCTTGATGGCTCCTAATGATATTAATGAGTCTTTCAATTTATGTAGTTTGCATGCAACTACTTACTCTACCTCTACTTTTGACGCAGCATTATTAGGGATCCCCACTATTTTTATAAAAGGCTCTACTGATTTTAATTTCTTTAATTTTAATAGTGAGTTGAATTATCCAATAGCGCATTCGATAGATTCTTTTAAAGATATTAATATTTATAAGAATAGTGCAGAAGTTGTAAAAAGTTGGGCACGTAAGTATTACAGCTCTTTTAATTCAGAAAAATTTATAAGTTTACTAAAATGAAAAGAATAAAAATTTTTCTTGGAGGGTATATTACTTATACAAATGCGCAAAATTTAAATTGTAGGGCCATAGCGCAACATTTAAATAAAAGTAGATTTGATGTATATGCGCTACAAACTCATTTTGGTAAGAATGAGAATTTTGATATAAATACTTTTAATTGTTTTATGCCTTTTTATGTATCTAAACATTTTGGGTTTTTGTGGGGAATTCTTTCTTGTGATGTAGCTTATCTACCAAAACATATTGATACTCCATTTTGGGTGTTAAAATTATCAAATCTTCTAAAAAAGCCAATTTTCACCACTATTGAAGGAAATGTTGTTGATAGAGGTAAAGCAAATTTGATTGACCTGTTTGGTAATGAGTTCTTAGTCCAAAAATATTTTAAGTATTTTGATAAGATATTCGCAATCACTAAACATCTATCTAAGCAATCAAATCAATTAGTAACAATAGATAATAACCCTTTATTTCTTGGAGTTAATTATGACTCATTTACACTAAACAAGATAAAAACAGAATTAAAACAAATTGTTTTTGTTGGTGGGATTATAAAAAGGAAAAGAGTAGAAGAGGTTGTAGAATTAGCCAAGCATTTTTCTGCCTTATCTTTTGTAATAGTTGGAGAAGGTGTTCAAAGGGAACAACTAGAAAATACTTCTCCTGAAAATGTTGAGTTTTTAGGGAAACTACCACATAAAGAAATAAGAGAAGTGTTTAAAAAGTCAGATTTACACTTTCTTCCATCAAGATCTGAGGGCTTTCCTAAAGTAATATTAGAGGCGGCGTCAGCAGGAATCCCATCAATGGTATATAAAGACTATGGCGCTTCTGATTGGATGCGAGACAAGTATAATGGTTTTATAATATCTGATTTTGATCAAGCAATTTCATTAGTTAAGGAATTAGTCAAAAAGCCAGAGTTGTTAGAAAAAACAAGTAAAAATGCAAAAACATTAGCTAAATCTTATGATTGGAAAGTTTTAATAAAAGATTGGGAAAAGGTAATTGTAGAACTTGTAGACGAAAAGTTATAATGTCTGTTGCTAAAAAATATCTTATAGTTACACCTTATTTTCCTACTGCAATCAGTCATCTAGGTATATATATTTATGACCAGGCAAAAACCATTCAATCTCTTTCCAATTACGATATTGAAGTTGTGAAGGTTGTAGGCGTAGCCTCTACAGAGAAGGATTATACTTTTAATGGGATAAAGGTACATATTTTTAAAGTTATAGATTTCCCTTTTTTCATTCTTCCAGGAATTTTTAATATAGTAAATAGTAAGCGTATCTGTTCTTTTGTAAGAAGGCGATTTTGCGCTCAAGATTTAGCAATAGTGCATAGTCATGTTTGTTATCCATCCGCTTATCTTGCAAATGCACTATCTAAAAAATTTAATATTAGAACTATTGCCCAACATCATGGAATAGACGCATTACAGTTGTTAAATGGACGGGTTTCAATTATCTCCAAACTACAACAATCTTTATTGAAAAACCAATCTATAAAACAACTTAACGGTATAGATGTAAATGTAAGTGTATCTAAACTTGTTGAGCAAGGATTGCATGCTTACAAAGCATATAATCCTTCCTCAGAGTATGTTTTGTATAATGGTGTAGATAAAGAGAAATTTTACCCTATTGAAAATAGACCTTCTGACACTTTTAACATTGGTTGTGTGGCTAATTTTTGGCCAATTAAGGATCATATCTCCCTTATTAAAGCAGTTGAGCAAATGGTAGAAGAGGGAGTAAAAGATGTTCGTTTACGATTAATTGGGAAAGGGGAAACATTGAATAGTTGCTATAACTATGTATCTGAAAATAACTTAGAGCAATATGTTTCTTTTGAGAAAGAAATAGATCATGAGCAATTGAATCAGTTTTATAATGAACTGAATGTTTTTGTATTACCTTCTTACTATGAAGCTTTAGGCTGTGTGTTGCTAGAAGCCTGGGCAACAAATACACCAATCATCTCAATAAAGATGCAGGGAATAGCAGAAGTCTTACCGGAAAATGAATTGGGAAATCTATTAGCTAATCAACAAGACCCCAGTTCATTAAAAGCAAAAATAATGGCAGAATATCAAAAAAGAAGAGAATTAATTTTTGATGATAAATATGATATTAAGAATACAATATCTATGTTTTTAAATTCTCAAATTCATTAGAATGAGAAGTAATGTTTCATATGAGTCAAATGACTCTAGTTGCTTTAGTCTGGAAGTTAAGCAAAATGTAATACTAAAACATTTTAATACAATTAATATCCTCTTTATCTTTGCTTCTGAAGAAGATTATAGTTTGTTAAATAATATGGGTATTATAAATGAGATTAATCTATTAAGAACACTTTCTTTTCAGGCATTTTATTATGCGTTTTTTCCATTGACACAATTTGTGCTTTTATCCTGGGGAGGCTTAATTATTAATAATAATGATTGGCTTAATTATTAAACAGGCTAACTGGGGGGTTGTAGGATCTATTTTTGGTTTTGCAATAGGTTTTCTCATCAAGATATATTTAATCGATATTGTTGGTGTTGATCAATGGGGCCAGTATATCTCAGCTCAAACATTTGCTGGAGCCATGACAGTTATTTTGTCTTTAGGTGTCTCCTGGGTTATTATTAAGTTCATTCCAAGTTTTATTGATAATGATCTCTCTACAGCAAAACAACTTATAAGAAGAATTATCAGATATTCTATTCTCGTTTCTTGTATCTTTCTTCTATTAATATACCATTTTTCCCCTATATTAGATGTTTTTGTATATAAAGAGATTGACAACTTTTCTCTTGTTTTATTTATCTTCTCAATAAATGTTCCTATTAGTATCTTTATGGGGATTATAACGTCTCTATATCGTTCAGTCTTCAGAATAAAAGAGATTATGATTTATGGAACTTTTATTATTGTGCCATTGAGAGCTATTCTCACATATTTTATATTTATGTATACTGAAAATATTCTTTATTTTATAGTTCTTGAGATATTTACATCATTTATTTCATTATACTTTTTGTTTTATATATTTAATAAGAAGGTATTTTCCATATTTTTTGTCAGTAAAGATCTCAATTTTAAGATTGACTCAGATATTATAAAGTATGGTAAGAAGATGTATGCAAACTCTTTGATTACTTTCTTTGCTGGAAATTCCCTATCTTTTATTCTAAGCATTATGTTACCTAGTACTTATATTGGAGTATTTAGTATTTTACTTACAATTTCTGGGGTAACCTTATTCTTAATTAATAATCTGAATTCAGTATTTGCTCCTGCAATTAGTAAGTTGTATAGTGATAGCAGAATGGATGAGTTAAGCGACTTGTTTAAAAAGACAACATTTATAATAAACTTGCTTGCGTTTCCGTTTTTTTTATGTGTCATAATTTTCTCAAAAGACATATTGTACTTATATGATAGAACATCTGCACTGGTTGGTTATTACCCATATCTGTATATAATTGTATTCGCAAGAATTTTTAGAATATTAGTAGGTGCAGCTGGCAGTGTTTTGGTAATGACTAACTTAGAGAAATACGAGCTTAAATTACAAACTTTTAAGGCTGTTGCTATTAATTTTTTAGCATTTATTTTTATATTAAAATATGAGCTTTTAGGGGTTTGTGTTTTATTTGCCTTATCTACTTTTCTTGAAGAATCTTATCGGCTAATAATTATATATCTTAAATTAAAAATTAACCCTTTTAGTAGGCCTTTTTATTTACTTATTCTATTAAGCATTCCGCTTATGTATATTTGCATGTACCACGATTTAAGTTTTAAGACGCATCACTACTTTGTAATTCCTATCTTTTTATATAGCCTCTATATTTTGATTTTCTTCCGAGAGATAAGGTCGATTTATTTTCAGATATTGAATCGGGGTTAATATTATACAGTATCTTTACTATAGTGGTTATTAGAAAAGCTGTTGTCAGGAAGTTATATATTTCTTATTTGTAAGAGTTATAATCTTAGCATAATTTAAGTTTTATGAATAATAATAATAATATCTTTGTGATTTATATAAAAGTTTTGAATAAAAGGTTCTGAATGAAGAAGATTATAACTGCACTAAATTTATTGGTATTTGATAGGAAGGGATTTATTCAGAGGGTATTGTCAGGTTTCTTTGGTAGACATGATATTTTTCTCTTTTATGTTAAAGCAAAAATTAGATCATACTTCTTAAGATGCAAGAAACGATTATTTATTGATTTAGGTGCAAATATTGGCCAGGGGTATCAGTTCTTTAGGGGTATTTATCCTAACAGGCATTATGACTACATTCTAGTTGAACCGAATAAATTTTGTGCAGAAAGATTAAACGTATTGGCTAAAAAAGAGAAGAGAGTTATTGTTTTGCAGGCAGCAGCATGGACAAATAATGATATGAAATTATTTTATGGTATTGCTGAGTCTAGAAATAACACAACACTTGGCGCGTCTTTAGTGAAGGAGCACAAAACTAAAACGTACGACTCTAAGGATGAGACAGCTGTTCTGGTTGAGACTTTTGATTTTTCAGAATTCTTATTTAAGAAAAAAGAGATTTATGATGAGATTATAGTGAAAATGGATGTTGAATCAAGTGAATATGATATTCTTGAAAAATTAATAGATGATTCAAGTATAAAATGTATTGATAGGCTTTTTGTAGAATTTCATACAAACTGGATGAAAGAATCAGAAATAAAAGTTAGTTATGAAATGCGAGAGAGTGAGTTGATCAACATACTTCCAAAACTTACTAAGTTTCATGTATGGGTATAGTTTAGGTTAATTATTAGATGATTTTATTATTTCAATTATCTTACTAAAGATTTCTATATTGTTGTTTTATATTAAAATTAGCCAATTGTATTTTGTTAAAATATCTTGTAAGATTACTCAATCTCCTAATGAGTTAACCTCATTATTCTTTCCCACCTATCTTTATTTTTTAAAATCTTCTCTTTTAACTGATTTGCTCCTAGGTAAGCTAATAAAAGAACTACAATAATGGAATACACTTTCGTTTCATTAGGTAGATTGGAGAGTTTTGGCATTCGTTTAGGTGGTGCGGGTTTGGGTAATATTTTATTTCCTTGGGCTCGTGCTCTGGTATATGCTAAAGAAAACAATTGCAGAAGAATACAAACTACCTGGAAAAATCTTAAAATAGGAACATTTCTAAGAATGGAAAGAGATAAGCGTTTGTATTTCGATTTATTTACAGGTAATGATGGGGTAAGTGGATTAAAGAAGTTTTGGCTTTTAAATTTCTCTAATAAGGTGAGATATTTTAAGGGCATGGATGATTTGTTTACTCCATTTCAAACTCATCAAACATTTGTTAAAGAAGAATTGTTAAAAATAATTAACCCTTGTCACCTAGATAATGCAAATAAATTTAATACTAACTCTATTGCTATTCATATCAGAATGGGGGATTTTGAAAATCCAAAAAATGAACAAATTCTTAGAGATGGAAATTGGAATTACAGATTACCAATCAAGTGGTATAAAAATATTATTGAGCAATTAAGAAAAGAAAGCGATTTGCCAATTTTTATTTTCTCAGATGTAGAGGATGAAGATTTAGCAGAAATATTAGCATTAAAAGATTGTAAAAGAGCCTATTTTGGCTCTGCAATATCTGACATGATTGCATTAAGCAATGCAAAGATTTTAGTTTCATCAGCAAGTACATTTAGCATGTGGGGTTCTTTTTTGGGCCAAATGCCTACCATTTGGTTTCCAGGTCAATTGCGTCAGAGACTTATAAATGACAACAATGTTTTTGAAGGTGAATTAGATTACGATGATGAACTGCCTATATCAATAAAAGAAATCATTAGCAATGGTTAAGTGGCTTTTAAAATACGGAGCAGCAATCTTTTTGTTTAACACGGTATTGTTATCTATTGAAGCAACATACAATATTGGCAGTCAGATCTTTTTAGGATTAATGGTTTTATTTTCTTTTGTGCTAATAATTAACCCTGATCACACCAAAGATATATTGACAAATAAGTCTTTTTCTTTTTTATTAGTATTAAATATCATAAACTTGGCTTATTGGCTTTTATTTCACGACTTATCTGATTCGGAAGCATTAAAATACTTATTAGCAAGAGGTGTTCAATTTTCCATTATCTCTGTTTCGATTTTCCATCATTATGAATATTATAGCGATAAATTCTTTACTCATCTTGTGTATGCAATTTTCTTCATTATTACATTAGGATTAATTTTTAATCCATATATCTTTTCTTCTAGATATTCAGGTATTATCTGGAATCCTAATGCACTTGCATCTTTTACTACAATTGGTTTTGCAGTATTATTACTTAAAGAAAGAGATAAAACAAACTTTGAGAAATTTATGCTTTTTTTATTTCTGTTAATTTCTATTTCAACAGGATCAAGGGGAGTTTTAGTCGGGATTACACTTGCTTTTGTTATAAGATATGGCTTTTCTATTCGTAACATTTTTTATACCGTACTTGCAATCATTACTTTTTTTCTAGTCTTCAACTTGAACTTTGATACCAGTCTCAATCGTTTTGGTGCACAAAGTTTGCTAAATGATAGGTGGAATCAACTTTATTATGCTTTCCATACTTTTTTGCAAAAACCAATAACTGGCTGGGGTTTGGATAAATATGCTTTTATTGACACAAGAATTATTCCCTATTATTTGCAAGAAGTAATAATTGGCGCTCATAATGGTTATTTAGCAATTCTAGTTCAGTATGGAATATTATTTTCATCAATTATTTTCTATATTATTTTTTCTAGAGCATATTCAGTCCTAAATTACTTTAGAAAAACTAGAATAGGTTATACCGCTATTTATTCCTTCATAATTGTTTACACCTTATTGGCAGCAATCTATGAATCATTAATGACTGGAATTAATGAATTTCACACCATTATGTTTTGGTTATCGCTTGCAATCTTGTCCTATTCAAGAATAAGTAATGTTGTGTATGATGAAGATTGAGATAGTAAATAATAGTGATGACTTTCTTGATCTAAAAAATGATTGGGACAGTTTGTATAATCTTGTGAATTGCAGTGCATTTCAATCGTTTAATTTTAATTACTACTCCTGGATTAGTGATTTAAAAAACAATAAGAGAAATCAATTAGCGATTGCTGTGATCAAAAAGAAATTAGAAACAGTAGCTATTTTTCCTTTTTATGTTGATGCAAAGCGACAATTACGCTTTATCAATGATGTTCATGCAGATTTTTGTGATTGCATCTCTAGGGAAGAAATTGATCTACAACAACTATTCTCTTTTCTAAAAAAAACAAGTGCTTTTAATACAATTCATTTGATAAATATTAAAGATAATGCTAGTATCAAAACTTATTTTAAGATTGATGAGACGCCAAATTCACTTCTTTTACCTTTTGAGAGATATGCCTTTATTAATTTGGAGAAGGGAATTTTCCCAGATAATTATTTAAAATTTAAATCAAAGCAGAAAACAGAATTTAGACGGATTCAGAAAAAAAATAACGATAAGAAACATTTTATTTTATCTGCTGAGACTGAAGTTCTTCCAAAATCAGAGATTTTAGTTTTAAAAGAAAAAATGATTGCTTTAGGCTTTAGAAAGAAATATTTTTTACCTAAAAGCCAACTAACACTTATTGAGGAGCTTTATAATAAAAAACTTATTTCATTAAGTATTGTAAGGAAGGAAAATAAAATTCATGCGCTTTCATTCGTATTAAAAAAATCAAATGAGTATTTATTTTGGATTGACATGTTTGATGAGAGTAAAATGGTTAATCTTTTTAATTACACCTCTATTATGAGTAAGTTGTCATCTGAAAATGCCGTTTGCATGAATCTTGGAAGAGGACTTTATAATTACAAGATTGTAAATTTCAATCCAAAAATAGCACAATTATATGCCATCCATATTTTTAATAGTAAAATGCAATTATTAATATTTCAATCTTCTAATAAAATATTGAAATTTGCTAAATCGATTTATAAAAGATTAAGATGAAAGTATTTTGTTACTTTATAGAGCCAGCTTCATATTCAGTTGATTTAGCTAAGCAAATTTAC
Source organism: Bacteroidota bacterium (assembly GCA_036337275.1). Taxonomy (GTDB): domain Bacteria; phylum Bacteroidota; class Bacteroidia; order Flavobacteriales; family BACL11; genus DUAL01. Next base: position 132,624 of record JAYZEM010000003.1, on the reverse strand, counting down.
GAGAAAAATAATATTGATTATTGTTTTATCTACTCTACCTCCCTTGTAAAGTCTGCTACAAAATCAAATGAGGTGTTTTTACAAAATAAATCTCTTCTTGACAAGTTAGCATTTGTTTTAGAAGTTTTTAGGAAGTATGATTTTATCATTGTAAATGGATATAATAATTATGTGTTTATCATAACTTTTTTGCTTAATTTCTTTTGCCTTAAAAAGCGTTATGTTGCAACAGAGTCTGACACACAATTAATTACTCCAAAAAATCCAATCATAGGCATTGTAAAGTGGCTATATCTCTCCATTATTTTTCGTAATAAATATGTGTTAGGTTTTGCTGGTGGGAACTATACACATAAACAATTATTCAGGAATTATGGTATGGATGAGGAAAGAATATTTCTCATGCCAATGATGGTAGATAATGCAAAGTTTTATCATATGCAAAAAGAATTTCCAACTACTTTTACATTTTTATATGTAGGTAGGCTAGTGGCTCATAAAAATGTAGAAGCCTTAATTAAACAATTCAACCATCATTTTACTGATAAAGATGCAATATTAAAAATAGTTGGAACCGGAAAAGAAGAAGAGGACTTAAAGCGACATTTCTCATCTGATAAAGTTATCTTTTTAGGCAAAATGTTTGATGAAGAATTAATCAATGAGTTTCAAAATGCATCTTGTTTTGTTTGTCCTTCAATTTTTGAGCCTTGGGGTTTAGTTGTTAATGAGGCTATGTCTTCAGGGCTTGCTGTTATTGCATCTAAACAAGTTGGTGCTACATTTGATTTAATTGAAAAGAAAGAGACGGGTTATGTAGCAAACAATATGAAGGAATTTGGAGAGAAGATGCTAGTATTATACAACAATAAAGAGAAATTAGTTCGTTTTTCAGCAAATGCAATAAAATTGATGGAGGAGTATTGGAATTATAATTTGTATAACAATTGTTTAAGTAATTCAATAAAAAAAGTAGAAGAATGGGGTTAGGTTCAGTTATTAGAGTTGCTATTATCAGAATTGCCTCCCTTTTTTCTGCTGATGAAAAAAGGAGTAAAGTAATTTTCTATCATGATATCCATTTTGACAAAAAGTATACAAATATGTCAACACCAATTGACTTATTCAGGAAACACATCAGAATTATACGAGAAAATGGGTACGAGATAGTATCAGAAATAACAAATCCAGTTGGCCAAATTGAGGTCTGTTTTGATGATGGGTTTTTGGGTTTATACGATAATATAGATTTGATAAAAGAGTTGAATCTATCAATTCACTTATTTGTAGTTTCTTCTTATTTCGAGAATAAAGATCATATCAATAAGCAGCAACTATTAGAATTGAGTAATTTTGAATTCATAAAGATTTCTTCTCATACACATACCCATAAGATACTGAATCAGATTTCAGAAAAGGAAATTGAATATGAGTTGATAGAATCAAAAACTACATTGGAAAATCTTCTTGACAAAAAAGTAGATACTATTTGTTTTCCTGAGGGGAAGTTTAATAAAAAAGTAATTGAGATTGCAAAAAAAAGAGGTTATGCAAATCAATACACTTCTATCCCTGGGTTTTTTATTGATGAAATTGTGCCAAATACAAAAGGAAGAAGTTTGGTGCAATTTGCAAGAGCAAAGGAGTTTTTAGCTATTTTAAAGGGTGGAGATCATATTTTAGCTTCTTGGTATAAATTTAAACATTTCAAAAGATGAGAATTTGCTTGGTTTCATCTTCATTTTATCCAGCAACCTTTTATGGAGGACCTATTGCTGCTACATGGGATTTGTCCAAAAAATTATCTGAAAAAGGAGTTGATGTTTTTGTTTCCGCTACCAATGCAAATGGCAAAACACAACTTGATGAAAAACGCAATCAATTTATACAAAAAAAAGACCATCTATGGGTAAAATATTATCATGAACAAATTATCAATAAACTTTCATTTGCATTTATTTTTGGAATTTGGGCTGATATTAAAAAGGCAGATCTTATTTACATCCAATACCTTTTCCACTATACTGTTTTGTGCGCTCTTTTGTTTTCAATTATTCAAAAGAAAAAGGTTGTTATATGTCCTAGAGGTAGTTTCTCAAAATTTACATTCTCCAACAAACTGACTGCATTAAAGAAAGTTTGGTTTTATCTTTTTATAAAACCATTTCAAAATAAAATCAAGTGGCACGCCTCTTCTTATTTAGAAACAATTGACATTAAAAGAGTCTTACCAAAATCTGATGTTAAAGAAGTAAATGACGGAGTAGATTTTGCTTCATTTCAAAATACCGAAACACTTTCCTCTATTGATTTAGTGCTGAAATACACCAATCAAAGTTTTCCGGAAATTGATTGTGTTCTTTTCTCAATGGGTAGGCTGCACCAAATCAAGAGGTTTGATGTTTTGATAGATGCATTTCACATTTTTATAAAAGAGAATCCAACTGCTAAACTACTAATAGCTGGAGAAGATGATGGGGTAAAACAAGCATTGGAAGAGCAAATAAAAGAATTAGATTTAATGAACTCTGTTTTTTTGACAGGAAGCGTTAATCATCAGCAGAAAAAGCAGTTGCTAACTAATGCTACAGCTTTTGCACTAGCTTCAGAGTTTGAAAGCTTTGGAATTGTAGTTGCTGAAGCACTTTCTTGTGGCTGCCCTGTAGTGGTTTCCAACAAAACCCCTTGGAAAGATATAGAAAAAAATAATTGTGGTATTTTAGCCGAAAACGAAAGGGTAAGTTTTTGCAATGCTATTAATTTAATAAGAGATAAAAATTATCAGAAAGAGGATTGTAAAAAATATGTTAAATCCCATTTTGATTGGGAAGTAATTAGTAAAGATTTTATAAACTCTTTTTTAACGGAAAAGTAAATGTATATTCTTGGGATTAATGCTTATCATGGTGATTCTTCAGCTTGTATATTAAAAGATGGAATTGTTGTTGCTGCAACTGAAGAAGAGCGTTTCAAACGCATAAAACATTGGGCAGGCTTTCCATCTGAAGCAATTGTCTTTTGTTTGCAAGAAGCAAATATTAGTGTTGAAGAGTTGGATTTTGTTACTGTCTCAAGAAACCCTAAGGCTAATTTTTCCAAAAAGATATTGCATACTTTAAAAAATAGAGTTGGGGTTAAAGCTATTTTTGATCGGATAACCAATTCAAGGAAAGTAAGTTCTGTAAAGGAAGAGTTAGCTAAAGTTTTTGTCATTTCTCCAAAAAAAATCAAAGCTAAATTTTACAATATTGAGCATCACAGAAGCCATATTGCATCCTCTTTTTTTGCATCAAGATTTGAAAAATCAGCTATTCTTTCTATTGATGGATTTGGTGATTTCACTTCTACAATGACAGCTATTGGGAACGGAAATAAGATTGAAGTTTTAGATAGTGTAATTTATCCGCATTCACTAGGAATATTTTATACAGCTGTTACTCAATTTTTAGGCTTTCCGAATTATGGTGATGAATACAAGGTAATGGGCTTAGCCCCTTATGCCGAGCCAAAATATTTAAAACAATTGAAGGAAATTCTCGAAATGACTAATGATGGTTTTTTCAAGTTGAATGAAAAGTATTTCAAGCATTTTAAGGATGGAGTCGTAATGGATTGGGAAGGAGGAAAACCTTCAATAGCAGCTATTTTTACAAAAGAATGGGAAAAATTATTTGGAAAAATTAGAATGAAAGGAGATGAATTAGAACAATGGCATATTGATTTAGCTACTTCCGTTCAAAAATATACCGAGCAAGTTATTTTCCATATGCTGAATTCCTTACAAAAGAAAACAGGAGCTGAGAATATTTGTATAACCGGAGGGGTTGCACAAAATTCAGTAGCAAATGGGAAAATTTTGGCAAATACTAATTTTAAGCACATATACATTCCCTCTGCAGGACATGATGCAGGAACCTCTATTGGGTCGGCTCTTTATTTGTACAATCAAATATTAGAAAAAGAAAGATTAGCTGAAATTACTACTGCTTATTATGGTAGAAAATCTAATCAAGAAGAGATTGTAAAAACACTAGAGAAAGCAAATGTAGCATATCGTATTTTACAAAACGAGGAATTGTTTGAGACGGTTTCAGAAAAACTTATAAATGGCGGTGTAATAGGCTGGTTTCAAGGTAGAGCGGAGTTCGGCCCAAGAGCTTTAGGGCATAGATCTATTTTGGTTGACCCTAGAAGGAGTGACGCAAAAGAATTACTCAATGAAAAAATTAAAAGAAGGGAAAGTTTTAGGCCATTTGCTCCTTCTATTTTAAAAGAAGCAGTAAGCGATTATTTTATTCAAACTGATGCTGCTCCATTTATGGAAAAAGTATTTGATATTAAAAAAGAAAAACAAAAAGAAATTCCTGCAGTGACGCATGTAGATGGAACAGGGAGATTACAAACTGTAGATAAAGATATATCGCCAAGATATCATAAGTTAATTAGTAGGTTTTCAGAAAAATCTGGTATCCCCATTTTACTTAACACTTCATTTAACGAAAATGAACCCATTGTAAATAAACCTGAAGAAGCATTGGATTGTTTTTTGAGAACAAAAATGGACATGCTTGTGATGGAGAACATAATTGTGGAACGATAAATGAAATCGCAAACATTTTACGATAACACTCCATTTGAGTATGGATATGCTTCAAAAGAAGAGATCATAGCAAATATGAATCCAATATTGAGAAGCTTAATGGAGAGAAATGCCGGAAAGATTTTTTGTGATATCGGTTGTGGTTGTGGAAGAAACTTGGTGTATGCTGTTAGATATGCATCTAAGGTTGTAGGTGTTGATATGAGCAAATCTTCTCTTGATTTTGCTAATAATTTTGTGCAAAGTGAAAATTTAAAATTAGTAGAAGGGAATAATTTGGAACTTCCTTTAGCTAGTAATTTTGCGGATGTAGTTGTGAGTGATGGGGTTTGTCATCATACTGGAGATACAGTCAAAGCCTTCTCAGAATGCATCCGTATATTAAAGCCAAATGGAAATCTATACCTTGCAGTATACAAGAAGTTTCGATACTACCCACTGGTTTATTATTTTATTGGAGGATTTTTTCGGCTGTTAGATAAATCGAAAGTTGGAAGGTATATCGTTGAATATCTTTTTGTTAACTTACATTGTCTAATGTACAGGATTTTTAAAAGACAGAAATTAAGTAAGAGGGAGACACGTAATATTTTCTTTGATTATTTTATTACACCAATTGCTACTTTTCAGTCTTATAATGATGTGAAAAGTTGGTGCAATGATTACAATTGTAGAATAGAATGTTATGCCAAAACATCTGGGAATTGCCATGCTTTTATTATAAATAAGAATGAAAAAGAATTTTAAAATATCAATTATTACCGTGGCACTAAATAGTCAAAGTACTATTAAGCATACAATTGAAAGTGTTGATAGCCAGGACTATAATAATGTAGAGTATATTATTATTGATGGGGCGTCAACTGATTGGACCTTAACCATATTGGAATCTTATAAAGATAAGGTCAATTATTTTATTTCTGAGCATGATGATGGGATATATGATGCAATGAATAAGGGGATTAAAGCAGCAACTGGTGATATTATTGGGATTTTAAATTCTGATGATTTCTACCCTAACAGTAAAGTATTGTCAAAAGTAGCTAAAGTTTTTGAACAAACCAATTGCGATTGCTTGTATGGCGATCTGGTTTATGTCGACCAAGGGAATGCAAGAAAAGTTGTTCGCTATTGGCAATCAGGGTCATTCAAAAAATCAAAATTAAATACTGGCTGGATGTTACCTCATCCCACATTTTTTGTAAAGAAAGAGGTTTATGAAAAGTTTGGATTATACAATACAGATCTGAGAAGTGCTGCTGATTATGAAATGATACTAAGGCTTCTAAATAAACATCAGATCTCAGTAGAATACATTCCTGAGATAATTGTAAAGATGAGACGAGGAGGGAAAAGTAATTCCTCTATCTGGAATAGACTGAGAGCCAATGAGGAAGATAGTCGTGCTTGGAAATTAAATAATTTGTATCGACCCTATTTTGTACGTGTGTTAAAACCATTAATTAAATTAAAGCAGTTCTTCAAAAAACCAATCAATGAATAAATCAGATAAAATATATGTTGCTGGACATAATGGAATGGTTGGCTCGGCAATTGTAAGGAAATTAAAATCACAAGGATTTGAGCAGATAACTCTTAAAGCTTCAAAAGAATTAGATTTAAGAAATCAGCAAGAAGTAGATGCTTTTTTTGCTGAAGAAAAACCAACTTTTGTTTTTTTAGCTGCTGCAAAAGTAGGAGGGATTCTAGCTAACAATACTTATCGAGCAGATTTTTTGTATGATAATTTAATGATTGAAGCAAATATTATCAATGCAGCTTTTCAGTGCAATGTGAAGAAATTATTGTTTTTAGGAAGTTCATGTATTTATCCAAAAATGGCAAAGCAGCCAATGGCTGAGGATGCACTTTTATCTGGATTATTAGAAACTACTAACGAGCCTTATGCCATTGCAAAAATAGCTGGTATCAAACTGTGTGAAACTTTCTATGATCAATTTGGCTGTAATTTTATTTCAGCCATGCCAACTAATTTGTACGGACCAAATGATAATTATGATTTGCAGAATTCTCATATCATTCCTGCGCTTTTAAGAAAATTTTATGAAGCAAAATTAGAAGCAAAATCAGAGGTTGAAGTATGGGGAGATGGCTCTCCACTTAGGGAGTTTTTACATGTTGATGATTGTGCGGAAGCCTGTATTTTCTTAATGCAAAACTATAATGATAAACAGTTTGTAAACGTTGGATCAGGTGAGGAGAAAAGTATTAAAAATGTTGCTGAAATCATCAAAGAAAAAATAGGGTTTAAGGGAGATATAATTTACAATACTGATTATCCTAATGGGACTCCTAGAAAATTAATGGATGTGCAGAAAATACATCAATTAGGATGGAGACATAAAGTTTCTTTTGAAGAAGGGATTGATAGCACCATTACCATTTTAGAAGGAGAATTAAGAAAATTCAAATAAAAATTGAGAGTTTTAATTCTTGATAATTACGATTCTTTTACCCATAATTTATACCATTATGCAGAACAATTTGCTCATAATATTGATGTAATTAAAAATGATAGAATCAGATTAGATGAGGTAAGTCAATATGATAAGATTATTTTATCTCCTGGTCCTGGATTGCCAGACGAACACATTAATCTAAAATCAATAATAAATGCCTTACACTCTAGTAAAAGTATTTTAGGTGTCTGCTTGGGGCATCAAGCAATTGCAGAATGTTTTGGCGCAAAACTTAGAAATCTGGAGGAAGTAATGCATGGTGTTTCCACAAAAGTTTTGCTTTCAAATGATGAGTTAATTTATAAGAATCTTCCAAAAAAAATTAAAGTAGGACATTATCATTCCTGGGTAGTTGATAATAAATCGCTTCCTGTTTGTTTTGAGATCACTTCAAAGAATGAAGATGATATTATTATGTCTATTCGACACAAGGAGTTTGATCTAATTGGTCTTCAATTTCATCCAGAGTCAATAATGACAGAATATGGTTTACAAATGATAAAGAATTGGATACAATCCTAATAATCCATATCAATCCAATCTTTCTTTTTCTCTAGTTTTAAATCTTTAAGGACAGAAGCTTTTACACGGATAGTGAGTGTATAGCTTTTATGAAATCCTATTGGTATCCAATGAAAAAGCATTTCCCAACAATGCAAATCTCTATAAACATCTATAGAGGAATAAGTGAGTTCTTTCTCTTGGAAGTCATAACCAGAACGGAATCCTATTTTCCACTTTTTTGTAATTTTAATATTCCCCGTAAAGTTCAAGGATTGTATAGGCTCAACATCTGATGAAGGGCGGTTATTTTTATTGTAGGCAATCGTATAATTCATATTCAAATTCCAAGGGATTTTATAGAAATCTTCCTCTGATTCCTCTGCTTTCTCTTTTTGTTTTGAAAATGTATTATCAGATATATTAATCCCTAATGCTGCGTTTGCAGAAGTAAATCTAGCAAGTCGCCCGTTTTCTATTTCAAATTGATTAATACGTTTACCATTCTTATTAATATAAGGATCATAACGACTAGAAAAAGTAAGAGTTAAAGAGCCTAAAAGCTTAGTTCTTGCATTTAGCGCTATTGTAGAGAAATTGAGTGAATCTGCAAAAATATTGTAAGAAGATCCAATTCCCATACTTTGAATTAATGTTAGTTTCTTTAACGTTTGGGAAGTGTCTTTTTTGCTTCTCACCTTCATATCTAGTAAATTACCTAAACTGAAGTTGATATTTCCACTTCTACTTGCTCCAGGCCCACCATAAATTCCATTTTGCATGATGGCATAAGTTTGTCGATTTCCAATTGAATCAGTTTGTACACTTTTGTAATATCCAAAGGACTCCTTGCTGAAATCAGGCCGATAAGAAAAACTGATATTTGGCGTAAGAACATGTCGGAAAGCCGCAATTTTTCCTTTATTAAACTGAGCTATTCCATATAATTTTGTGTTAAGTCCTGCTGAGAAATTATAATCATGCGCTCTTGTAAATTTGTTTATAGTATCAGTAATTACATTACTACCATCCCAACTTTTCTCAATTCGAGACAAATACCATCTTTCTGTTAAATTGAATTTTGGTGTAAAAGTAAAATGTTTCGCAAGTTTTATAGATGTACTTATTGGAATGCTATGTCTCATCCCATTTCTAAACCTAGATAATGCATCTGTTGTAAATAGGAGTGAATCTGCAATTGAAACTTCATTTTTCATATTAGCACTATAAGATACTCCAATTTTTTCATACCACTTTGCTTTACCTATCTTTTTGCTTTTAAATGGAAAAATACGATTCATATTAAACACAACAGTAGGAAGTGTAAGACTTACAATTTTGGTTTTTGTGTTCTGATTATGGTTCAGTGTAGTGGATAAATTAAAAGGTGTGTCGTCCCATTTTTTATTTAAACTTATGCTTGATGTGAAAGTATTTTGCAGATAATCATTAGCATTATAGGAGTTATTTTTATGATAGGTGCTACTTCCAGCATTTACATTTGCAGAAAATAACAAACTAGGATTTGCTTTAGGATCCTGTTTGTGATGCCATCTGATGAAGAAATCTTTTTTTATACTATAATCGGGCATGTCAATTTCACTATTTATCATTCTTCCATATCTTAAGTTCAAATTCCCATTGTACTTATAGCGTTTTTTATAGCGAAATAAAGATCGTGTTGCCCAACTTCCTTTTGTGTAGATGTCTCCTTTTATTGCCAAATCCATTTGTTTATTGATGGTAAAATAATAGCCCCCATCTTTTAGAAAAAAGCCCAAATTAGCAGATTCTCCATAAGAAGGAATTAATATACCAGAACTTTCCTCTGCAGTATTTGGAAAAAATCCAAATGGTAGAAATAAAGGGGTAGGTATATTGAAAACTGTAAGGTATGCAGGTCCGGAAACAATTCTTTCTCCAGGAATTACTTTAATTTTATTTGCTCGTATAGAAAAGTGAGGTTTTTCTGCATTACATGTGGTGTATTCCCCCCTTTTTAAATACATCACTTCTGATGTAGTTTTTTTCACTTTCTTCCCATGAATAAAGCCTTCTCCTTCTTTTGTTACAATTTCCTTAATTAGACCTTTTTTACTTTTAAAATTATAAGTCATTTCTTTTGCTTTAAAGGTTTTTCCGGCATCAGTAAATTGAGGATTACCAACTAGCTTACCTGAAGAATCTATTCTTCCTTTTGCATAAATTTGGTTTTTTGCCCAATCGATTTCAATAAAATCTGCTTTTATTTCAGTAGATTCATATTTAATAATGGCATCTCCATAAAGAAATACCCTTTCATTAATAATATCAAATTGCATGGAATCAGAGGCATCATAAAACACTTCATCATTTAGAAAAGACTTATTTAGCGAATCTTTTTCTGCTAAGTTATCGGTAATTGCAAACTCAGCAAATGAGTTGTTAGCAAAAGCTGTTAAAAAGATAAGAGAGAGAATGAAAATTCTGACTTTATAATACAAATGATTAATGTTATTTTTGTGTATCAAATATATTTGAATGTTTCTGTCAACAAACTTAAATAAAATCGATAAAATTAGTTTGCTTATCCTTAAACGCATATTTGTACTTTTTCTTTTATTTTCTCTTTCTTCTCCTGTAAAATCTCAAGATGCAAATAAAGGAATAAAAAAAATAGTAATTGACCCTGGGCATGGTGGAAAAGATTCTGGAACCATGGGCACTAAAAGATACAAGCAATACGAAAAGCATATTGCATTGGCTGTTTCATTAAAATTAGGAGATTATATTGCCACAGCCTTTCCAGACATAGAAATTGTTTTTACAAGAAAGAAAGATATTTTTTTGGAATTAAGAGAGCGAACAGAATTAGCTAATCAATCCGATGCAGATCTATTTATCTCTATACATTGTGATGGATTTACAAGTCCGAATGCTTCAGGAGCAAGTGTATTTGTAATGGGAATGAGTAAATTAAAAGCCAATATGGATGTGGCAATGCGGGAGAACTCTGTTATTTACATGGAAGACAACTATCAGGAAAAGTATGAAGGTTTTGACCCTCAAACTCCAGAGAGTTATATTGTGTTTAGTCTAATGCAAAATACGTATTTAGATCAGAGTATTTCTTTTGCAGAAAAAATAGAAAATGAGTTTTCTATCAGGGCAAAGCGAAAAAGTAGAGGAGTAAAACAGGCACCTTTTTTTGTGATAAGCAGAGTGAATATGCCTTCAGTGCTTATTGAGTGTGGTTTCTTAACAAATCCTAAAGAAGAAGATTATCTGAACACAAAAGCAGGGCAGGATTATATTGCTTCTGCAATTTTCAGGGCATTTAGAAGTTATAAGGAGAGTATTGATTTAGCGTCAGGGAAAGCAGCATTAAAAGAAAAAGAGAATATTGAAAAAAAAGAAATAGAAGTTATTGAAGAGAAAAAAGTAGTAAAGCCGGAAATAGTTTATAAAGTACAAATTGGCACTTATTTAAAAGAAATGAAAAATAGTGAGCGCTTCAAAGGATTGGAAGTAGAAGAAAAAGTAGTAAATGGCACGTACAAATATTTTGTTGGAAACACTTCTAGTAAAAAGCAAACTGATATATTAAAAAAAAAGATGCTAGAGAAAGGATTTAATGGCGCTTTTGTGATTGCTTTTAAAGATGGAATTCGCATAAATGTAAAAGAAGCCTTAAGTTTGCAAAAACAATAAATAAATAAAATGAGAAAATTAGGTAAAGAAATGCGAATAGGAATTTTGGTTATAATCTCAATTGTGGGCTTAGTTTGGGGAATTAACTATCTAAAGGGTAGCAATCTTTTTGACAATAATAGAAGTGTTTTTGCGATTTATCAGAACATAGGTGGGTTACAAGAAGGAAGTGGGGTTTTGATCAATGGGTTTAAAGTTGGATCAGTTAAAAGAATAGCTTTACTTACTAATGATGATTACAATCTACTTGTGGAACTAAGCATTGAAAACCACATTGACATCCCTATAAATAGTGTTTCAAAGATTGTAAATGAGGATATTATGGGTTCTAAAGGAATTACTTTGATTTTAGGTGATGCAAATGAGATTATAAACAATGGAGATACATTGATTTCCCAGATAGAAGGAAGTTTGAAAGATGAAGTGAATAAACAAGTTTTACCTTTAAAAAACAAAGCAGAAGAATTAATTGCCTCTATTGATTCAGTTGTTACAGTAATTACTTCTGTTCTCAGCAAGGATGCAAGAGAGAGTCTAACAAAAAGTTTGGAAAGTTTGGATTATACTTTTAATACCATGTCAAAAACAATGACAAAAGTAAATGAGATAGTTGATCAGAATGATGAGCGAATATCAAGTATTGTAAAAAATCTAGAAGAAAATAATGATGAAATTACAAATATATTAAACAACTTTTCAAGCCTTTCAGATGAAATTGCTAAATCAAACGTAAATAATTTATTATCAAGCCTAGTGGAAGTGTCTAAAAAAATTAATGATGCTGAAGGTAGTTTAGGAATGTTTATTAACGACAAAGATTTATATTTAAATCTAGAGAAATCTTCAAATGAATTGGCAACTTTGATTAAAGATATTAAACTGAATCCTAAACGATATGTTGGATTTTCGGTTTTAGGCGGAAAATCAAAATCATATAAAAAATAAGAGTAGATTGAATATGCAGTTATCCAATATAATTTTCAGTTGTATCTTGATTTTTGCAACTAGTTTATTTTCTTATAATCTGTGGAAAATAGTTAGAAACATCCGATTAGGAAGAGCGAAAAATCGTTTTGACCAACCGCTAAAAAGAACCATTATTTTACTGAAAGTTGCTTTTGGACAAACTAAACTCTTTGCGCGTCCACTTTCCGGGTTATTACATGCCCTAGTATATTGGGGTTTTCTGGTAATTACCATTGGTACATTGGAAATGATAATAGATGGTGTATTGGGTTTTGAGAGATCATTTGGTGTATTTGGTACTTTTTATAATTTAGTAACTGCTTCAGGTGATGTTATGGCAGTAATGGTTCTTCTATCCTGTCTTGTTTTTCTTTTCAGGAGACTTTTCTTAAAAATAAAACGATTCTCTGGAAAAGAAATGAAAAAGTCATCATCTATTGACGCCATTATTGCTTTGGTTATAATTGTCTTTTTGATGATCTCATTACTTACCATGAATATTGGTTATTTAGCATTAGACCATACAGAAGTATCGGGAACTTATCCTGTGAGTAATTATTTTGTTGCTTTTATTTCAACTTGGGAAATTAGTGATATCGTCTTATTTCATCAAATAAGTTGGTGGACACATATTATGCTTGTTTTTATCTTCTTAAATGAATTGCCTTATTCAAAACATTTCCATGTGGTGATGTCAATTCCTAATGTGTATTTTTCAAACATTGAACATTTAGGGAAAATGAATAATATGGATACTGTAACTAAAGAAGTAAAATTAATGATGGATCCTAATACAGATCCTTATGCTACACCTGTTGAAACAACAGTTTCACAATCTTTTGGTGCAAAGGATGTGGCAGATCTCAATTGGGTTCAATTGATGAATGCCTATTCCTGTACTGAATGTGGAAGGTGTACATCAGAATGTCCGGCAAATCATACAGGAAAGTTGCTTTCGCCTAGAAAAATAATGATGAACACCAGACAAAGATTAAAAGAAGTAGGAAAGAACATAGATAAACACGGAAAAGATTATAGTGATAATAGGTCCTTATTGAATGATTATATTACTGCTGAAGAATTATGGGCTTGTACTACTTGCAATGCATGTACACAAGCTTGCCCCTTAAATATTGATCCGCTTTCAATCATTATGGATTTAAGAAGGTATTTGGTGATGGAGCAATCATCTGCTCCAAATGAATTAAATATGATGTTTAATAATGTAGAAAATAATGGAGCACCTTGGCAATTCCCAACTGCTGACAGATTAAAATGGAAAGATGAATAAATTAATAGAAAAAATTGTTGATGGAGAGCATATTTCTCCTGTTTTGCCAGAGCACATCAAGAATTACCTAATTGATATTGATGGCACTATTTGTGATGATATCCCTAATGAAGAACCTGAAAGGATGGCTACTGCAAATTTATATCCAGACGCTTTAGCAACTTTAAATAAGTGGTATGAGCAAGGACATTATATTACTTTCTTTACTTCCAGAGTAGAAGTGCATAGAGGGATAACAGAAAAGTGGTTGCAGGACAATGGTTTTAAGTATCATGGGCTTTTGATGGGAAAACCAAGAGGGGGGAATTATCATTGGGTTGACAACCATATTGTGCGTGCAACTCGTTTTGATGGAAAGTTTACTGATTTAGTCGAGAAAGATGTAAAAATTCAAGTTTTTAAAAGTTAAAAATGAGTGAATTGCAAGTAAAAACAATGTCCGAATTGATGTCAGAAGGAAAAGAAGCAGATATTCTTTTTTGGGTAGGGAGTGCAGGAAGTTTTGATGAAAGAGCAAAGAGAATAACAAGAGCCTTTGTAAAGATTTTAAATACTACTAATATAAATTTTGGTGTATTAGGAACGGAAGAATCCTCTAGCGGAGATGCAGCTAAAAGGGCAGGAAATGAGTTCCTATTTCAAATGCAGGCCATAATGAATATTGAAGTAATGAATGCTTACAATATTAAAACCATTGTAACTACTTGTCCGCATGCCTACAATACACTAAAGAATGAGTATCCATCTTTGGGTGGAATTTATAAAGTTAAACATCATACAGAGTTTATCTTGGAACTTATAAAAGAAGGGAAACTAAAAATTTCTACAAATCTAGAAGATAAGAAGATTACATTTCATGATCCTTGTTATTTAGGCCGAGCTAATGGTATTTTTGATGCGCCAAGAGACCTGATAAAATTATTAGGAGTAGAGCCTGTTGAAATGGATAGAAATAAACGCACTTCTTTTTGTTGTGGGGCAGGAGGTGCTCAAATGTTCAAAGAAGCAGAAACAGGCAGAGAAGAAATCAATATTAACCGTACAAAAGAAGCACTTGGCTTAAAACCAGATATTATTGCAACAGGATGCCCCTTCTGTAATACCATGATGAGAGATGGAATCATTGCAGTAAATGAAGGGTCTGCTGAGGTAAAAGATATTGCAGAGTTAATAGCTGAAAATATATTAAACTTATAAGAAATCCCATTTTAGACCTGCTTTTTAAACACTTATAAAAACTGCTATGATAATACTAGACGGTAAAAAAACAGCTAACGATATAAAAGAAGAAATTGCAGTTGAGGTAGCTCAGTTAGTTTCCACTGGTTGCAAAAGACCACATTTGGCAGCTATTCTTGTAGGTAATGATGGTGCAAGCGAGACTTATGTAAATGCTAAAGTGAAAGCTTGTGAAAAAGTTGGTATCCAATCTACTCTTGTTCGATTAGAAGATGCAGTTTCAGAAGAAGAACTGTTGACAGCCATTGAGCAAATCAATCAAGATTCTTTCATTGACGGGCTTATCGTTCAGTTGCCTTTACCAAAGCATATTGATGAAATGAAGGTAACAGAAAGTATTTTTCCTACAAAAGATGTAGATGGTTTTCATCCTTCAAATATAGGTAAAATGACACTTAATTTATCAACCTTTTTGCCAGCAACTCCTGCAGGAATAATGGAATTGCTACAGAGGTATAATGTTGAGACTTCTGGAAAACATTGTGTGGTTATTGGTAGAAGTCATATAGTTGGTTCTCCAATAAGCATATTGATGGCAAGGAATTCAAATCCTGGAAACTGCACAGTTACACTTACCCATAGCAGAACGAAAAACTTAAAAGAACTTACTAAAACAGCTGACATTTTGATCGTAGCATTAGGAAATGCAGAGTTTATAACTGCTGACATGGTAAAAGAAGGTGTTTGTATTATTGATGTAGGGATATCAAGGGTAAAATCGGATAAAACAAAGAATGGATGGAAACTTTTGGGAGATGTTAATTTTGAAGGAGTGAAAGAAAAATGTAGTTTTATTACTCCAGTTCCGGGCGGTGTTGGCCCTATGACTATTGCTATGCTACTAAAGAATACGCTTTTAGCAGCAAAATCTAAATCCTAATGGCTGTTGAAGAACAACTTATCAAAGAAGGGAAGTTACTCCCTTTAATGGAAGCTTTTTATAGCATTCAAGGGGAGGGTTTTCATACTGGCAAGTCCGCTTATTTTTTGAGAATAGGAGGCTGTGATGTAGGTTGTTATTGGTGTGACGTAAAAGAAAGTTGGGATTCTAATTTGCACCCACTTACCAAAGTAGAAGATATTATAAGTAAAATTGATAAGAATATAAAAACTGTGGTTATTACTGGTGGAGAGCCATTGATGTGGAATATGGATTTTTTGACAAATGCACTAAAGCAAAAGGAAATAGAAGTGCATTTGGAAACTTCTGGAGCATATTCTTTAAGCGGTACGTTTGATTGGATATGTTTTTCGCCAAAAAAAAATCAGCAAGCGCTTGATGAAATAAAATCCAGTGCTAATGAATTAAAGATTATTGTGAGAAACAAACATGATTTGAAATGGGCAGTTCAGCAAAAAGAAACTGTTGGAAGTAATTGCAAACTGTATTTGCAACCAGAATGGAGTAAAAAGGAAGAGGTTATGTCTCTGATAACAGATTTTGTAATGGAAAATACATCATGGCAAATCTCACTTCAAACACATAAATACATGAATCTTCCATAGTGAGAAAATGCTTCCTTATATTGCTGTTTTTGCCTGCAATCATTTTTGCTCAAAAAAAAGATTACAAAACTTATGATAAGGCTGTTTACTATTTTAATAATGGAGAAATAGAAAAAGCAAAAAATACGGTTGCAAAATGCATTAGAAAAGGTTCAGATTGGGAAAAACCTTATCAACTTTTAGGTAAAATTCATGAGTCGGAAGGCAATTTAGAATTGGCAGTAGAATACTATTATAAGGGGTTTGATCAGAACAATTCTAATGATCAACTATGGTTCAAAAAGATAGGCGATTTGTATTTTGAAAATGGAGAATATACTGAGGCACTTTATCATTACAAATCTTTTGTTGCATTTGCCGATAGAGAGGAGAAAGTATATCGGAAATCTATCAAGCATATACAAGATTGCATGTACGCAATTAATGCGATAGAAAATCCAGTTGAATTTAATCCAAAAAATATGGGGAAGTATATCAATTCTGCAAAGGCAGAGTACTTGCCTTTTATATCAGCAGATGGAAAGAAGTTTGTTTTTACAAGAAAGGTGGAAGGAAAATTTGATTTGCAAGAAGATTTTTTTGTTTCCTATTGGGAAAATGCTTGGACAGATGCTAAAACTATGCATAGTATTAACACACCATTTAATGAGGGTGCAATTGCTATTACTGCTGATGAAGGCATGTTAGTTTACACCGCTTGTAATCGGAAAGGAGGGAAGGGGAGTTGCGATTTATATTTAAAACTTAATGGAAAAGAGCAGGTTGTTAATTTGAAAAACGTAAACAGTAAAGATTGGGACACCCAAGGCTGTTTTTCCCCTGATGGGAAGTTTTTATATTTTGTAAGTAATCGTCCTGGGGGATATGGGGGAAAAGATATTTGGATATCGGAAATAAGCGATAATGTATTTGGAAAGCCATATAATGCTGGGTCTGCAATCAATACTGTATACAATGAAATGTCTCCTTTTTTGCATGCGGATAATTTGACTTTCTACTTTGCTTCTGATGGGCATATTGGAATGGGCGATTTTGATTTGTTTGTAAGTAAAAGAGAAAGCTCAGAGCAAGATTGGGCTGATCCTGAAAATATGGGATACCCAATCAACACACATAAAGTAGAAAATTCATTGATTGTTGCAACAGATGGAAAAACAGCATATTATGTTTCAGATAATAGTGGGTTTGGAGCGGAAGATATTTTCTATTTTAATCTACCAGAAACCAAACAAGCCAATCCTATTTCTGCATTGGAATTGGACATTATAACAAAATCAGCAGGGGAGGAAGTGATTTTGAAAAATGTGCATTTTGCACATAATTCTTTTGAGTTGACTTCTGACTCTTCTAAAGAACTTGATAGACTGATTGCTTATTTAAGGAGGAATCCTCATTTACAGATTGAAATACAAGGGCATACTGATGATGTGGGAGAGCAAGAAAAAAACCAGATACTATCGGAAAAAAGGGCAGAAGCAGTCTTTATCTATTTAAGGGAGAATAAGATTATTTCCGATAGATTAATTTATAAAGGATTTGGAGAAAGCAAGCCGCTTGTTGCAAATGATTCTGAAAAGGGAAGAAGTATAAATAGAAGAACTTCTTTTCGGGTTATTCAATAGTTATCTTTTTCTGCACAGTTCCTCCATATAAATATAAAATAAGGGAGTGTTTTGTATTGGTAGCGTTTGCCCATCTAATACATTCACTATAGCAGATGTGCTAGATGGCGGATAGCCATTTCGGTTAGGTAAGTATAAAAGTCTACATTACCTCAATCATAGTCTTGAGCAGAAACACAAAGAGGTGTAAAAAGAAGATAATCAGTAGTCTCAGTATAGGGTGAAGATCGGGATTATTCTATAAAGATATCCGCTTTACTATTTGGCCGTTCATTTGCTCTCCACAAAAAGCCTTTTAAGAATTTATCTTTTTCTTCAATTTTATACATAGGATGCATAATCGCAGTTGGCTTTGCATGAAAAGTAATCCCATCCAATTCATTCTCCTTTAAAAACAAACTAATATCCGAACATTCTGAAATATTAACACCAATGTTTTTTTTACTGTCGTTTTGTACTAAGAAGATGGTTTGCCCATTTCCTTTCACATCTATTTTTTGCAGTTTGTTTTTATCGAAAAATCCAAACATTACTTTACCTTTTATCTGATTAAAATGAAGAGAGTCCTCTTGGGAAATAAGCATAGGATCTTGGAGCAAAAACATCTTTTTTATTTTTCCACCACTAAGTAAAAGTTGAATACTTTCCGCAGTGATTTGAAATTTATCTGACCAAATTACAGGTTTGTTAAAAAGTTCAATGGTAGAATCTTTCAAATTATATGCCAAAGAATCGCATTTTGCTTGCATATCTTCCCTAAAGCACTTTACATTATAAAAAGCACGAACCTCTCTTTGCTCCACCTTTTTTGTACTTAAAAAGGTGTCGGCATGCACAAAAAGTGTATCGGTATCTGCAATTAAATGCAAAAGTGCATTTTGAGTAACCATGGCATTTTCTGTTTCTTCAAAATACTCTCCCAAATTTCCGCTAATTAGTAAATCATTAACACTGTCAATGAGTTGTATATTGTTTATAGCTTTTCCATAACCTTTATTTCTATTGTAAGAAATACTATCTCCTTTCAATATAAAATCTTGATGTGTAAGGGTAGCATTTTCCCTAAACTGAGATTGATTCGTTATGCTATTGTACCAACCATTTTCGCAATAAATTATATTCTCATCAGAGTTGATGGTAGTAGGGCCAAAAAAGTAACTGATTTTATGCTGTGCATGATAGAGCATAGTATCGGTTAGAATGTTATATTTTGGATTAATCACCTCAATATTCCCCTTAAAATAAAACAATTTTATTCTGCTATGATAACTACCTTTATCGGAAAAAAGCCTGTTTTCAGCATCCTGTATCTGTCCTTTTTTTGGGTAAAAGGCGATATTCTTTTCTAAATTGTAATGCAACTGATCAGTATGCAATTGAATTTGCTTGTCTTTCAATTTTACTTTCTCTGATATAATCGCCTTACTACTATTACCATCATAAAAAAGTTTTTTACCAAAAAGATGTAATGTATCTCCTTGATTGATTTGGATATTGCCAAAAGCATCCATTTTATTGTTTTTGTATTGGAAGGCGCTATCGCACTTCATGGTTGCGCCTTCATGTTTAAAGGCAACATTTCCAATCAGTTTGGTATAATCAGGATGTTTGTTTTTGTCAAATATAAAATCATCTGCATGGATAATTTCAATTTGCTTTTGTGCATTTGTAAAAAGAAAACTGCACAAAAAGATAGGCAGTATTAAAAAAGAATTTCTCAATTATCTGAAAAAGGTTTGGTTTCTATCTGGCCCAACCGATACTATGCTGATTGGTTTTTCTAATTCCTTCTCCAAATAACGGATATAATCATGAAAAGATTGTGGAGCATTACTTAAATCATCTAATTGCATCAAATCCTCTTCCCAGCCTGGCAACTCTTCAAATATTGGAGACAATCCATCATTGGCTTCAAATGGCAGATAATCGATTTTCTGCCCATTAAACTGATAATGTGTACAAACTTTGATTTTATCAAGTCCTGAAAGCACATCTCCTTTCATCATCATTAGTTGAGTAACTCCATTGATGTTAATTGCATATTTCAGTGCAGGTAGATCTATCCAGCCACATCTCCTTGGACGGCCGGTTGTAGCGCCAAATTCATTTCCTACTTTTCCCATATGCGCACCAACTTCATCAAAAAGTTCTGTAGGGAAAGGACCCGAACCAACTCTTGTGCAATAAGCCTTAAAAATACCAAAAACATCATTGATTCTGGTAGGGGAAACACCTAATCCGGTACAAGCACCAGCCGTAATGGTATTGGAAGAAGTCACAAAAGGATAAGAACCAAAATCAATATCCAACAGGGTTCCTTGCGCCCCTTCAGCTAGGATTTTTTTTCCTGCTTTCAAGGCTTTATGCAAATAATGCTCGCTTTCAATATGTTGGAATTTTTTTAAGGTAGCTAAACTTGCAAACCATTTTTCTTCCAAATCCGAAAGTTCATATTCAAAATCATAAAAGTTGATGATTTGAATGTGCTTCTGTTTTAGTTTATCGTATCTTTCTTTAAAATTAGCAGCCGAAATATCACCAACTCTAAGTCCGTTTCTTCCAGTTTTGTCCATGTAAGTTGGACCAATTCCTTTCAAAGTAGAACCTATTTTATTTTTTCCTTTTGCCTTTTCACTTGCCGCATCCAAAAGTTTATGAGTAGGTAAAATAAGATGTGCTTTTTTTGCAATAAGCAGTTCTGACATTTCCACATCTAGTTTTTCAATGGATCTTATCTCATTTTCAAATATGATAGGGTCAATAACTACTCCATTTCCAATAATATTAATTGCTCCTTTATGAAAAATTCCAGAAGGAATGGTGTGAAGCACATGTTTTATGCCGTCAAACTCAAGGGTGTGCCCTGCATTTGGCCCTCCTTGAAATCGTGCAATTATATCGTAATTTGAAGTGAGTACATCTACAATTTTTCCTTTTCCTTCATCTCCCCATTGTAGGCCTAACAGCACATCTGTTCCCATAATTTAGTTTTTCTTTTGTTTTTGTTGACAGTTGTAACAAACACCATAAAAGTTGAGTGCATGTCTGTTAATTTTAAAATGTAATGCTTCTTGAATTGATGATTTGATGCTTAATATTCTAGGGTCGCAAAATTCTGTTACCTCTTCACACTGAGTGCAATACAAATGATCGTGTTGTTTATTGTGAAAAGATTTTTCGTATTGTGCTTGTGCTTTCCCAAATTGATGCTTGCGAATTAAACGGCATTCCATCAGTAAATCTACCGTATTATAAAGAGTCGCTCTACTTACTCTATAATTCTTGTTTTTCATTTGAATATACATTGACTCAATATCAAAATGCCCTTCATGAGTATAAATCTCTTTTAATATTGCATATCGTTCAGGTGTTTTTCTATGCTTGTTTTCAATGAGGTATTCAGTGAAAATCTGAGAAACAATATCTACGGTTTTTTCTTTTGCCATTTGAAAAATGAAAGCACCAAAAATAATAAATTTATAATGCTACTTGCTTAAAAAATTAATCAAGTTTATAACTTCTTTCAATTGTTTGAATACCATCAATTTTCTTAAGTTTTTTCATCAAAGCATTAAGGAAATTTGCATTGTGTATTTTTAAGGTAATTTCTCCTTCAAAAAGCCCATCATCACTTACTATATTAACTGATTTTATATTAACATTCATTTGAGAAGAGATTACTTTTGTGATATTATTCATCAGTCCTATCCTATCTATCCCTTTTATAACCAAATAAGCAATAAAATTAATACTTTCTTTGCTTACCCATCTAGCAATCATTAATCTATAATCGTAATTTGACCGCATTTCAATTGCATTTGGGCAAGTCGCTCTATGTACTTTAATACCACCTTCAACTGTTGTAAAGCCAAAAATATCATCACCTGCAATTGGATTACAACATTTTGAAAGACTATAATCGAGAACCTCATCATTTCCGCCAAAAACAATCATTTTAGTATCATCTGCTTTTGCCTTTTTTTTAGGGCTTCTACTAATCTTGTTTTTGATTGTAGTATACCAGCCTATTCCTCTATTTTTAGCAAACTCTTTTAATTCATTATTGCTAATTACGCCAGTTGCTATTCTAAAAAATAGCTCCAAACTATCACCAATTTGAAAATGTCTTACTAATTCGGTTTCAACATTTTTACTGTATTTAATTTTTAACTGTTTGAGTTTTCGTTCTAATTTTTCTTTACCTTCTTTTCCAATTGCCTTTTTCTCTTCTTTCAAAGAGGTTTTGATTTTTGATTTTGCACGAGCTGTAACGACAAAAGTTAGCCAATCTTTTTTAGGAGTTTGTTTTTTGGATGTAATCACTTCTACCTGATCACCACTTTTTAGTACTTTACTCAATGGAACTAATTTCCCATTTACTTTTACTCCTAAACAAGTTCTGCCTACTTCAGTATGAATTTCAAAAGCAAAATCAAGTGCAGTAGCTCCTTTTGGTAGGGTTTTTAAATCACCAGCAGGAGTGAAAACATAAATCTCTCCCGCAAACAAATTCAACTTAAAATCATCAATAAAATCAACAGCATTCGCCTCAGGATTTTCCAATAAATCTCTAATCTTATTTATCCATCCATCTAATGAGGAATCTTTCTTATCTTCATTTTTATATTTCCAATGAGCTGCATACCCTTTTTCAGCAATATCATCCATTCTAACACTTCTAATTTGTACTTCCACCCATTTTCCATCATGCCCCATCACGGTAGTGTGCAGAGACTCATAACCATTGGCTTTTGGAGTAGAAATCCAATCCCTCAATCTATCCGGATTTGGTTTGTAATGATCTGTTACTATGGAATAAGCTCTCCAACAATCCGCTTTTTCGTTTTCTGTCTTACTGTCAATTACTATTCGAATAGCAAATAAGTCAAAGACCTCATCAAACTTCAAATCTTGCTGTTTCATCTTGTTCCGAATGGAGAAGATAGACTTTGGCCTTCCTTTAATGGTGCATTTGATGTCTTCTTTCTTTAACATTTCCTTAATAGGTTGGGTAAATTTACTAATATATTTCCCTCTTTCTTTTTTACTCTCGTTCAAACTTAATGAGATGGCTTTATATACTTCTGCTTTGGTAAATTTTAGGCCTAAATCTTCCAATTCTGATTTGATTGCATAAAGCCCTAATCGGTGCGCAAGAGGGGCATAAAGGTAAAGCGTCTCTGATGCAATTTTGAGCTGTTTTGACTTTTTTATTGCACCAAGGGTGCGCATGTTATGCAAACGATCTGCAAGTTTAATAAGAATCACCCTCACATCATCCGAAAGTGTTAGCAACATTTTCCTGAAATTTTCAGCCTGTAGGGATAGATTTTTATCAAACATATCCTCAATCTTCGTCAAGCCATCAATAATTCTAGCAACTTTGCTTCCAAATTTTCTATCAATATCTTCCAATGTGTATTTGGTATCCTCTACCACATCATGTAAAAGTGCACAAACAATAGAAGTAGATCCTAAACCGATCTCTTTTGCTGAGATATGAGCAACTGCTAGCGGATGATAAATATAAGGCTCCCCTGATTTCCTCCTAACATCTTTGTGTGCATCCATTGCCAAGTTGAAGGCTTTTCGGATATCTTTTTTATCCTTTGCGTTTGTTTTGTCTTTACAAACTCTAAGTAAAGATCTGTATTTATTGAGGATTTCTTTATTTTCCTTTGCTATATCTATCTTTTTTGCCATTTATTAATAAGCAAATATTGGGTAATTTTGCATTAGTGCATTCACTTTTTGTTTTACGGAATTTATAGTGTTCTCGTTTTCAAAATCAGTAATTACTTCATCAATTAAATCAACTATATAAGGAATCTGATCTTCTTTAACTCCTCTTGTTGTAATAGCAGGAGTGCCGATTCTTATTCCTGATGTGACAAATGGGGATTCAGTATCAAAAGGGACCATATTTTTATTAAGTGTAATATCAGCTTTTACAAGTGCACTTTCTACATCTTTTCCTGTTACATTTTTACTTCTTAAGTCAATCAACATACAATGATTTTCGGTTCCACCTGAAATTACTTTATAACCCTTTTTAACAAAACAATTTGCCATCATTTTTGCATTCTTTATCACTTGCTCGGCATAAGTTTTGAATTCTGCTTGTAATGCCTCACCAAAAGCAATTGCTTTTGCAGCAATTACATGTTCAAGCGGACCACCTTGAGATCCTGGAAAAACTGCAGAATTTAGTAATGCTGACATCATTTTTGTTTTACCTTTTGGTGTTTTTAATCCCCAAGGATTCTCAAAATCTTTCCCCATCATTATCATTCCACCTCTTGGCCCTCTTAATGTTTTATGAGTAGTTGTGGTTAAAATATGACAATGAGGTGCAGGGTCGTTTAATAATTTTGCAGCTATTAGTCCAGCCGGATGCGCGATATCTGCCATAAGTAGTGTACCAACTTTATCTGCAATTTCCCTAAATTTTTTGTAATCCCAATCTTGAGAATATGCTGAAGCTCCACATATAATGAGTTGTGGCTTCTCTTTAATTGCAGTTGCCTCTATTGTGTCATAATTTACTTTTCCACTCTCCTGTTCCACACTGTAAAAAGATGTGTTGTATAATTTACCAGAAAAATTAACTGGAGAACCATGGGTCAAATGTCCACCATGAGATAGATTAAATCCTAAAATTTTATCCCCGGCTTTTAAACAAGCAAGCATCACTGCTGCATTTGCCTGAGAGCCAGAATGGGGTTGCACATTTGCATATTCTACTCCAAATAATGCTTTTGCATTATCTATTGCTAATTGCTCAACTTTGTCTACTACCTCACAGCCGCCATAATATCTTTTTCTTGGATAGCCTTCTGCATACTTATTTGTTAAGCAGGATCCCATTGCTTTCATCACATTATCGCTTGCAAAATTTTCAGATGCAATTAGTTCAATTCCATTTCTCTGTCTTTGACCCTCTTCTTTGATTAAATCAAAAATTATTTGCTCATTTCTCATCTTGTGCTATTTTAAAATTTCTATTTTCGTAATCGCAACAAATGTAGAAATTTATGAATAGAGTAAAAGCACTTTTCGGAATAAAATATCCAATAATTCAAGGAGGGATGCTTTGGTGTAGTGGTTGGCGATTGGCATCAGCTGTGAGTAATAATGGCGGATTGGGTTTAATTGGCTCAGCATCAATGTATCCTGAGGTTTTGGATGAGCATATTAGAAAGTGTAAAGCAGCAACAAACAAGCCTTTTGGTGTGAATATCGCATTGCTTTATCCACAAATTCAAGAGCACATCAATACTATATTAAAACACAGAATTAATATTGTTTTTACTTCTGCTGGAGATCCGAAAAAATACACTTCAATTCTAAAGAAAAATGAAATAAAAGTTGTTCATGTTGTACCAAACTTAAGATTTGCCCAGAAGGCTGTTGAAGCAGGGGTAGATGCTATTGTTGTTGAAGGTTTTGAAGCAGGCGGACATAATGGAAAGGATGAGATGACTACTATGAGTTTGATCCCACTTGTGAAAAAAGCAATCAAGATTCCTCTAATTGCTGCTGGAGGTGTAGGAAGCGGTGAAGCTATTTTAGCTGCTTTTGCATTAGGAGCTGAAGGCGTACAGATAGGGAGTAGGTTTGCAGCATCAAAAGAAAGCTCAGCTCATGAAAATTTCAAAAATGCAATAGTATCAGCAGCAGAAAATGATACAATGCTTACCCTAAAAGAATTAGCTCCAGTTCGACTTTTGAAAAATCCTTTTTACAATAAAATATTTGAAGCATATGAAAAAGGTGTTTCGTTATCAGAATTGAAACACTTACTTGGAAGAGGAAGAGCAAAGAAAGGGATTTTTGATGGAGATTTGGTAGAGGGAGAATTGGAAATTGGTCAGGTGTCAGCTCAAATTGAACAAATTAAATCAGTAAAAGAGATAATGCGCGATTTTATTGTACAATACCAAAACGCTAAAAACAATATAAATGATTTTGATTTTTAATTAGAGAATCACTATTTTTTGTATAATTATCTTCTTATAATGGTTTTTTGTTAAGAGTTTGGGTGGATAAGTTTTCTTTTTATAGTTGTTGTCAAGCAGAGAATTATTGTTAAATTTGTATTTATTTAAAATTTGAAAATTATGAGAAAAATTCTCTTAACACTAGCTTTTTGTACATTTTTTCTAACTCCAATTCGCGCCTCTCATTTACAGGGTGGAGAAATTACTTGGGAGTGTATAAGTTCAGGACCGACACAAGGTATGTATATTTTTACAATGCGTGTTTATAGAGATTGTAATGGAGTAAATCTAACTACAGCTTCTCAAAATATTACAGTACATAACAATTCGCTTGTTTCTTCCATTCAAGTTGACTATGTATCAAATTCAGATATCTCTCCAACTTGCGATCCTGTTAATAGTGGTAATTTGGCTTATGATTGCGTAAGTAATATACAGCAAGGCTCAGCTGAAGAGTGGGTTTATCAATCGCTGCCTGTAAATATGCCTGGCTTGCCCCCTGCAGCGGGTTGGCATTTTACTTGGAGTAGTTGTTGTAGAAATGGAGCAATTACAAATTTGTTAAACCCTTCAAGTTTAGGATTTACTCTTAGAGCGGTAATGTATCCATATACTCCAACTTCTACTGGTGTTCAGCAGAACACTTCTCCTTGTTTTGATTCATCACCATTCTTTAACGAGCAGCCAAAAACGATTATTTGCAATGGCTATCCTTTTTCTTATTCTCATAATGCTTCTGATGCAGAATTAGATTCTTTAGTTTATTCTTGGGGCGACCCTGTGGATCAAGGTTATGTGCCGGGAGCTCCACCAATTATCCCTTTTTTAGCACCTTATACGCTTACAGGTCAGATTCCAGGAAGCCCAACTCTAGATCCAGCAACTGGAGAAATATCATATAATTCCTCCACATCAGGTAATTTCGTTACATGTATCAAGGTTAGTTCTTATAAATGTGGACAATTGGTAGCTGAGATTTATAGAGAAATACAAGTTATTTTAATTAGTTGTCCACCTATGGCTGGTGCTGGAATCAATAATAAACCAGTTGTTAACCCTCCTTTTGGTGGTGGAACTTCATACAGTACTACTGTATTTGCTGGAGATTTTGTAACATTTAATATATCAGGAACAGATAATGATATTTACAATACAGGTGCAGCTCAAGATTTAACATTAGAAGTCTCAGGAGGACAATTTGCCTCTGATTACACAACCCCTTCTTTATGTTTAAATCCCCCTTGTGCTACTTTTAATAATGGGGCAGGAGTGGTGCCGCCATTTTCAGCACCAACAACTGTGAATGGTGTATTTGAATGGCAGACAGATTGTAGTCATATTGCTGCAAATGTTGGTTGTAATGCTACTTCAAACTTATACACATTTCTTATCAAAGTTTATGATGATTTTTGTCCTGCACCTGCTATTACTATTGCTACAGTTTCTGTTGAAGTATTAGCAGCACCTACGGATCAACCCCCTGATATTAGGTGTGTTTCGGTTGTTCCAAATGGAGATGTGCTGGTCAGTTGGGAACATTTACCAACTGCACAATCTTCTACCATCTATAATGTTTATTCTTCAACAAGTATTAATGGACCTTATAATTTATTAGACACTGTTGGTTATCCAAGCAATTCATATTCGCATAATGGAGCAGGAGCTGATGTTGCCTCAGTATATTATTATTTAACATCAGAATCAGATTGCGCTGGTGTTTCCGATGCTTCTGATACGCTAGAATCAATAAAATTAGATGTAACTGCAATTGCTTCTGCTACAATTGGTGATCTAAACTGGAATCAACTGCACAATCCTTTACTAACCACTTCCTCAAGTGATTATACTATTTTTGCAATGGATGGCGTTGGAAATTGGGTAAATGTAGGTACAACTCCAAATACTAATTTTCAATTCCCTGCACAAACTTGCGGAACTTATCAGTCTTTTTATATTGCTTTAGATGATGCAAGTGGATGTGTATCTAACTCCTCAATTGATGGTGCAAACTTAGAAGATATTATCCCACCAACAACCCCAGCAATAGATGTTGTTTCAGTGAATTCGGCCAATAAATCACTAATCAGTTGGATGCCTAGCAGTTCAACAGATGTGGTGATGTATTATATTGATATTTTGTCACCATTTAGCGGTTGGAATACTATAGATTCTGTAGCGGCTCCAGCAACTTCTTATACTTATAACGCTTCAAATGCAGCTACTGATTCTGAGTCATTTCAAATTAGAGCAAGAGACAGTTGTCGGTTGTTTAGTGGTAATAGTTTAACACACAATAGCATATTACTCACATCAGAATTAGATGTTTGTGAGTACAGTATTTATTTCAATTGGAATGATTACAACAATATGGTCGGAGGTTTGAGTCATTATAGGGTTATGATAACAGAAAAAACTGCTTCCGGAAGCGTAAATAATAGTGAAGAGCGCTTCAATATTGGTTCAATGAATTATACTTTGCCTAATATTGTATCTGGATCCATTTATGATGTAGAGGTTGTTGCTTATAATAGTGATTCTACCATAGCTTCTTATTCTAATACCATTAGTATAAATGCAGATTTATTTCCAAAACCACAATATAACTATATTACAAAAGCAACTGTAAATCATGAAACAGGATTTATTGAGCTCAACTGCCATGTAGATAATGCAGCAGTAGTTGATTATTACAGAGTGTTTCGTTCAAAAAGAGATGAAGGGTTGTTTGCGGATATTGGTCATATACCTTTTAATGGACAACCTTTTATCAATTATACAGATGAGGGAGCAAGTACATCTACACATTATTACAATTACCAAATTTATCCTGTTGATACTTGTGGTGTAACCCTAGCAGTAGGTAGTATTAAAGATGCAATTGACACTTCCTTTGCACAATCTATTCTTGTAGAGTCTATTGCTAATCAGGATATGTCAAATGACATTGTATTTAACCAATATGACGGTTGGCTAGGTGATGATATTCAGTACAATCTTTACCGTTCTGTAAATAGAGGGGATTTCTCAGCAATTCCTTTAGCAACATATAATGGTGGAACAATCAGTTATTCTTATCATGATGATGTTGAATCATTTACTGATGGTAACGGACGATTTTGTTATTATGTTGAAGCTCTGGAGGGTAATACTAACCCTTATGGTTTTGTCGAAAGAAGCCTTTCCAATATAAGTTGTGTTTCTCAAGTCCCAATATTGGTAGTACCTAATACTTTCACTCCTAATGATGATGAGCACAATGAAATTTTCCATCCAGTCACTTCATTTGTTTCTGAAATTGGCTACTCATTTACCATTTATGATAAATGGGGGCATGAGATCTTCCAAACCAATGACCCTTCAAAAGGATGGGACGGAACTTATGAAGATAAGGTGGTGCAGAACGGGAATTATGTCTATCATGTACAATACATTAATGGAGTTGGAGATTTAACTGAAAAAACAGACATAGTAAGCCTGGTACGCTAAATTCAAATTCATAAAAAGTAAGAGTCCCAATTTTGGGACTTTTTTTTGTATCTTTAACTGATATTTTAACTATTTTTGCACACAATTTTTAAAAAAGGAATATGTCAAAACAAAGCGTAAAAATAACAGAAGGCCTTACTTATGATGATGTATTGGTTGTTCCTGACTATTCTGAAGTACTCCCTTCTAGTGTAAATACGGCAACTTATTTTACAAAAAATATAAAGCTGAATATTCCAGTTGTTTCTGCTGCTATGGACACAGTAACTGAAGCTACTATGGCAATTGCTATTGCTCAAGAGGGCGGTATAGGTGTTTTACATAAGAACATGAGTATTGAGAATCAAGCCAAGGAGGTTAGAAAGGTAAAACGATCAGAAAGTGGGATGATTTTAGATCCTGTTACTTTGCCGGCAAATGCAATAGTTGGAGATGCAATCAAAATCATGCAAGAGCATAGTATTGGTGGAATTCCTGTAGTTAATCAGAAAAATAAACTAGTTGGAATAATCACAAACAGAGATTTGCGATTTGAGAAAGACCTAAGCCTTCCAATTAAAAAAATAATGACTACAGATAATATTATTACAACTGAAATATCCGATTTGGATAATGCAGAACAAATTCTACAAGAAAATAAAATTGAAAAGTTACCGGTAGTAAATAAGAAGAATGAATTGGTTGGACTAATTACTTTCAAAGATATTATTAAAAACAGAATGCGTCCAAATGCCTGTAAAGACAAATATGGAAGACTAAGAGTTGTAGCTGCTGTTGGTGTTACCAAAGACGTTTCTGAAAGAGTTGCTGCACTTGTTAAAGCTTCTGTAGATGCTATAATAATCGATACTGCTCACGGACATTCAAAAGGCGTTATAAATCTTCTGAAAAAGATAAAATCTGAATTTCCAAAACTAGATGTTGTTGTAGGAAATATTGCAACTGCAAAAGCGGCAAAAGCTTTAATTGCGGCTGGGGCAGATGCTATAAAAGTAGGGATAGGTCCTGGATCTATATGTACTACTAGAATTATAGCTGGTATAGGCGTTCCTCAACTTACAGCCTTACTTGATGTGAATGAAGTGGCTAAAAAGAAAAATATTCCAGTTATTGCAGATGGAGGTGTGAGGTATTCTGGAGATATTGTAAAAGCTTTAGTTGCAGGATCTAGCACAGTAATGTTAGGCTCTTTAATTGCTGGGGTAGAGGAGGCTCCTGGAGAAACTATAATTTTTGAGGGTAGAAAATTCAAAACATTTAGAGGTATGGGTTCAGTAGACGCCATGCAAGATGGCTCTAAAGACAGGTATTTCCAAATGGGAGAAAATGATCCTAAGAAGTTAGTACCAGAAGGAATAGTAGGTAGGGTCGCTTATAAAGGTACTTTGTCAGAAGTAATACATCAAATGATTGGCGGACTAAGAGCAGGAATGGGCTATTGTGGTGCTAAAAATATTACTGAATTAGCAAAAGCAAACTTTATTAAAATTACTGCTGCTGGGGTTACCGAAAGTCATCCACATGATATAACCATTACAAGAGAAGCTCCAAATTATAGTAGAAAATAATTAAATAAAAAAAGAAGATGAAAAAATATTTGTTGGTATTTGTATGCAGTTTTTTTTGCCAATTATCATTTGCGCAAAATGATGATGTAATTTTAAGTGTTGGTGAGGAAGATGTAACATTAGATGAATTTAAAGCTATTTTTTATAAAAACAATCAAAACGATTCAGCCATAACAAAAACATATTTGGATGAATATATGGAGCTTTTTGTAAATTTTCGTCTAAAAGTAAAAGAAGCAAAGGTTTTAAAATACGATACCAATCAAGCATTTGTGAATGAACTTGAGATGTATCGCAATCAGTTGGCAAAACCTTATTTAAATGATAATCAGTTTGATGAAAAATTGATTAAAGAGGCATATGAAAGAATGAATTTAGATGTAAATGTAAGCCATATATTATTTTCAATACCAGAAGAAGCATTAGCTGCTGATACATTAAAAGCATACAGAAAGGCAATTTCAATCCGCAACAAAATTTTAAATGGAATGGATTTTACTCAAGTTGCAAAACAATATTCCGATGATAAGTCTGCCATAAATAATGAGGGGAATTTAGGCTACTTTACTGTTTTTATGATGGTGTATGCATTTGAGAGTGCGGCATACAATACTGAAATTGGAGAACTCTCAAAACCTATAAGAACCAAATACGGCTATCATTTGGTGAAAGTAAACGATAAAAGAAAAGCAATAGGAGAGGTAAAAGTTGCACACATTATGTTTAAAACTGCTAAAGGAGCATCAGAACAAGAGATAGATGCAGTTAAATTGAAGATTGATGAAATAGCACTTAAACTAAAAAATGGAGACGATTTTTCTCAGCTAGCAGAAAAGTTTTCTGAGGATAGGTCTACAGCTGTAAAGGGCGGAAATATTCCATGGTTTGGAGTTGGAAAAATGGTAAAACAATTTGAAGATGTTGCATTCTCCTTGCAGAATATAGAATCGATTTCTCATCCATTTAGATCAGACTATGGTTGGCATATTGTTAAACTATTAGATAAAAGAGGTATTCCTACTTTTAAAGATGCAAAAGATGATTTGAAAAAGAAAGTTAATCAAGATTCTAGAAATAATTTACGTGATAAAGCATTGATATCAAAAATAAAGAAGGCCTATCGCTTTAAAGCTTACAGTAGTAGGTTAAATGAGCTTTCAAAATATATTGATGAAACATTAACATTAGGAAAATGGAGTAATGAAAAAGCAAATACACTTAAAAGAAGTTTATTTGTACTAGATGGAATTTATTATACACAATCCGATTTTGTTGCATACATTCTAGCAAATCAATCAACAGTAAAAATTCATTATTTAAAATATTTTCATGATTTGTATGAGGCATTTGTTAGTGAAAGTTGTTTGAATTACGAAAAAAGCAAGTTAGAAGAAAAATATCCTGAATTCAAAGCCTTACTTCAAGAATATACTGATGGCATTTTACTTTTTGATTTGATGGATGATAAGGTATGGACAAAAGCCATTAAAGACACCTTAGCTCTACAATATTTTTTTGAAAACAATAAATCAAGATACATGTGGGGAGAAAGGGTAGAGGCTAAAATTTATACTTGTATTGATGAGATGATTGCGAAAAAAACATTACGTCAGATCAAAAAACGGCATAGAATGCCATATTTAAGAGATGAGGATGTGCTTGAAAAGGTAAATCTTTCTTCTCCTTTAAACTTACAAATTACTACAAATAAATTCAGCAAAGATGAGAATGCGTATATCAATAAAGTTGGATGGGAAGTAGGTGTTAGTGATTTTATAAAAAGTGATGATGGCTCTATTATAATCGTAGATGTTTTAGAAATTATTTCTCCACAGCAAAAAGATTTGTCTGAAACTAAAGGGAGAGTTATTTCTGACTTTCAAGATTTTTTAGAAAAACAATGGCTTGCTGAGTTAAGAGGAAAATATGAAGTAAAGGTTAATCAGCAAATCCTTTACTCATTAATTAACTAAGCAAAAGTTTTGAAAATATCACACTTTTTTCCTTTTTGTATTTCCTTTGTTCTGGCGGCTTGTGGTGGCCTGTCTTCTAATGATAAACTCCTTGTTACATTATATGATAAAGAACTCTACTATTCTGAAATCAGCAGTTCTTTACCTAATGATAAGGCTGATAGTGTAGCCTTTGTGCAAAGTTATATTGATAGTTGGATAAAAAAACAACTTTTAGTTGCCCAAGCAGAAATGAATCTTACTGATGTGCTAAAAGATGTAGAAGATAGAATTGATGATTATAGAAATTCATTGCTAATTTATACTTATCAGCAAGAATTGGTAAAACAAAATTTTGACACTGTGATCAGCAAAGTAGAAATTCAGGCTTATTATGATGAAAATTTGGCTGAAATGGAGTTAAAAGAGAACATCTTTAAAGGAAGGTATGTCAAAACTTCAATTGATGCACCAAAATTAGATGTATTAAGAAAAATATTTCGTTCAACTAAGGAGGAAGATTCGGAGGAATTAATTGAATATTGTAGGCAATTTGCTTCTGACTATCACTTGGAAGAGTCTAAGTGGGTTTATTTTTCTAAATTTGTTGACAAACTACCAGTTATAGTGAGTAATCAGCCCTATTATTTAAGTACTAACAAATACTACACATATACTACCGACAGCAATAAGTATTTTTTATTTATTAAGCAATACCAAATAAAGGGAAGTGTAAGTCCTTTAATTTTGGTGCAAGAAAGAATTCGAAAAATAATACTAAATAAAAATAAATTATTGTTTTTAAAAGATCTAGAAGATGATCTTTACCAAAATGCTATTACAAACAATAAAATAAAAATACACAATGAATAATTTTTTTCTGATTATATCCTTTTTCCTTACTTTCAACGTTTTTGCACAAAAAGTTATTGATAGGGTAGATGCTATTGTAGGTAATGAAATTATTCTAACTTCTGATATAGAGGCCCAATACCAGCAATATTTAGCGCAAGGATACACCAATATAGGGGAAATCAGATGTCAGGTTATTGAAGATTTATTGTATCAAAAATTGCTTTTGAATCAAGCAAAAATTGATAGTTTAGAAGTGTCCGAGCAAGAAGTTAAAAGCGAGTTAGAGAAAAGAATTCGCTATTTTGTAGCACAAGTTGGCTCCAAAGAGAAATTAGAGGAATTTTATGGTAAATCTATTATTGAAATTAAATCCGAGTTTAAAGACTTGATTAACGATCAATTATTATCACAAAGAATGCAAGCAGAGATAACTGCTGGGATTCAACTTACTCCTGCTGAAGTGAAAATCTATTTTAATAATTTACCAAAAGATAGTTTGCCAATAATTGAAGCAGAGGTTGAGCTTTCACAAATTGTAATGAAACCAACCATATCTGAGGTTGAAAAAGAAAGAATAAAGCAAAAATTAAGTAGAATAAAAGAAAGAATAGAAAATGGAGAAGATTTTAAGGTGTTAGCAACTCTCTATTCAGACGACCTTGGATCGGCTAATAATGGGGGAGAGTTAGGATTTGTGGAAAGAAGAGATTTGGTTCCAGCATTTGAGGCGGCTGCATATAAATTAAAGGGAGATGAAATTTCGGATATTATTGAAAGTGAGTCAGGTTATCATATTGTTCAACTGATTGAGAGAAGAGGAGAGCAGATTAATGTGCGACATATCCTTTTAAAACATAAAGTATCTTCCACTCAACTGATGGAAACTAAATCAGCAATAGAAGATGTTGCAAAGCAGATCTCTAGTGGAGAAGTTACATTTGAACAGGCGGCATTATATTTCTCTGATGATGAGAGTAAAAATAATGAGGGGCTGCTCATCAACCCTAATTCTGGTTCCTCAATGTTTATTATGAAAGATTTAGACCCTTCATTATATTTTGTGATTGAGAAGATGGAAGATAATGAAATTTCATCTCCTGTTATTATACAAATGCAAGATGGGCAAAAAGCTTATAGAATTGTAAAGTTAAGAAAGAAAAAAAATGCGCATACAGCTAATTTAGTTGATGATTATGATAAGATTAGAAATGTAGCTTTATCAGAAAAGAAACAAGAAGTAGTAAATAAATGGTTAAAAGAAAAAATCGAAAAAACCTATATTAAATTAGGTGATAACTTAAACGATTGTAATTTTACACACAAATGGGTATTATAAAATGGAGGAAAAGATAATAAATACGGATGTAAAAGCCATTGATGCTTTTACTACTATTTTTAAAAGATTTAAAACAGAGATTGCAAAGGTAATTGTAGGACAAGATGAAGTTGTGGATCAGGTGCTTATTTCTATTTTCAGTAAGGGGCATTGTTTGTTAGTCGGTGTTCCAGGGTTAGCTAAAACTTTACTTGTTCAAACTATTGCTGATTGTTTAGGGTTAAAATTTAACAGGATTCAATTTACTCCAGATTTGATGCCATCTGATATTGTTGGCGCTGAGATTTTAGATGAAAGTAGGAATTTTAAATTTTTGAAAGGTCCACTTTTTGCAAATATAATCTTGGCAGATGAGATAAATAGAACACCACCAAAAACCCAGTCGGCACTATTAGAAGCCATGCAAGAACGCTCAGTTACCAATGCTGGAAACAAATATGAACTTGACGCTCCGTTTTTTGTATTAGCAACCCAGAACCCTATTGAGCAAGAAGGCACCTATCCTTTGCCTGAGGCGCAATTGGATCGTTTTATGTTCAATGTAATTTTAGATTACCCTCAGTTTGATGAGGAAATTCAAATTGTAAAACAAACGACCTCCACCCATACAGCCTCATTAAACAAAGTGATGAATGCAGAAGAAATCGTTTTTTATCAGGATTTATTAAGAAAAATTCCTATTAATGATAATGTGATACAATATGCAGTAGAGTTGGTAGCAAAAACTAGACCTGATAGAGAAAAAACATCAGAGAAAGTTCAGGAATATATTTCATGGGGAGCTGGCCCTAGGGCATCTCAGTTTATGTTACTTAGCGCAAAATGTCATTCAGTAATAAATGGAAAATATTCTCCAGATATCGAAGATGTAAAAGCAGTTGCTAAACCTATACTCAGACACAGAATTGTTCGTAATTATAAGGCAGAGGCTGAAGGAATTTCTGTGGATAATATTATCGATAGTATTTTGTAAAAGAATGATTCTTCCCATTGTAGCTTTTGGCACTCCAGTTTTAAAAGAGAAATGTAAGGAAATCTCAGCAGATTATCCTGACCTGCAACAGTTCATTGATGATATGTTTGAGACTATGTATGCAGCAAGTGGAGTAGGTCTAGCAGCACCACAAATCAATAAAGCAATTCGATTATTTATTATTGATACCACACCTTTTACTGAAGATGAAGAAAACGACACACTTCCTTTTAAAGAAGTTTTTATCAATCCTATAATAAAAAAAGAATCAGGAAAAGAATGGATTTTTAATGAGGGCTGTCTTAGTATCCCTGAAATTAGAGAGGATATTGCTAGGAAGTCTGAGATTAAAATTGAATATTTTGATATTGACTTTAAGCAGCATATTAGAAAATTTGATGGGATTACAGCGAGGGTGATTCAGCATGAATATGACCACATTGAAGGAATATTATTTACCGATAAACTAAGTCAATTACGAAAAAGAGTTTTGAAGGGAAAACTTAATGACATTTCAAAAGGCAAAGTAGTAGTGAATTATAAAATGCGATTTTTTAAGTGTTAAGTTTATCTGCTTCAAAACGCAATAATTTTTCTAATTTTTCCACACTACACTGATTGTGTAGCTTCCCTTCTTTTGCAAAAGAAATTTCTCCATTTTGCTCAGAAACAATGATAACTACAGCATCAGTGTCTTCCGAAATTCCTGCAGCAGCTCTGTGTCGCATTCCCAAATGAGATGGAAAGTCGGTATCATTGGTTACAGGTAAAACGCATCTTGCCGCAACTACTTTATTATCTCTTACAATTATTGCTCCATCATGCAAAGGACTATTTTTAAAAAAGATACTTTTAAGTAGTGGTATAGTGATTTTAGCATCAATTGGAACACCTGATTCTGAGAAAAAAGCCAAATCATCAGAATGTGTAATAACAATAAGTGCACCGGTTCTACTTTTTGAAAAATCCTCACATCCTTTACAAAGAGTTTCTATATCTAATACATCTTGTTCATTACCTAAGTTAAATTTGAAAAATCCTTTATTTTTTATCAGTTTAGCTCTACCAATCATAATTAAGAATTTTCTCAATTCTTGCTGAAAAACAATTACTAAAATTAACACACCTACTCCTATAAATTGTCCTAGAATTTCACTTAAAAGTTCCATGTGAATAGCAGAGACTAATTTCCAAAGTAGATAAATAGCAGTTAGTCCAATAAAAATATTGATAGCTACCGTTCCCCTTACTAGTTTGTACAACTGATACATCAATATAGCAACAAGCACTATATCTATAATACTGATGAAATTAAATTCTATAAAATCTATAAAACTCATTTTTTACAACTTTTGGCGAAATTAACAATTTTAATACATTCCATTGCTTCTTTTACATCATGAACTCTTAAAATGTTTGCTCCTGCTTGAAGCGCAATCATATTCAAAGCAGTAGTACCATTTAAGGCGTTTTCAGGGTTATTTTCTAATAATTTAGAAATCATAGACTTTCTTGATAATCCAACCAGAATAGGAAATCCTAAGTTTTTCAATGCACCTAAATGATTCAATAGTTCATAATTATGGGTTAAAGTTTTCCCAAAGCCAAAACCAGGATCAATTATAATTTTTTCAAATCCTTTCTTTTTTAAGAAATCAGTTTTTTCTTGGAAAAAAGAAAAAACATCAGCATTTACATCAGTATAATTAGGATTGTTTTGCATATTTTCAGGATTGCCTTGCATATGCATCATAATATAAGGTACATTCAATTCGGAAACAATGTCCAACATTTTTTCATCCATATTTCCAGCAGAAATATCATTAATGATGGATGCCCCAACTTCTACACAATCTTTAGCAATTTCAGCACGATAAGTGTCTACTGAGATAATAATTGATGGAAATTGCTGTTTTAAACTACTGATTGAGCTAACTAATCGTTCTTTTTCAAGCTGAGAATTGACAGGTTTTGATCCAGGCCTTGAGGATTGAGCACCTACATCAATAATGCTAGCTCCTTCACTTAACATTTGCCCTGCTTTCGTAAGCATTCTTTCAGTAGATATGTATTTACCGCCATCATAAAAAGAGTCATCGGTTATATTTAAAATGCCCATTACCACTGTTGTTGATAAATCAAGATTTTTACTATTAATTTTAAAATCACTCATCTTTTTAAAAATGTATTTTTGGCTTTAAAGTTTATTAAATTTATAGATGAAACAGACAATTACTGAATACGAATCAATAATAAAAAAATGTGAGGACATTTTTGCTAAAAAACTAAAAGATTATGGAACTGCTTGGAGAATACTTAGAATTTCCTCTTTAACCGATCAAATTTTTATTAAAGCACAAAGAATCAGAAGTATTGATGAAAAAGGTGAGCAAAGAATCAAAGAAGATATCAGCAATGAATATATTGGGATAATCAATTATTCAATAATTGGACTCATTCAACTTGATTTGGGTGTTTCCGAACAGCCAGAAGAGTTATCTTTTTCTACTCCAATGGGGCTTTTTGCTCAATATTCTAATCAGGCCAAACACTTAATGGAAGATAAGAATCATGATTATGGTGAGGCGTGGCGAGACATGAGAATTAGTTCCCTTACTGATCTAATTCTTCAGAAACTTTTACGCGTAAAACAAATTGAAAATAATGAAGGTAATACGCTTATATCTGAGGGAATAGATGCTAATTATTTAGATATGATAAACTATGCTGTATTTGCCCTCATTAAACTAGACAAAAGTCATGAATAAGAACTTAACACTAATTATTAGAATCTCAGTTGCAGCCCTGTTTTTACTTTCTGCATTCTCAAAACTTTACCCCACTCCATTATATGGAATTACAAAAGTTTTTGAACAGGGGCAATTGATTCCAATGGGGTTTTCTGCTAATTTTGCTCCGTATTTTTCAAGGTTTATTATTGGAGTTGAGTTTTTTCTAGCATTTGCAATTTTGCAAAGAAATTTCTTAAAGAAGATTGTTCTTCCTTCTACCATTTTGTTGCTGACCCTATTTTCTCTGCATTTGATTTATCAAGTCATTTTAGGGGAAAGTGAAAATTGCGGTTGCTTTGGTGAGTTAATTCCTATGACACCATTACAAGCTTTGATAAAAAACATTATCACAATTGTAGTTTTAGCTTTTTTGTATAAAAACACAGAGGAAGATAGAGAATACAACTTTTCAAAACTTTCCCTACAATTACTTACAGTTTTATTACTGATGTTTGTTTTTGTACCTATCCAAACTGTAGGTAAAAACAAAAGGGTTTCTAGTTTTTCTGAGTATGTAATTTCTGATATACATATAAATGAAGGTAAAAAGATGCTTTGTTTTTTTGATGCTGGATGTGAGCATTGTATGGAAGCAGCAAGATCACTAACTCATCTTGCTGAGGAAATTGATTTCTTCCCTGAAATCCACATAATTTTTTCAGATTCTGAAGAGGATAAAATCCCAGCATTTTTTGAATTTGCAGAAAAGGAATATTCTTATCAAGTATTGCCTTTTTATAATGAAGATGATGAAATCAATTCTTATTTAGAGATTTTAGGTTATGAGTATGAAAATCCTGCAATTATCTATTTAGACAATGGAAATCAAATGCGTTTTTATGATGGGACAGGCAATAATGCTTTTGATGCTGAAAAATTTAAAAAATTATTTCAATAATTTGTTTTGATTGCATTTTGCATAAAGAAGATTACTTATAGCATATTGGTGCTTTGGGGCGTGCTCAGTTTAGTTTTCTTTTTATTTAATGTTTTGCCTGGGGATCCTGCACGCATGATGCTTGATCAGAGAGAGGATTCTGACCAATTACTTGCATTAAAAAAGAAGTATGGATTTGATAAAAGTATTTCTGCTCAATATTTTTTTTATTTAAATGATTTGTCACCTATTTCGATTCATAGTAAAAGTAAAGATGCTTTTCACTTTTTAGACTCTGGAAAATATCACTACAAAACGATTTTAGAAACCAAAAACAAAGCAGTTGTCCTTAAGTTTCCTTATCTTAGAGAGTCCTTTGTTAAAAGAGGAAAATCTGTTACAGATGTAATAGCAGATACATTTCCAAACACCTTTGTTTTGGCTATAACATCCATCTTTATAGCCCTCTTAATTGGGATATTATTGGGTGTATTGTCAGCAGTTTTCAAAGATTCAATTATGGATAAACTAGCTTTATTTCTATCCGCTTTAGGTATGTCTACCCCCTCCTTTCTCTCGGCTATTTTATTCGCTTGGTTTTTTGGCTTCTTGCTTACTGATATTACTGGACTTTCTATGACGGGAAGCCTTTATGAAGTAGATGATTACGGTAGGGGAGAATATATCAATCTCAAAAACTTGATATTACCTGCAATTACTTTAGGTATTCGCCCACTTTCTGTAATTGTACAACTTACAAGAAATTCGCTTTTAGAGGTTTTGAAAACAGATTATATACGTACGGCAATAGCTAAAGGATTAAGTAAATTTGTTGTTTTGTTCAAGCATGGGTTAAGAAATTCACTTAATCCGGTAGTTACAGCTGTTTCGGGTTGGTTTGCATCCATGTTAACTGGTGCAGTTTTTGTAGAATACATTTTCGCTTGGAATGGAATTGGTAAAGAAATAGTAGACGCACTTAATAATCTGGATTTACCGATAGTTATGGGTGCAGTTTTGTTTATTGCTTCTATTTTTGTACTAATAAATATTATTGTCGATATTATTTATGGAATCTTAGATCCTAGAATTAGAATAACTTAAAATTATGAGAAAAAATATATTAGTTGCAAATTGG
Organism: Bacteroidota bacterium; assembly: GCA_036337275.1. Classification (GTDB taxonomy): domain Bacteria; phylum Bacteroidota; class Bacteroidia; order Flavobacteriales; family BACL11; genus DUAL01. Next base: position 91,752 of record JAYZEM010000003.1, on the reverse strand, counting down.
AAAATGAATTTAACAAGAAATCAAGAAATATCTATAGTTGAAAATGTCTTACCTAATATTTCAAGCCAAATTACTGAGGTTGTTTTTGCACCTAATTATTTGTCTTTGTATAAGATTGGGAAAATGTGCAACAACTATGAAAATGTAAAAGTTGCTGCTCAAAATTGCAGTAAAACTGAAAAAGGTGCTTTTACTGGGGAAGTATCTGCTGAAATGATAGCATCTTGCTCTGCAGATTATGTAATTATTGGACATTCTGAAAGAAGAACATATTTTAATGAAAGCAATACTGAATTAGCTGAAAAAGTAAATCGTGCTTTAGAAAATAATTTAAGTGTGATTTTCTGTTGTGGAGAAAGCATATCTCAAAGAGAGGGAGGGGGTCATTTTGATTGGATAAAACAGCAATTATCAGAAAGTATTTTTCATTTTTCAGTAGAGAAAATGGAGAAAATTGTTATTGCTTATGAGCCGATTTGGGCTATTGGGACTGGCAAAACTGCTAGTACAGTCCAAGCACAAGAGATGCATGCTTTTATTCGTGATTTGTTAAATGAAAAATATGGAGATTCAATTGCAGAAAGCACTTCCATTTTATATGGTGGAAGTTGTAGTTCAACAGATGCAAAAGATTTATTTGCCCAACAAGATATAGATGGCGGTTTGATTGGGGGGGCTAGCCTGAATGCAAATGATTTTTTAGCAATAATAAATTCTTTTTAATGGATTATATTCAGGTGGATATTGAGCTTTCAGAAAAAACACCTTATTCTGATATAATTACTGCAAAGTTGAATGAAATTGAGTTTGAAAGTTATCAGCAGACAGAAAGCGGCTTACAAGCATATATTCAAAAAATACATTTTAATGAAGAGTTGCTTAATGATGCGTTAAAGATTTTAGATAACCAAGTCGACTTTAACTTTCAAGTAAAAGAAATTAAACAACAAAATTGGAATACCAATTGGGAAAGCAGTTTTAGTCCTATTTACATTAATGATAATTGCGTTATTCGTGCCAACTTTCATCCTGAGACAGACCTCTCTTTTGAACTTATCATTACTCCCAAGATGTCTTTTGGAACAGGGCATCATGCCACTACATTTTTAATGGCAAATGAGCTTTTTAACCTTGAACTCAAAGAAAGAACAGTTTTGGATATGGGAAGCGGCTCAGGATTGCTTTCTATCTTATCTGAGAAGTTAGGCGCTAAAAATACTATTGGAATTGATATTGATGATTGGGCCGATAAGAATGCCAAAGAAAATGCAATCTTAAACTCTTCTAAGTATACAAGTTTTGAATTGGGTGATGTTGCTAAAATTGGCAATAGAAGATTTGATATCATTTTAGCGAATATTAACAGAAATATTATATTGACAGATATGGAGAAATATGTTACTGCATTAAATTCAACTGGTGATTTATTGCTTAGTGGGTTTTACAAAGAAGATGAAGATTTGATCAAAAATAAAGCAAATGAATTGAAACTTAAATTGGTAAAATCAAAAGAAAAAGAAAATTGGCTTTTATTGCATTTTAAAAGATGAGAAATATATTCCTTATATGCTTTCTGTTTATTTCATTTAGCTACTGTTTTGCCCAAGAAAAAGAAAAGTTATCTGAAGAAAGTTCAGTGTTTGTAAAAGAGTTAGACAAATTCTTAAACGCAACAAAGAACAAAGACTTAAAACATCTTTTTTCACAATTTGAGGATAATTTTAATTCGGATAAATTTGACACAAAAAATAAGAAACAAATAATAGGTGTTGCCAATAAAATGCTGGAAAAGCGGCTTAGACCGAATCCGCATTTTGCAAATTACCTAAAAAGCATCAACCAGTTTGCTTATCATCAAAAAGCTTTACCGAAATTCAATGATTGGCTCAGCGTAGTAGCTCAACTTTTAGAAGAATCTACCACAAAAAGATTGATGATGTATTTTATTTTTACCAATGACTTTCTATCATCTGGAATGCTCAGAAATTCCAGAGCGGTAAGTTGGTATTGTCCTTCAATTGAATATTCATTTGACATTGAGTTAGGGCATCCTTTTTTATCATTTAACAAACAACTTGATTTAAGTTGTTCATCAAAAGGAAACACTATTTTTGTTTATAATACCAAGGGTAAATATTGGCCTTTAAGCTACAAATGGGAAGGAAAAGGAGGAACAATCAATTGGCAAAAAACAGGTTTGAACAAAGATTCGGTCTATGCTTTTTTGTCTACATATAAAGTGGATCTAAAGAAAGATCAAATCAATGCGGATTCGGTTTTGTTTTACAACAAACTTATATTTAAAAAACCTTTAGTCGGGAGTTTAAAGCATAAAATTGATGTAGGCGGATACGATACAAAAAGAGGTTTTCCTTATTTTAGATCTAAAAGCAAAAATGTAGTTATTTCAGAGATATTTCCTGATGTAGATTATAAAGGGGGCTATATTTTGAAAGGAAAAGAATTTATTGCTGATGGAGGGGATTATGCTGAGGCTCGAATTATCCTAAAAAAACAGGGAAAGCCTATAATTATTGCAAATGCCAATAGTTTTAATATTTCAAACAATAGAATTTCTTCTCAATTAGCTGCAGTAAAGGTTTTTTTTGATACCGACTCGATCTATCATTCAGCCCTAAAATTTACTTATTCAAATTCCCAAAGAAAGTTAGAGCTTTATAGAAAAAGAAACAGTGTTTCAGAAAGCCCACTTATTAATACTTATCATCAATTAGCAATGGATTGCGAGTTGATGGAATGGAATATTGATAATGACATGATTTTCTTTGGCTCTTTGCCAGGTACATCAATCTCTGATGTGTATTTTGAATCCACAAATAATTATTTGGAAGAAAAGTATCAGCAACTGCAAGGAATGGATAGAATTCATCCATTAATTCTGATAAGAAATTACATTAAAGACAAAGCAGAAGAATTGTTCTTTGTGGAAGATTTTGCTCGTTATACTGGTTATTCTTTAACACAAATCAAGCCATATTTAACCAATCTCTCCAATAAAGGATTTGTTTATTATGATTATGGAGAGCAAAGAATAAAGGTACTGCCAAAGTTTTATAACTATTTAAAAGCCAAATCAGGTAAAGGAGACTATGATGTAATTTCTTTTAAGTCACAAGTACCAGCAGTAAATAATAGTAAAATGCAGATTAATTCTGCATTAAATCTTAGAACTAAAGATTTAAATGTATTGGGTGTTCCTGAAATCAACTTATCCGATTCTCAAAGGGTATACATGTTTCCATCTGGAGGAAGAATAGTAATTAAGCAGAATAGAGATTTTGTTTTCTCAGGGCAAATTGCTGCAGGAAATGGCAGATTTAATCTTTTTGGAAAAGATTTTTATTTTCATTACGACAGCTTTTGGGTTGACTTAAACAAGATTGATTCCGTGCAACTTTCCGTTCCGCTTATACCTATTCAAAGGGATATGTATGGAGACGAAATCCTTACAAAAGTGAAAACAGTAATTGAAGCTGTTACTGGTGATTTGCAAATTGATCATCCTACCAATAAATCCGGTTTAAGAAAGGATAGTTTCCCTGGGTATCCTATTTTTAGAAGTTATGAAGATTCTTATGTGTATTATGATAAAAAAAGTATTTATGACGGGGTGTACGATAGAGAAAGAGTCTCATTTCATTTACAGCCATTTGAGATTGATAGTTTAGAAAATTTTACAGGAAAAGGCTTATCGTTTGCAGGAACTTTTGAGTCAGCTTCCATTTTTCCCATTTTTGACGATACTTTACGCTTGCAAACAGATTATTCTCTTGGATTTAAAAGGCAAACACCAAAGGGTGGATTTGATGTTTATGGTGGAAAAGGAAAATATTATAGTGAAATTCAGCTTAGTCATAAAGGGATCAGAGGTAGTGGAAGACTAGAATATTTAACCTCAAATTCTGTGTCTGACAATATTCTATTTTTTCCTGATTCTACAGATTTACATACACAAAAATTCAATTTAACTACAGTAAAAGAAGGAATTGAATTTCCTGAAGCTAACAATACCACTACTTATGTGCACTTTGAGCCATATAGAGATGTAATGAATATCTATAAAAAACAAAATGAATTTGGTTTTTATGATGGTGTAGCTACATTTGATGGCAATATTGAATTACGCCCAACAGGTCTTACAGGAGAAGGTATTATGAAACTAGAAAATGCAGAGGTAACTTCCAATTTCTTTGTGTATAATGCGGTATTTTTCAATGCCGACACTGCCGATTTAGTAGTAAATGCTGATAATATTGGCGGCATTGCTTTCCAATCCAAAAACCTCAGAACTCATATTGATTTAGAAGAAAAAACAGGTATGTTCTATTCTAATGGAGCAGAATCCTATGTGCAACTTCCAGAGAATCAATATATCTGTTTTATCGATAAACTCAAATGGGATATGCAACAGCAACTCTTGGTTTTAGGAGAAGAGTCAATAGTTGCTTCAGGAACAGAATTTGTATCTTCTCATCCAAAACAGGATTCTCTTTCTTTTGTTGCAAAAACCGCAAATTATAGCTTAAAAGATTATGTGATTCATGCTTCTGGTGTTGAAAAGATTGAAGTTGCTGATGCCACAATTTTTCCAGATTCAGGTAAAGTAGTAGTAGAGAAAAAAGCAAAAATTCGCAAATTAGAAAATGCTGTGGTGAAAGCGAATAATTTGACTCAATACCATACTTTCAAAAAGACAAGTATAAATATCTTGGCAAAAAATGAGTATAAAGGAGCGGGAGAATATACCTATCAAGATGAATTAGGTAATGAGCAAATCATCTATTTTAACGACATTAAAGTAAATGAAAGTGCAACTACAATAGCAAAAGGAAATGTAGATGATGAAAGACCATTCAAACTAGGAGCTAAGTTTAGCTTTAAGGGAAATGTGAATTTAATAGCTGAAGATAAATACCTTACTTTTGATGGTTATTTTAAGATGGACCATCAATGTTCTTTTATTCCAATTGAATGGGTTCGATTTACTTCTGAGATTGCACCTGATAACATAACACTTGAATTAGATTCTGTAGTTGTGAATGATGATGATGAACGCTTAACAACTGGTCTTATAATGGGAGCAGATTCTGCAAATTTCTATGCAACATTTTTAAATAAAAAAAACAGAAGTATGGATATTGAATTGCTAACTGCTTCCTACTTTCTGTATTACGATAAAGATGAATCTGCATTTGTAGTTAGCGGGTACGATACGCTTTCTAATGTTTTCCGACTTTATGACAAACAATGTAAAACAAAAGGAGATGGCCTAATGGATTTAGGCGTAAGTTTAGGAAGAATTGGAATAAAAACAGCTGGTTTTGCGGACTATAATATTTTATCCGACAAAGAGGAACTGCGTCTTTTTCTATTATTGGACTTCTTCTTCTCAGAAAAAGCACTTGAAATTATGGCAGAAGATATTTTCCTTTCTCCAGGAATTGAGAATTTTGATTTTACAAGTGAATTTTACGGAAAAACGCTAGGTAGAATTGTAGGGAAAGAGGAAGCGGAAATGCTGCTCTTGGAAATGGAAACAAGAGCGGAATTTGTAGACTTTCCTAAAGCACTAGATCAGACTTTGAGTTTTACTGATCTACTATTACAATGGGATGCAAAAGAAAAAGCGTTTATTTCAAAGGGCAGTATTGGCTTAGGAAACATGGGAGAGTATCAGCTCAATAGTTATCTAAATGACAGTTATATTAAAATCAAAAAGGGGAGAAATAATGATATTTTGACAATCTTCTTAGTTACAGAATCTTATGAGTCCTATTACTTTAATTATAAGTCTGGTGTGATGCGTGCCAGAAGTTCGAACCCTGCTTTTAATGAAGTCATTCAAGAATTAGGAGAAGGAAAAAGAAAAGCCCCACATAAAGGTGGTATTCCAGCATTTCGTTATCAAATCGCGCCTGAGCAATCAGTCGATCGTTTTGTAAAAGAAATGGAGAAAAGGCAATAATTACTATATTGCCACCTTTTCAAATGCTTACACCCGAAAACATAATATTAATATGGTTATTAATTGCCTATTTAATTGGCGCATTTCCTTCAGCTGTTTGGCTTGGGAAAACTTTTTATAAAACAGATGTAAGGGAATTTGGAAGTGGAAATGCAGGGGCAACAAATACATTCAGAACTTTAGGGGTAAAAGCAGGAGTTCCAGTATTATTAATGGATATTCTAAAAGGATGGATTGCAGTAAATCTTATATATCTTATTACTGACTATCAACTTTTGTCTGATGAACGATTCTTTGAGATGAAATTGGTTTTTGGTATTGCTGCTGTTGTTGGACATTTGTTCCCTGTATACACAGGATTTAGGGGAGGTAAAGGTATTGCTACAATGCTAGGGTTCATGATAGGAATTTATTGGCAGGCAGCTATTGTCTCTGCCTTGGTATTTATAGTTACTTTTCTTTTTAGTAAATATGTTTCTTTAAGTTCTATTATAGCGTCAGTTGCTTTTCCATTTATAGTTTTCCTACTTCCTTATCAGCAAATTATATCTCATCAAAATGCAAATACTTCATTAATTCTATTCTCAATATTTGTTCCCATCCTATCGTTAATAACTCATCAAAAAAACATAGAAAGGCTCTTAAGAAGAGAGGAAAATAAGGCTAAATTTGGTAAAAAATAAATCATGAAACAGAATCCGCATCCCTCATCAAAAGCAAAAAAACAAAAAGTTAATCAAAAAAACTTAGTGTTGTTTAATGATGACTTTAATAGTTTTGACCATGTAATAGATTGCCTTGTTGCAATATGTGAGCATGATCCCATTCAGGCAGAACAATGCGCCTTAATCACACATTTTAATGGAAGATGTGTCATTAAAAATGGAAAAACAAAAGATTTACTTTTTCTTAAAAGTGACCTTCAGCATTACAATTTAGATGCAGAAGTCATCTAAAAGTTTCACTACTATTTTTAGTTAAAGTATATTTGCCCCTCAAAATTTGGCTCTGTAGCTTAACTGGATAGAGCACCTGACTACGGATCAGGAGGTTGGGGGTTCGACTCCCTCCAGAGTCACTTTTTATTTTCTAGCGGATTGTTCTCTTGCAATATCACGCTTTTGATCTTTTTCTTTTATACTTTCCCTTTTGTCATAAATTTTCCTACCCTTTGCAAGTGAAATTTCTAGTTTTGCTTTCCCTTTTTCATTAATAAAAAGCCTGATAGGAATTATTGCCATTCCTTTCGCTTTTACTTTTGCGAGCATTTTGTTCAACTCTTGCCTGTTTAAAAGAAGTTTTCTTTGTCTTTTTGGATCATGATTATTTTGTCCGCCATTGTTGTATTCAGCAATATGAAGATTTTTTACATAAAGTTCATCTTCAACAAAAATGCAATGTGCATCTGAAATGTTAGCTTTATTATTCCGGATTGATTTTATTTCAGTGCCGAGTAGCATTATCCCAGCAACATATTTATCAATAAACTGATATTCGAATGAAGCTTTTCGGTTTTTTATATTTACCTTCTCAGACATGATGCAAAGATAGGTAATAAATGATAATTTATCCTAGAGAAACATCCAGTATCATCATTACTATAAATCCTGCAATAAGCCCCATGGTAGCAAGATCGGTATGTCCACCACTTTGGCTTTCGGGTACTACTTCCTCTACTACAATAAAAATCATAGCGCCAGCAGCAAATGCTAAAGCATAAGGCAAGATTGGTAGTACTTGCATAACGATAGATGCCCCAATTACTGCAAAAACTGGCTCAACAATGGCAGAAAGCTGTCCCCATTTCCATGACTTCCATCTACTAACCCCTTGTCTTCTTAGAGGCATAGACACAGCAAAACCTTCTGGAAAGTTTTGGATTCCTATACCAATAGCAAGTGCTATAGCAGCGCCAATAGAAAAGACTTCATTCATTCCTGTGAGTTCAGGACTTGCTAATGCGCCAAAGGCAACTCCAACTGCTAGCCCTTCAGGGATGTTGTGTAAGGCTATAGCAAGCACTAATAGAATAGTCTTTCGCCAATTAGTTTCCATACCTTCAGCCTCCTCTCTTTTAGCAAATAGATGTAAATGCGGAATCACTTTATCTAGTCCGTACAAGAATATGGCTCCTAATAAAAATCCAACAGCAGGAGGAACCCATGGAGGTGTCGTGCTCAATCCCATCTCATTTTGCATTTCTACATAACTAATTGACGGGGAGAGTAATGACCAAAAACTTGCTGCAATCATTACACCTCCTGTAAATCCTAAGGATATGTCTAGTGCTTTTCTGCTTGAGGTTTTAAATAAAAAGACTAATGCTGCCCCGAGTGCGGTAAGTCCCCAGGTGAAAAGCCCTGCATATAATGCTTGCATAATTGGGTTTTGTGAGATAAACCAATTGTAAATATCTAAATTTTCCATTTCATATTATTTTTATTAAAAGGTGTTTGGCTACATCATTGCTGATGTACAACTTTTTGTTTGCTATTTTTACGGTTAAGGACTTGTCAAAACTGATTTTTTCTATTAATTCAATCTTAGTCCCTATACTTATATTTAATTGTGTGAGGTAATTCAAAAATGCCTTTTGATCTAATGTTACGCCCATTACAGTTCCTTTAATTTTTCTTTGAAGTTCATTAAGGGGAATTGTATTTCTACTTGGTATCTTCCCATTTTTACTAGGAATAGGTTCTCCATGAGGATCGAACTTTGGGCAGGAAAGATAAGTATCCAATCTGTCAATTAACTCCTTAGATTTAATATGTTCCAATTGCTCTGCAACTTCATGCACTTCCCCCCAATTAAACCCTAAGTTATTTACTAAGAAAGTTTCCCAAAGCCTGTGTTTTCTTAAAATATTGATTGCTTTCTTTTCTCCAGTTTTACTGAGTTCAACTCCTTTATATTTTTCATACTTTATGAGTTTTTTCTCTTGCAACTTCTTTAGCATATCCGATACTGATGCGGCAGAGGTGCCAGTTTCACTAGATATTGCGTTGGTAGACACCTTCCCATCCTCACTTAAGGAAATGGATAAAATGGCTTTTAAATAATTTTCTTCTGCTAAGGTATACATTTTAACTTTTTTACAAAAATAATAAAATTAGATTTTTCACAAAATAAATTTAGACATATCTAAAAATATATTAGTTTTACCAAAAAGAATAAAATGAATAATCTAAAAAAAGTAATTTTACTAGCTTTGTTGAGCTTATTGTCAAGTGCTATAAATGCACAAATAATTAAAGGAAAGATAACGGAAAATGGAGATGCTGTTTCTTTTGCAAATGTTATTTTGGAAGACAGTAAGTTAGGCGTTTCTGCAAATGAAAATGGGGAGTATATTATTGAAAAAGCGCCTTTAGGTCATCAACATATCATTGTAACGGCTGTGGGTATGAGTACTAAAAAAGTACATGTGGATATCGTAAAAGGCATTAACACCATTGATATTGTACTTGATTCTTTTTCTTACGATTTAGATCAAGTAGTGGTTACAGGAACGAAAACATTTAAAAGAAGAACTAAATCTCCAGTAATTGTGAATGTAATTGACAACAAGCAATTACAAAATGTACAGGCTTGTAATTTGGCAGAAGGGCTTAATTTCCAGTCAGGGATTAGAGTAGAGACCGATTGTCAAACCTGTAATTATACCCAAATACGCATGAACGGATTAGCTGGTGGTTATTCTCAAATACTGATTAATGGGCGTCCTATTTTTAGTCCACTTACCGGTTTGTATGGTATGGAGCAGATTCCTGTAAATATGATTGATAGAATTGAGATTGTTAGAGGTGGAGGAAGTTCACTTTATGGATCTTCAGCAATTGGAGGTGTTGTCAATGTAATTACTAAACTTCCGAAAAAGAGTAGTTTCAGTTTTGGTTATGATTATGGTAAAATCAATAAGGTAGCTGACGATAAAGTATTGCATGGAAATGCTAATATTGTTGCAGATAACAAAAATGCTGGCGCCACCTTCTTTGTAAATAATAGAGAGCGAGTGGCTTACGATCATAATGAGGATAATTATTCAGAATTACCTGAATTAAAAGACAATACTTTTGGAGCTAATTTCTTTTTCTTACCTAATAAAAATCAGAGATTAGAGATGAATATGGGTAGTTTGCATGAGTATAGATATGGAGGAGAAATGGTTGATGGTGCTGCTCATTTTTCCATGCAATCGGAAGAAAGAGTGCATGATGTATTGTTAGGTAATTTAGATTATCAAATCAACTTTAATGATGCTGCTTCTTCTTTGATTGTTTTTATGGCGGCTCAACAAACTAAAAGAGAGCATTATACAGGAATTCGACCAGATGTAGGAACTGCTGATGATGCAGATCACTTAGCAAATCCTCCTTATGGAACATCTTTAAATACAACAAAACAGGCTGGATTTCAATTAAATTATAAATATGATAAATTTTTAGGTCCAAATGTAATTACTACTGGCTCAGAATATATTACTGATGATGTGATGGATGAAATTGCAGCTTACGACTATTTAATAGACCAAAAAGTACAGACAATAGGAGCTTTTTTACAATCGGATTGGGATTTGACTGAAAATATCAACTTATTGAGTGGTGCGCGTTTTGATAAGCATTCTATGTTAGATGATATGATAGTGAGTCCTAGAGTATCGTTATTGTATAAGTTACAACAAAACACACAATTTAGAATGTCGTATAGTACAGGATTTAGAGCGCCACAAGCTTTTGATGCTGATCTGCACATCTCCTTTGCAGGAGGTGGTATTTCTAGGATTGATTTGGCTGATGATTTAAAGCAGGAGCGATCACAGAGTTTAAGCACCTCTATTAATTATGATAAAGTGACACATGATTATGTATACGGCTTTACTTTAGAAGGTTTTTACACGCGGTTGATAGAAGCTTTTTATCAAGACCCTATAGGGGAGGATGCTTTTGGAGAAGTGTTCGTAAAAAGAAATGGAGATGGAGCTACTGTAAAAGGAGCAACCATGGAGTTCAGGGTTAATTTTAATCAGAAAATACAGATAGAATCTGGACTAACAATTCAAGAATCATTATATGATAGGGCGGTAAGTTATTCGGATGAGTTAGAAGCAAAGCGTGAGTTTTTAAGAACACCAAATAAATATGGATATCTGACATTTAATTATGCGCCATCATCTAAATATAATTTTATAGCTAATCTAGTGCATACAGGTAGAATGGATCTGGTACATATGGGAGGCGCTCCTGAGCAAGTGGCAGATGAATATCTTGAATCCGAAGCATTTGATGCTATCGGATTAAAAGCAACTTATATTCAAAATCTAAATAGTGTAGGAGCAAAGTTAGAATACAGTTTAGGTGTTAAGAATTTGACCAATGCTTATCAGAATAATTTTGACACTTTGAAAGATCGTGACAGTAATTTTATTTACGGTCCAAGTACGCCAAGAACAGTATACATTTCTTTAGTCTTAAAATCGATCTAAAACAAGTCTAAAGTAAAGCATTAAAAGCCACTGAAAAGGGCTTTTTTATGATAAAAATTACTAATGTAAATTTATTTTATAACATTAAATAGCAATTCTTACTTTAAGAATATTTTTCTTAATAAAAAAATTATAAGTTATTAAAATTCATATAAATATGTTAGTCAAATAAACCAATAGTTATTGTATATTACTCAGTATATTTATCAAAATAGCTATATATTTAAACTTATTTATACATTTGTAGTTTACAATTGTAAACTATCTAATGTATGCATAAAAGGCTTAAAAAATGGATGGACGCAGAAGGATTAAGACCTTCTGAATTGGCTGATAATATTGGTGTGAATCGTGCAACTATTTCCCATATTTTGTCCGGCAGAAACAAGCCAAGTATTGATTTTTTGAAGAAATTATTAAGCAACTATCCTAAGTTAAACGCCAATTGGCTCATTAGTGGAATAGGTTATATTAAAGAAAATCAAGATAATTTAGAAGAAAAGCCCAGTCGAAATATTGGTAAAGTAGTGGTTTTCTATGATGACCAATCTTTTGATGAGATAAAGGCTTAATTTTAATGAATCTTGTATTTTTGCTCAAAATCCTTACATGTATAAATTAATTCGTCCGATTTTATTTTTTTTCAATCCCGAATTTATACATCAGGTCACCTTTAGTATTATAAAATTTGGCGCACTTATCCCAGGAAAACTATGGGCTTGGCGATTGCTTTATAAAGTAAAAGATACTAGATTAGAAAGAGAAGTTTTTGGAATAAAATTTGAGAATCCAGTTGGTTTAGCAGCAGGATTTGATAAAGACGCTAAACTCTTTGATGAATTAGGTGCATTTGGATTTGGATTTGTAGAAATTGGTACAGTTACGCCACTTCCTCAAGATGGAAATCCGAAACCCAGATTATTTAGGTTAAAAGAAGATAGTGCGATTATCAATCGTATGGGTTTTAATAATCAGGGGATTGAGGCTGCAGTTGCTCGATTAAGAAGAAAGAAATCCAATATTATTATAGGTGGAAATATTGGTAAAAACAAACTTACCTCTAATGAAAAGGCTGTAAATGATTATGAAATTTGTTTTGAGAAACTTTTCCCTTATGTAGATTATTTTGTGGTGAATGTAAGTTCTCCCAACACTCCAGGATTAAGAGATTTGCAAGAAAAGCAGCCGCTTACAACACTATTGAATAGATTGCAGGAATTGAACAATACTAAGAGCAATAGAATGCCTATTCTATTAAAAATTGCTCCAGATCTAAGCAATGAAAAACTAGATGATATTATTCAGATAGTTGCAGACACTAAAATTGATGGTGTGGTAGCAACTAATACAACAGTTGATAGAAGTTCGCTTAAAACGCCTAAAAACAAAGTTGAAACTATTGGAAACGGAGGATTAAGTGGTAAGCCAGTAAAAAGCAGATCAACTCAGGTGATTAAGTATTTGTCTGAAAAATCAAATAAAGCATTCCCAATTATAGGAGTGGGGGGTATCCATAGAGCAGAAGATGCTTTGGAAAAAATAGATGCGGGAGCAACTTTAGTTCAAGTTTATACAGGCTTTATTTATGAAGGTCCATCACTAGTAAAACGCATCAATAAAGCAATACTAAAGCAGTGAAAATAATTGAATGCCCAAGAGATGCTATGCAAGGTATTAGCAAGTTTATTCCTACTGATATTAAAGTTGCATACATTAATCAATTGTTAAAGGTAGGTTTTAATACTATTGATTTTGGGAGTTTTGTCTCTCCAAAAGCGATACCTCAATTAAAGGATACTGCAGAAGTTTTGACTCAATTAGATTTTACCAATTCTTCTAGTAAATTACTAGCTATTGTAGCCAACCAAAAAGGAGCAATTGATGCTTGTAATTTTGAAGAGATTAATTATTTAGGTTTTCCGCTTTCTGTTTCTGAGCAGTTTCAGCAAAGAAACACTAACAAAAGTATTGATGAAGCTTTATCGGTTATTTCGGATGTCCAAAACCTATCACTAAAACATAATAAAACATTGGTAGTGTATTTATCAATGGCATTTGGTAATCCTTATAGGGAAATTTATCATCCTGATATTGTAGCACAACTTACTAAGAAGTTATATAAAATGGAAGTAGGGGTAGTGGCACTTTCTGATACTATTGGTGTTGCTGCTTGTGAAAATATCCAGCAACTTTTCAGCACAGTAATTTCAGAGTATCCAACAATTGAGTTTGGCGCTCACTTTCACACTACTATTAACAGTTGGAAAGAAAAAATAGATTCAGCCTATCAGAATGGTTGTAGAAGATTTGATGCTGCTTTAAAAGGATATGGAGGCTGTCCAATGGCAAAAGAGAAATTAGTAGGTAATATGCCAACTGAGAAATTAGTTTCATATTTTAGAGAAGATTTAAATCTAAATTTACTTGAATTTGAGAAAAGTTTAGAATTTACTAAACAGATATTTAAAAAATTATAGATTTGCATTGTTTTAGCGTATCAAAAGATATGAAAGGGAATGAGGTGTGAGTCCTCAACTTTACCAGAAGCTGTAATGTTCACTAATTTTTGGAACTACATCGCCACTATTTTTAATGGGAAGGCTAATCCAAAAGAACTGAGTCAGAAGACCTGCTAAATCATAACAGTTCTTTTACCTCTGGATAAGGTTCTAGAAATAAGCATATTGATTAATCTAAAAAAAGTACTATGAGAAAATTTATCCTTCTTCTGTCGTTATTTGTGATAATTCAGACAGTGTCTGCGCAAGATTATGTACATCAGGTTTTTGTTTTAAATGAAGGTTATTTTGATTACGCACTAAATCAATCTATTGAACCTGTTACAATTGGATCATATAATCCATCTTCACAAACTTATTCTACTGTAGACACTATACATGGAGCTAGATTTGCATCTGATTTAGCTCTTGATGATAATTGCTTTTATGTTGCTGCTGATAATATATTACATAAATATGATAAGAATAATTATAATTTAATTGCTTCCCAACAAATTGATGGTATACGAAAGATAGCTATCTGGCAAGATAAAATTATCGTAACAAGAGGTGATTACGATAATATCACATTTTCACCAATATCTTTTAACTCATATTTACAGATATACAATACATCAGATTTAAGTTTGTATATGGATATTGATACTACTATAGGTCCTAGATGGTCAACACAAAACATAATTATCGATAATGATAAAGCTTATATTGCAATTAATAATGCATTTGATTGGGGTAATGAGAAGGGTATTATTGGGATATTTGATCTTAATTCATTCTCGTACTTAAATGAGATAGACCTCGGAATAGACGGAAAGAATCCAGATAATATGTTTCAAGAAGGAACTAATATTTATACTGTAAATAATAAAGACTGGTCTGGCTCATCAATATCAAGATTTAGTTTATTAACAAGTTCTGTTTCCACTATTAATTTAGCTTCAGTTTCTACAGGTTGCGGCTCTTCATGTTTAAGATCTGGCAAAATAAATTATCAATTATCAGGAGACTCGTTGCTTTATGAGTGGGATATAGTTTTGTTACCAAGTACAGGCACTTCGTTAAACTTAAACAAGATGTTTTATAATATGTCTTATGATGAGGTTAATGATTTACTGTATGCAAGTTCAACAGATTTTTCAACATATGGTAATATAAATATTTATAATAACAACAACTATTTAGTTTATTCTTTTCAGTGTGGAGTTTCCCCAGGGAGAATTGTTTTTGATACACGAAATATCACCACTGAAGTTTTTGATATATTATGTAAAGATAATGAATACACTAATAAATTTTACGATATGTTAGGAAGAAGAATCAATTATAGCCCCTCTCTTCTAAATGGGATATATATTAGTAATAGCAGAACGTTTTATATTAAGCAATAATCTTTACGTATCAATATTTCATGCGATATCTTAAATACATTATCATAGTCTTACTAATTCTTTTAGCTTGCAAAAAAGAAGAAGAGGGAGAGCCAGTTTTTAAACTTCCTAATGATTATGGAAGAGGTATGTATATTCTTACTGATCAGGGGATATCTTTCTACAATCATTTATCAGTTGACTCTCTAAGGGTATTGTCTGAGAATATCTTTCAAAATGTAAATAATACAAGTATTCCTCATCCAAAAAGCTTGCATATCAGCGGCAATAAAGCATTTATTATTGGAGACCAACTTTATATTGCAGATATCGAGACTTTTGGTAATGAAGGTATTATTGGAGGTTTTTCTAATCCTACAAGTTGCAAAGCGATAGATGATAATAGATTATATGTGGTTGACAAAGGAACTTCCTCGGTTAAAATAGTAAATCTATCAAATTTAGAGCTTTCTGGACATATTGAAACAGGAGACACTACAATGCCAACCTATATTCTAGGTAGTTGGTACAGGGCTTTTGTTCTGAATGGAGGGGGTAATGATTTTGCTAGCAGAGATAGTTCAATAATTGCTATTGATTATTTTCAATCAGGCGTTCCTATAAATGATTTTTCTGGCAAGTTAGATGTTGGCTACAATCCTAATAGCGCAGTTTATAGCACTAATCATTTATGGGTGCTTTGTAAAGGAGTCTTTAATACACAAAGCGCTGGCAGTAATACAGAATCAACTATACATAAGATTGCTCCTTGGAGCAATAATATTGACGAAAACAAAAATCTATCAGGAATTTATAATGCTGATAATTTAGCAATTAATAAATCAAAATCAAGAATGTTTTTTACATCAACAGATGGAATCTACATTACTGATTTAACAATTTTCCCTATATTACATATCCCTTCTGTTGACGCTAGTTTTATCACTATTAATACTGAACAGATAAATGATAGTACAAAAGTGGAATATTTGTATACTAATGATGCGAACCAGAGCGGAAAAATATTAAAATATGAAGCCTGGACTGGTGTGTTTGTTGAGTCTATTGATGTTAATGGGGGCAATGTATTAGAAGTAGCATTCTACTAAAATCTTCACTCAATTATCTTAAGACTTATTTCATGGTTATTCTTAAAAGAGTCTAGTACATTTTCAGTTTTACTTTTAGGCACTAGAAATATGAGTTTGCAATCTATCTGAAAGTCTGTATTTACTACTTCTAAATCAAATTCTTTTACTAATCTCATAACATCATTCATTTGAGGATATTTAAAACTTACCTCATATTGTTCTTTTATGGTTTTTGTTACGATCTCAGCTGCTGAAATTGCTTCTGAGGCGGCAGTTCTGTAAGATCGAATTAATCCTGGAACCCCTAGTTTTACCCCTCCAAAATAACGGACAACAACAATTAAAATATTTGTTAGACTACTGGAGAGTATTTGTCCTAGAATTGGCTTTCCAGCAGTGGAAGAAGGCTCCCCGTCATCATTTGCTCTTTGTGCAGATTTGTCAGGATGTAACACATATGCATAGCAATGGTGTCTTGCAGAATGCTCCTTTTTTTTCACCATCTCTAATTTCTCTTTAATATCATTTTCAGAATTTACAGGATAGGAGTAGGCAATAAACTTACTTCCTTTCTCTTTGTAAATCCCTGTAGTAGACGATTTTATTTCTTTGTATGTGTCCTTTAACATTAAAATACAAGAATCAAAATTATGGAAACACAAGATAGAGTGATTCCTATCCAATTCAATCTAATTAAATGCACTTTGTATAAAATAAAACTTATGATAGAAGAAAGGAGAACAACTCCAATGTTAAGAACAGAAAAAACGATTATTCCTCCTAACTCTTCTAGGGCGCCTAACACAAAGTAAATACTGAAATAATTAGGGATCCCCAGTAGAATTCCTGCAATTACATTTTTTAGTTCAATTTTTCTGCTATCAAATATAATTTTTACAAGTCCTACTGAGAATGCTATAAAGAAGATTACAATAATAAACTTACTAAAATCGCTTTGAGTCTGTAAATAGACTTCTTGAATATAATTCAAACTCATATCTAGTATTCCTGCCCCTAAAAACAGAATAATTGCAATTGTAATGGGGTGTTTAAGTTTTTCTTCTTTCTTAAAAGTAAAATAAACTGCTATTAATGCAAATAAAATTCCAAATCCATTTATCCAAGAAAAATTAGTATTTTCTTGAAGTAAAAGAGCAGCAAAAACAGGAATGACTAAGGAGATTTTAGATGCCATAGACGCAATAGAAATCCCTAGCTTTTGTGTAGTGTCTGCCATTACATTAAACATGATTACAAAGAATATCCCCAAAGTTATTGTGGGATAAAGCCATTCTGAAGAAAGGACTTCTGAAATAGGAATAGGGTTGTTGTAAATAAGGAACCCTAAAATACTTGCGGTAAGATAGTTAAAAGTAATTGCTTGATGTGTATTTATATTTCTTTTAGTAAACTCTTTAAAACCAAGAAACAATACAACAGTAAGTAGAATAGTTAAAGCTAGTGAGATCATCTGTATATTATTTCTAATACATCACATCCTATTTCTTCTTCTGAGACAATTTCTCCTTTTATTTCTACTGCTTTTACACCATCTTTTAACGCTCTTTTAGTCGTAAAAACACGAGCTTCATCCCAGATGTTCTTCTTAATAAAAGATTGTAAAGTTTTGCTTCCTCCCTCAATAATTAGAGATTGAATATTTTGTTTATGTAAATAATGTAAGATGTTTTTTACCAAAAACTTAAAATTTACTTTTACAAAAGTATCTGAACTGTTTTCTTCATCTTTTATTTGGTTAAAAATTATGGTTTTCGCTTCATTATTAAACAAATTCAAATTTCTTGAAAGTTGTAGGTTTTTATCTATTACAATTCTGGTAGGATTTTGTCCATCAACCTCACGAACAGTTAGAGAAGGATTATCTTTTTCAGCTGTTATTCTACCTACTAAAATAGCGTCTTCTTCCGCTCTCCATTTGTGTACTAATTTCTTTGATTCATTAGAACTCATCCAAAAGGCTTTAGTTTGGTTTTTTGGAGCTATAAACCCATCTTTACTTTCCGCCCACTTTAAGATAATATAAGGTCTTTTCTTTTCATGAAAAGTAAAGAATCGTTTATTTAATTCTCTACACTC
Source organism: Bacteroidota bacterium (assembly GCA_036337275.1). Taxonomy (GTDB): domain Bacteria; phylum Bacteroidota; class Bacteroidia; order Flavobacteriales; family BACL11; genus DUAL01. The sequence continues at coordinate 73,207 of JAYZEM010000003.1, read as the reverse complement.
TTTTTCCCTCACTCCAACCATTACATCAATTCCTGCATACTTTATTTTTTCAATTCCTTCCCTAGAAACTTCAGAGAAGGTATCTACACATCCAATTACAACTTTTGGGATTTTATGTTTAATAATTAAGTCCGAACAAGGAGGAGTTTTTCCGAAATGAGAACAGGGTTCTAGATTTACATACAATGTAGATTTTGAAAGTAAATTTCTGTCTTTTACGCTATTAATAGCATTTACTTCAGCATGAGGAGAACCATATTTTTCATGATATCCTTCTCCAATAATCCCACCATTATAAACAATGACAGCGCCAACCATTGGGTTTGGGGATGTATTAGCAATTCCTTTGCTTGCTAACTCCAAACATCTTTTCATAAAAAACTCCTGATTTTGCACAGCCCAAAAATAGTAAATTGAATACATTTGTTGTGTGGAAAGAGTCAGTAATATTCTTGGGTATTTTAAAAATGAACTTAGAGGTATAGCGCAAGAAGGAGAGATTGTTTCATGGGCTTATATTAGCATTGAATACCTATTGGGTTATAATCGTTCAGATTGTATTATAAATGCAAACAGGAACCTTTCTAAAGAAGTTTCTGATAGGTTTAAACGTATTGTTGATAGTTTAAAAACAAATAAGCCATTACAATATATTTTAGGAGAGACTGAGTTTTATGGGTTAAAGTTTAAAGTAAATGAACATACTTTAATTCCAAGACCTGAAACAGAAGAATTGGTGGACTGGATTTTGCAAGAAGAGTTTAGTTCTTTACTCGATATCGGGACTGGTAGTGGGTGTATTTCTGTTGTTCTTGCAAAGAAATCAAACGCTAAGATTTCTGCAATGGATGTTTCGGAAGAAGCTATAAATATTACCAAACAGAATGCGAAAGCACATGGAGTTGATATTGAGTTTATTCAGCAAGATATTTTTAAAACTACTGAATTACCAAAAGTCGATGTAATTGTAAGCAATCCTCCTTATATACTAGAATCTGAGCAAGATCAGATGAAAAAGAATGTTGTAGATTTTGAACCCCATTTAGCCCTTTTTGTACCTGATAATGACCCCCTTTTTTTTTACAGAAAGATTGGGCAGTTAGCAGCAAAATCCTTAAATTGTAACGGTAAATTATTCTTTGAAATAAATGAAAAATATGATAAAGAAATAATATGGTTGTTAGAGGAAATAGGATTTGTTGATATCGAGTTAAAAAAAGATATAAACGATAAAGATAGAATGATAAAAGCAATGTGGAATTAGTTATTTTTGGATTTTAAATTTAGAATAGAATGATAACAAATGAAGAAGTTTTACAGTTTCAAGAAGATTGGGGAAATGGTATAATTAGTATGAGTGCTACCTTTAAAAATGGTGGGGATTATAAGGAAGAGGCAAAAGAGTTTATAGCTAGATTATATGCTTACGAATTTGAAGAAGTTCTTTTTAAGCCGACTTTTGCTGCAGACACTCAGTTCCGATTAGATAGGGTGATGGCTCTTTCTTATTTTGTTGGTGGAAATTCAGATTTTTCAGAAGATGGTGGTTTTGCCATAAAAGGATGGAATAGCGTAATATGGGAAAATGCAGGAATTAAAATAATGGGGGATTGTGCTATTTGTATGGGAAATTATTTTTTTGGAATGGAAAGTGAAGAAGATCTGAAAGTAGAATACACCATAGTTTTAAGGAAGATAGATGGAATCCTTAAAATGATTTTACACGATTCTCATCTTCCGTATCAAAAATAGATGAATGTAAAAGAGAGAATAGATTTTTTAAGAAAGGAACTTTCTGAACATAATCATAAATATTATGTTTTAGACACACCTTTTATTTCTGATTTTGAATTTGATACACTATTAAAGGAACTACAAGATTTAGAAAATAAACATCCTGAATTTTACGATAAAAATTCTCCTACACAAAGAGTTGGAGAAGAGGCAATAGACGGATTTGTAACTGTTGCTCATAAATACCGAATGTTATCTCTAGGGAACACTTATTCTGAGGAAGATTTATTAGATTTTGACACTAGAATAAAGAAACTCACCGACCAAGATGTAAAGTATGTTTGTGAGTTAAAATATGATGGAGTTTCTATTAGCTTAACTTACAAAGATGGTGAACTAATTCAGGCACTTACGAGAGGTGATGGTGCAAAAGGATATGATGTAACTTCAAATGTAAAAACCATAAATAGCATTCCTTTAAAATTAAAAGGAGATTATCCTTATGAGTTTGAAATAAGAGGAGAGATTTTTCTTCCGATCTCTGATTTTGAAAAGATGAATAAAAATAGAGTAGAAGAAGGCTTAGAACCTTATGCTAATCCTAGAAATACCGCTTCTGGAAGTTTAAAGTTATTAGATTCCAAAGAGTTTTCTAAACGACCTTTAGGCTGTTTCTTCTACTATCTATTGGGAGAAAACAATCCCACAAATAGTCATTTTGATAATTTGCAACAGGCTAGAAACTGGGGATTTAAAATCCCAAGAGAAATTGAGCAATTTGAAGATATAAATGGAGTATTATCATTTGTAAATAAATGGGAAGAAAAAAGGTGTCATTTACCTTTTGAAATTGATGGGATTGTAATAAAAGTAGATGATGTTCAGATGCAAGAAGAAGTGGGTTTTACATCTAAATCTCCTAGATGGGCTATTTCTTACAAATTTAAAGCCGAACAAGTTTCTACCAAATTAAATAGAATTACCTACCAAGTTGGAAGAACAGGAGCGATTACCCCTGTAGCAAATTTAGAGCCTGTGTTACTTGCAGGAACTACCGTAAAAAGAGCTTCCCTGCATAATGCTGATCAGATTGCGAAATTGGACATTAGAGAAGGGGATATTGTATATGTAGAAAAAGGAGGAGAAATTATTCCAAAGGTAGTAGGAGTAGAACTGAAAGATAGAGATTTGTTTTCTAATCCTACTCAGTATATTAAAGATTGCCCATCTTGTAATACGGAATTACTAAGAACAGAAGGAGATGCAAAACATTATTGTCCAAATAAAACAACATGTTTACCTCAAATTATTGGAAAATTTGAGCATTTTATAAGTAGAAAGGCAATGAATATTGATAGTTTGGGATCTGAAACGGTAGATCTATTAATCAAAGAAAATTTGGTCACATCTATATCTGATTTGTTTCTTTTAAAAGTGGAAGATTTACTCCCGCTTAAAAAAGATGGAAAAAAATGGGCGGAAAACATTGTAAAGGGAATTGAAGAAAGTAAAAACATATCTTTTGAAAGGGTTTTATTTGCACTTGGAATACGTTATGTTGGAGAAACTGTTGCTAAGAAATTAACTAGTCATTTTACAACTATTGATAATTTAATGAATGCTTCTTTTGAGGAATTAATAAATGTAGATGAAATAGGAGATAAAATTGCAGAGTCGGTAGTAGATTATTTCGCTAAGGAGAAAAACAGAACATTAATACGGCATTTAAAATCTTATAATCTTTGTTTTGTGGCAATCAAGAAAGAAGATAAATTATCTGATAAATTAATAGGAGAATATATAGTTGTTTCTGGGGTTTTTAAGCAATACAGTAGAAAAGAGTTAAAAGATTTGATTGAAAAACATGGAGGAAAAAATGTAGGCTCCATAAGTAAAAAAACTACTTTTGTGTTGGCAGGTGAAAATATGGGACCTAGTAAAAAGCAAAAGGCAGAGAAATTAGGCATTCTATTCGTTTCGGAAGAAGAATTTCTGCAAAAAATTAGCTGATGCAATTCATTGAGGATATAAAACATAAGTTTGGGAGATGGGTATTTCAAAAGGAACTAAAATCCAATAAAAGAACTAAGGCGGTAAGCAATTTGGAAAATGCAAAATCAATTGGGATTTTGTATGAGGCAACTAATGCCAATCAAGTCAAAAAGATTGAACCTTTTGTAAAATATTTTTTTGAGCTTAAAAAAGATGTGAAGGCATTAGGTTATGTCAACAAAAAGAGATTAGATAATTGTCATATTCCAAAGTTAAATTATGACTTTTTCTATCTCAAAGATTTGAATTGGTATTACAAACCTCAAAACTATATCATAAATAATTTTGTAAAAAAAGAGTATGATATTCTTATCAATTTATCTGACAGCAATTGTATTCCAATAAAGTATTTGGTTGCAAGTAGCCTGGCGCATTTTAAAATAGGACGATTTGAGGAAGGGTACGAAATTTATGATTTGATGATTAAATTAGGTAAAGAAAAAAGAGAAGAGCGTTTAATGGAAGAAATAAAGCACTATTTGAATTTGATAAATAAATAAAAATGAACAAAATAAAAGGAACGGGAATAGCACTCATTACGCCATTTAATGAAGATTTTTCAATTGACTTTACAAGTTTGAAAGAATTAATTAACCATGCTATTGTTGGTGGGGTAGATTATTTGGTTGTTCTAGGAACAACAGGTGAGAGTGCAGTGCTTTCAAAAAATGAGAAAAAGCAAGTAGTTGATTTTTGTAAGAAAATCAATAATGGAAGATTGCCAATTGTTCAGGGGGTTGGCGGAAACAATACACTTGCATTAGTTGAAGAATTAGAAACTGCTAATTTTGAAGGAATTGACGCTATTCTTTCCGTTTCTCCTTATTACAATAAACCCACACAAGAGGGTATTTATATGCATTACAAAATGTTGTCTCAGGCAAGTCCTTTACCATTGATAGTGTACAATGTTCCAGGAAGGACTGCATCAAATATAACAGTAGAAACGACTTTACGTCTGGCAAATGATTTTGAAAACATAGTTGCAATAAAAGAGGCTTCAGGAGATTTGAATCAAATTGAAAAAATAATCAAAAAAAGACCTAATGACTTTTTAGTGCTTTCTGGTGATGATGGGCTTACTTCTAAAATGATAGAAATGGGAGGAGATGGGGTGATTTCCGTAATTGGGCAATCGCACCCAAAAGAATTTACTGCAATGGTAAATGCGGGATTAAATGGAGTGTTTGAAGACGCAAATCAGTTAGACGAAAAACTTAATCCAATTTACAGTCCATTGTATGCAGATGGAAATCCTGCTGGAATTAAAGCTACTCTTTCCATTTTAGGAATTTGTAAAAATATTTTAAGACCACCTCTTGTAAAGGCGACTAAAAAAACTTATGATCAACTTAAAGCGTTTACCGTTCTTTAGTGTCAATCATAACATCAGCAACATATGCTCTACTTTCTAATTTACCCTTGATAGATTTAAAAGCATTGATCGTTTGATTTACATCTTCTAATGTATGGGTGGCAGTAGGAATCAATCTCAATAAAATAGTACCTTTTGCAACTACTGGATAAGTTACAACCGAACAAAAGATGTCATAATTCTCTCTTAAATCATAACTTAAGTTAGTTGCCTCTGTTACATCACCATTTAAATAAACAGGCGTAATTGCTGATTGGGTTTTTCCAAGAGAAAAACCAGCATCTTGCAAGCCCTTTTGCAGTGCATTTGCAATTTCCCAAAGTTTAGATTTGAGTTGAGGCTGATTGATAAGTAATTCCAATCTTTTAATTGCACCTTCAACAAGAGGCATAGGCAATGATTTAGCAAAAACTTGTGATCGCATATTGTACTTTAAGAATTCTACAACATCACGAGTTGAACTAATAAAAGCCCCTATACTAGCCATTGATTTTGCAAAAGTGCAGAATAGTACATCAATTTCCTTCTGGCAATTTAAATGTTCTCCTACGCCAATACCTTTTTCGCCCATTGTACCAAACCCATGAGCATCATCTACAAATAATCGGAATTCATATTTTTGCTTTAAATCAGTGATTTCTTTCAATTTCCCTAAATCGCCAGACATTCCAAAAACACCTTCAGTAATTACCAAAATTCCACCACCACTTTTTGCTGTCAGTGATTGGGCTCTTTGTAATTGTTTTTCAAAACCTTTAATATCATTATGCTGAAATACAAATCGTTTTCCCGCATGCAATCGTACGCCATCTAATATACAGGCATGACATTCTGCATCATACACAATTACATCTTGCCGATCTACCAAAGCGTCAATAGCAGAAAGCATACCTTGATAGCCAAAGTTCAACAAAATAGTATCCTCCTTCTGCATAAAATTAGAAAGCTGAGCTTCTAGTTTTTCATGAGTGGAAGTGTTTCCAGACATCATTCGAGCGCCCATAGGCGTACCTAAACCCCAATTTTTAGTACTTTCTTCATCTATTTTTCTCACCTCAGGATGATTGCTTAATCCTATATAATTATTTATACTCCACACCAGAACTTTCTTTCCTCTAAAAGTCATTCTATTAGCAATTTCTCCTTCCAGTACAGGGTAAGAAAAATAGCCGTGTGCTCTCTTTGCGTACTTACCTAAAGGCCCTCTGTTTTGTCTTATTCTTTCAAAAATATCCATGACTGCAATAATATTAAATATTTTTTGTTTTGTTATGCATACTATAGCAAATTAAGAATAGAAAAATAATTTTGCAAAGACCAGTTATTAGTTTTATTTTTACCGACTCTTTTAATTAAATAATGAAAAAAATATTTTTACCTATATTATTTTTGTTGCTTTTTGCATCCTGCAGTAAGTATCAAAAAATACTAAAAAGCCCTGACCTTAATTTCAAATTTGAAAAAGCCGTAATGTATTATGAGAACGATGATTACAATAGAGCACTCCCTCTATTAGAAGAACTTTCTACTATTTTCAGGGGATCCGCAAAGGCAGAAGAAGTGAATTATTACTATGCTTATTGTCATTACTCCTTAGGAGAGTATTTGATGGCAACATATTTGTTTGAAACTTACGCGCAAACTTACCCAAATAGTAAACACACAGAAGAATGTCAATATATTTCAGCTTATTGCTATTATTTATTGTCGCCAATCTATAAACTAGATAGTAAAAATACTTATAAAGCCATCAATCATCTTCAACTTTTTATCAATTTGTATCCAAAAAGTGACCGAGTTGCAAGATGCAATCAATTAATAGATGAGTTAAGAGAGAAGTTAGCTAAGAAGGCGTTCCACAATGCCAAACAATATTACGTTACTGAGTATCATAAGTCAGCAATTATCGCACTTAAAGATGTATTGGTTGATTTTCCTGGTAGCAAGTATGAAGAAGAAATTTATTTTTTGATTATTGAATCTTCTTTCGAATTAGCTAAAAATAGCATTAGCAACAAAAAAGCAGAACGATTGGGAAATACAATTGATGCATATAATGAATTTGAAGATAGATATCCAGAAAGTAAGCTTTTGAAAGCAGCGCAAAACACACAACAAAAAACGTTAAAATTAATAGAATCACTAAAAAAATCTTAATTATGAAATTCAAAAAAACAGGAGCAGAACAAACAACAATTACTAGAGATGTAAAAGAAATTGTTGAAAAAACAGGAAATGTTTATCAATCCTTAGCTATATTGGTGAAAAGAAGTGAGCAGATAAATGAAAGGATGAAAACCGAACTTTTAGCAAAACTCAATGAGTTTGCAACCCATACTGACGAATTGGAAGAAGTATTTGAGAACTCTGAACAAATTGAGGTGTCAAAATTTTACGAAAGATTACCAAAACCATGGGCAATTGCAGTAAAAGAACTATTAGAAGATGAAGTGTACGTAAGAGAAGTCGAACAAGAGGAAGATGATAAAAGTACTTCTTCAGCAGAAAAAGATGCTTAAAGACAAAAAAGTAATATTAGGTGTTACTGCCAGTATTGCTGCTTACAAATCAGCTTTTATTGTTCGTGAATTAAAGAAAGCAGGGGCTGAAGTAAAAGTAATTCAAACAGAGGCTTCTTTAGGATTTGTAACGCCACTTACGCTTTCCACTCTCTCTGAAAACACTGTGCTTACAAAAATGGTGGAGGACGAAACAAAAGATTGGAATAATCATGTGAATTTAGGCCAATGGGGTGATTTAATGCTTATTGCACCTACTACAGCTAAAACCATAGCTAAAATGGCATCAGGAGAATGTGACAGTCTTTTGTTAGCTACTTATCTCTCAGCCAAATGTCCCATTTATTTTGCGCCAGCAATGGATCTGGATATGTACAAACATCCAAGTACAAAGCAAAATATTGCACAATTAAAAAGTTTTGGAAACAAATTAATCCCTGCTGAATTTGGTGAATTGGCTAGTGGATTGATAGGAAAGGGGCGTATGGCTGAACCAGAAAATATTATTGATTTTATTCAAAAGGATTTAGCAACTGATTTACCGCTTACAAAAAAGAAAGTGCTGATTACAGCAGGCCCAACTTATGAGCCTATTGATCCTGTTCGTTTTATTGGTAATCATTCCTCTGGAAAAATGGGTTATCATTTAGCTGAGCAGACAGCAAAGTTAGGGGCTAATGTTACACTTATTATAGGACCGTCCAATTTAAAAACTGAAAACACTCTCATTTCGCAAATAGATGTGAAAACAGCAGGCGAGATGTTTGATAAGGTGCAGCAACATTTTCAAAATACTGATATTGGTATATTCTCAGCAGCAGTTTCAGATTTCAAATCAGTATTAGTTGAAAGCGAAAAAGTAAAAAAATCAAATGGAATTTGGAATATATCTCTTACAAAAACAAAGGATATCTTGCTTGAAGTAGGAAAAATAAAAAGTAGTAATCAATTTTTAGTTGGCTTTGCACTAGAAACTGAAAATGAGGTAGAAAATGCAAGAGTAAAACTCCAAAATAAAAATCTAGATATGATTGTGCTTAATTCTTTGAATGATAAAGGTGCAGGATTTGGACACGATACTAATAAAATTACTATTATTGAAAAAGAAAATAAAATAGAGGCGTATGGGTTGAAAGATAAATCGGAGGTTGCAAAAGATATTTTCTCAAAAATTATAGAAAAGATAAAATGAAGAAAGGACTGATATTACTGATTGTTTCTGTATTTGCCTGCAAACTAAATGCTCAAGAGATCTTCTGTAATGTGCAAGTGAATGCTTCTCAAATTCAAACTTCAGACAGAAAGGTCTTTCAAACTTTGCAAACCGCTATCTATGAGTTTGTAAACAATACTAAGTGGACCAATGCAAATATTAAAAATGAGGAAAGAATAGAATGTACTTTTCTGATTAATATTAAGGAAAGGGTGTCAAATGATGAATTCAAGGCTTCTATTCAAGTGCAAAGTACAAGACCTATTTATGGTACATCCTATAAATCCACAATGCTGAATTATTTGGATAATAATTTCCGTTTCCGTTACTTAGAATACCAAGCTTTAGAATTTAATGAAAACACACACCTTTCAAATTTAACTTCTGTTTTGGCATATTACGTCTATATTGTTTTAGGGCTTGATTTTGATACTTTCTCAGAATATGGAGGTGCACCCTATTACATTAAAGCACAAAACATTGTAAACAATGCACAAAACACAAGAGAGGTTGGCTGGAAAGCTTTTGAAAGCGACAAGAACCGATATTGGCTTGTTCATGATTTGTTAGATACTAGGTATGAAGAAATCCACAGTTGTTTTTACAGATATTATAGAGGTGGTATGGATATTATGTCCGAAAAAAATGAAGACGGGAGATATGAAATTACAGAAGCATTGGAAGAACTGAGAGGGATATATCGTGAGAGCCCTTCTGCTTTTATTCTAAAGATATTCTTTGACGCAAAATCAGATGAAATTATAAAGATTTATTCAGAGGCATTTCCTAATGAGCAGGCAAGAATTATTAAGTTGCTAACTGAAATCGACCCAGTAAATTCTACTAAGTACCAGGCGATTACTGCAAAAAGTGGGGGAAAATAGGTGATAGTTAATCTGCACATAAAAAATTATGCATTAATAGATGAGTTTTCTGTTGATTTCAAAAAAGGCTTTAATGTAATTTCTGGAGAAACAGGTGCAGGAAAATCTATAATGCTTGGAGGTCTTTCATTAATTTTAGGTAAAAGGGCAGATATATCTGTATTGAATAATCCTAGAAAAAAGTGCATTGTAGAGGGAAAATTCAAGATTGAAAAACTAAAACACCATTCTTTTTTTCAAGAAAACAATCTAGATTTTGAGAAAGAAACAATTTTAAGGAGAGAGGTTACACCAAATGGAAAAAGCAGGGCTTTTATCAATGATACTCCTGTAAACTTATCAGTACTAAAATTATTCTCTGAAGGCTTGATTGAGTTGCATTCTCAGCACCAATCTTTAGCACTAAAACAAGCAAATCATCAACTTAATTTGTTAGATAATTTTTGCAATCATCAAGATAAGTTGAAGCAGTTTAAGATTGAGTTTCAGCAATTAAATCAACTTAAAAAATCATTAAAAGAATTAGAAGAAAATAGAGGTATTTCAATTTCAGAAATCGAATTTTTAAGTTTTCAATTAGAGGAACTGGAGAATGCACAATTAAAAGAAGGGGAATTACAGCAAATTGAAGAGCAGTTAGCTCTTTTGAATAATACTGAAAAGATTTCAGTATTTTTGGAAAAAGGAACTGAGTTTTTAGACAAAGAAAATGGTGTAATTGATTTGCTTGCAGAACTTTATAGGGATTTTTCTGAAATCTCAGATTATAATTCTAAAATAGAGGAGATTAGAAATAGATTGAATCAATCGATAATTGAATTAAAAGATATTAGTACTGATATTTATAATTTAAATGATAATAGATTAAATAACCCAGAACAATTAGACCAACTAAATTCTAGATTCGACACCCTTAATTCTTTACTACTTAAGCATAGAAAAAACCGACTTTCTGACTTAATTGAATTAAAAGAAAGGTTGCAGGTAAAACTAAATAAGTTTGAAAATTATGATACAGAAACAGAGCGGTTAAAACTGCAAATAATAAATCAAGCACAAAAAGCAAATGTATTAGCCAAAAGAATCTCTAAAAACAGAAAGAAATCTACTATAAATCTCCAGAAAAATATAGAATCAGTTTTACAAAAACTAGGAATACCTTTTGCAAATTTCATCATTGAAATCAAGGAACTGCCCTCCCTTTCCGAAAATGGAATAGATGATGTAATCTTTTTGTTTTCTGCAAATAAGGGTATTAAAGCTGAACAATTAAGTAGCATCATTTCTGGAGGAGAACTGTCCAGGTTGATGTTAGCAATTAAATACAAATCTGCTCAACATTTAGAAACAGAGACTTTAATTTTTGATGAAATAGATAGTGGTGTTTCTGGAGAAATTGCCAATATGATGGGGGAGATAATGCATGAAATTGGTAAGTGCAATCAACTGATTGCTATTAGCCATCTTCCACAAGTCGCTGCAAAAGGAGAACATCATTTCATGGTTTATAAAAAAGTAAAAGATGGCGTTACAAATACTCTGATAAAACAATTAGAAGGTAAAGATAGGGTAGATGAAATTGCAAAGCTTTTGAGCGGGAAATCAGTAACCAATACAGCTAAGAAAAATGCTAGGGAGTTATTAAATCAATAAGTTTATATTTGCATAAAAAATAGAATGGCACACAATATTTTAAAAGGGAAGAGAGGAATTATATTTGGCGCTTTAGACAGTAAATCAATAGCTTGGAAAGTTGCTGAACATGCTCATGCAGAAGGAGCAGAGTTTGTATTAACAAATGCACCAATTGCACTTAGAATGGGAACAATAAATGAATTGGCTGAGGAAACTGGATCAAAAGTTATATCTGCTGATGCTACGTCAATGGACGACTTGAAAGCCTTATATGAAGGCGCTATGGAAGAACTGGGTGGAAAGATTGATTTTATATTGCATTCCATTGGTATGTCAGTAAATGTAAGAAAGGGTAGAGCCTACTACGAGCAAAATTATGATTGGACTATGAAAGGCTATGATGTTTCTGCATTATCTTTTCATAAAACCATGCAGGCAGCTTGGGAACTTGATGCTTTAAATGAGTGGGGTTCTGTAGTTGGCTTGTCGTATATTGCTGCACAAAGGGTATTCCACACTTATAATGATATGGCTGATAATAAAGCGGTTTTAGAATCTATTGCTAGGAGTTTTGGCTATCATTACGGAATAAGGCGAAAGGTTAGGGTAAACACCATCTCTCAATCTCCTACAGAAACTACTGCTGGGAGTGGAGTCGCAGGGTTTGATGGTTTTTATAAATTCTCAGATGACTTAGCGCCACTAGGCAATGCTTCTGCAGACGATTGTGCTGAATACTGCATCTCATTATTTTCAGATTACACCAGGAAAGTCACTATGCAAAACTTATTCCATGACGGAGGATTTTCTTTTATGGGAATGAGTGAAGAAGCTATGGCGATTTACATGAAAGATTTTAAAAAGTAGGATGCTATATAAAATAGTATTTTACCTATTTGATCTTTTTCCAAGATTAAAAAGATGGTTCTGGAAAAAGTGGTATACTTTGTTTACTCAAAAGGTAGAGAACCCTAATTTGAAGTTTATGAATTACGGTTATTTTGGTTTGGAAAGAAGCTTAACTCTAGATGCTGAAGATGAGAATAACAGGTTTACAATACAACTTTATCATCATGTTGCTTCACAAGTAAATTTAAAAGGGCTAAAAGTGTTAGAAGTAGGTTCAGGAAGAGGAGGCGGTGCTGCTTATATTGCAAAATATCTGAGTCCTGAAAGGATGGAAGGTGTAGATATTTCACCCTCTGCAATTGCTCTGTGCAATAAAAATTATAAACAAGAAAATTTAACCTTTCAGCAAGGTGATGCTGAAAGACTACCTTTTGATGATAATTTTTTTGATGTTGTAATTAATGTAGAGTCCTCACACTGCTATGCTTCAATGGAGAAATTCTTAAATGAAGTGAAAAGAGTACTAAAGCCCAATGGAGCATTTTTGTTTTGTGATTTAAGAAAAGCCAAAAGAATGGATGATTTACTTAAAAAATTAGATACTGATGGGCTGAAATTAATTACAAAAAAAGACATCACTTCTAATGTGATTAAAGCAAGTAAAATAATGACAACTGAACGCTTAAATGCAATTAGTAAATTCAAATACGCTTGGCTAAGAAAGATTTTAGAATCCTTTGCTGCAGTTGAAGGAAGTAAGATGTATAAATCTTTTACATCAGGAGATTCAAAGTATATCAGTGCTCATTGCCAAAATTATAAACCATAAATAAAGTCAGAAGAGTTCTTTTTCTATTTTTGATTTATGAAAAAGATAATTTGTTTATGGTCTTGCCCTAGAAATGTTTCTACTGCATTGATGTATAGTTTTGCGCAAAGATCAGATACATTAGTTTTTGACGAACCCCTTTACGCTCATTATTTAAAGGTATCATGTGCTGATCATCCAGGAAAAGAAGAGGTGTTAAATACTCAAGAATACGATGGTGAGAAGGTTGTAGATCAAATTATCTTGAAACAGAGAGATAAAATCACATTCCATAAATTGATGACACACTTTTTGACAGCTATTAACTTGGATTTTTTATCAAAAGTGAGTAATATTATTTTTATTAGAAATCCAGAAGAAATCATAGCATCTTATTCAAAAGTAATTCTAGACCCTAAAATGGAAGATATAGGTATTGAAAAGCAATATGAATTGTATCATCATTTAATTGAAATAGGTGAAAATCCTATAGTCTTGGATTCAAAATATTTATTAAAAGATCCAAAATTAATTTTACAACAGCTTTGTTTGGAGTTAGAGATAGAATTTGATGAGGAAATGTTGCAATGGGAACAGGGAGCTAGAGAAGAAGATGGAATTTGGGCAAAGTATTGGTATGCAAATGTTCATAATTCTACAGGTTTTTTTTCAGATAAGAAAATAGAAATATCACTCAGAGGTAGTAATGCAAGCCTAGCGAAAGAATGCTTGCCTTTTTATGAATTTTTAACAGATAAATCAATAAAGATATGACACAACAATTTGATGATAGAAATAAGGATATTAAAGTGTGGATAAATGGAGATCTTTTACACAGAGATGAGGCAAAAGTTTCCGTTTTTGACAGTATTGTACAAGGTGGTGATGGCGTTTGGGAAGGGATTAGGGTATATGGTGGTCGTGTTTTTTGTTTAGAAAAACATTTGAATCGTTTGATGGAATCGGCAAAGAGTATGGATTTTCTAAATATACCATCTCTAGATGACATCAAATCCGCAATATTTTCCACCTTAAAAGCAAATGGTATGCGAGATGATACGCATATACGACTAACTCTTAGTAGAGGAGTAAAAATTACTTCTGGAATGAATCCTGCACTTAATCAGTTTGGCTGTACGCTAATAGTTGTGGCGGAATGGAAGCCTTCCATTTATACTGGAAAGCAATTAAAATTATTAACAGCTAATATTCGCAGGAATTCTCCACTTTGCCTGGATTCAAAAATTCATCATAATAATCTAATCAATAATATTTTGGCTAAAATTGAAGCCAATCATGCCGGGGTAGATGATGCTATTATGCTAGATTTGGATGGTTTTGTAGCAGAAACAAATGCAACAAATATTTTCATGATAAAGGATGGGGTGGTTTGTACTCCTTTTGCAAAGGCATGTTTGCCTGGAATAACAAGGGGGTTGATCATTCAATTGTGCAATGAAAATAATATCCAAATTTTTGAGAAAGATATTTCTGTAACCGAGTTATACAATGCAGATGAGGTATTCACTACTGGCACAATGGGTGAATTAGCTAGAGTAGTAGAGATTGATAAAAGGCAAATAAAAAACAGTGGAGATTTACTTTCTGAACTAAAAAGTCTATTCAATAAACTTACAGCAGAACAAGGAGAAAAACTACCCTTTTAATTTATCTTTTGCTTTCTTTTTTACTTTTTTTGGCTTTACAATACTTACCTTTAAAGCGTCTTCATCTTTATTTACCCCTAGCCGTATAATATCTCCTTCTTTCAGGTTTGCATTTATAATGTCTTCCGCTAAAGGATCTTCAATATATTTTTGAATAGCTCTTTTGAGTGGACGAGCACCAAATTGGATATCAAAGCCTTTTTCAGCAACAAAATCTTTTGCTTTCTCAGAAATTGATATCTTATAACCTAAAGTATTGATACGATTAAGTAAACTATCTAATTCAATATCAATAATTTGCTTAATATGTCTTTTTGATAAATTATTGAAGATGATTACATCATCAATACGATTCAAAAATTCTGGTGCAAAGCTTTTTTTCAGTGCATTTTCAATTATCCCTCTGCTATGTTTGTCAGCCCCCTTCTTCTTGGCCGCAGTATTAAAACCAACTCCCTGACCAAAATCTTTCAATTGACGAGAGCCAATATTAGAAGTCATAATAATAACAGTGTTTTTGAAATCAATTTTTCTTCCTAAACTATCTGTCATTTGCCCATCATCTAATACTTGCAATAAAAGATTAAAAACATCTGGATGTGCCTTTTCTATTTCATCAAGAAGTACTACTGAATAGGGTTTCCTTCTTACTTTTTCTGTTAGTTGTCCTCCTTCCTCATATCCTACATAACCAGGAGGTGCGCCAACTAATCTGGAGACTGCAAATTTCTCCATATACTCACTCATATCTATTCTGATTAAAGCTTCAGTAGTGTCAAATAATTCTTTAGAAAGTTCTTTCGCTAGATGCGTTTTTCCAACGCCTGTTGCTCCTAAAAAGATAAAAGAACCGATTGGTTTGTTTGGATCTTTTAAGCCAACCCTGTTTCTTCTAATTGCTTTTACAATTTTCTCTATAGCCTCAATTTGACCAATAACTTTTTGCTCTAATTGCGTACTCATACATACCAATTTATTACTTTCTTGTTCAGCAATTCTTTGGACAGGTATCCCAGTCATCATAGCAATTACATCTGCAATATGTTCTTCAGTGACTGTTTCTTTATTCGATTTTAAGCCTTTTTCCCAGATATCTTTTGCATGATCAAGTTGTGCAATCAATCTTTTTTCCTTATCCCTTAACCTGCCAGCTTCTTCAAATGCTTGTTTTTTAATCTGCTGTTCTTTTTTCTTTTTTATATGGCCTAATTTTTCTTCTAAATGTAAAATGTTTTCAGGTACTGTGATATTTGTAATATGAATTCTAGAACCCGCTTCATCTAGTGCATCAATTGCTTTATCTGGTAAAAATCTATCATTCATATACCTGTCGCTAAGCAAAACACATGCATGAATAGCATCATCAGTATACCTTACATTATGATGCTCTTCATACCTTTCTTTAATATTTTGTAGAATTTCGATTGTTTCCTCAGCAGTTGTAGGGTCTATCATTACTTTTTGAAACCTTCTTTCCAATGCGCCATCCTTTTCGATATGCTGACGATATTCATCTAAAGTAGTGGCACCTATACATTGCAACTCTCCTCTAGCCAAAGCCGGCTTAAACATATTTGAAGCATCCAAAGAGCCAGAAGCCCCACCAGCTCCAACAAGTGTATGAATTTCATCAATAAACAATATTATATTAGGATTTTTTTCCAGTTCAGTAATAACTGCTTTCATTCTTTCTTCAAATTGACCCCTGTATTTTGTTCCTGCAACTAATGCTGCCAAGTCAAGCATAATTATCCTTTTGTTAAACAGTACTCTAGAAATCTTTTTATTTACAATTCTAAGTGCTAAACCTTCCGCAATTGCCGATTTTCCGACTCCTGGTTCGCCAATCAGTATTGGGTTATTCTTTTTTCTTCTGCTTAAAATTTGTGAAACCCTTTCAATTTCTTTTTGTCTACCTACAATTGGATCCAAAGTTCCTTGTGCTGCTGACTTTGTTAAATCTCTTCCAAAATTATCTAGCACTGGAGTTGTAGATTTACTGCTGCCTGCAGGTTTTTTTGTTTCTTCTTTTTGCTCAAAAATGTCATCATCATCTTCTTCTAATGGACTATCCAATTCAGCTAAGACATCATTAAATAGCTCTAAATATTCATCAAGCACTACATCATAAGAAATTTGAAAGTGTTTTAGGGTAGTGCTTACTACATTGTTTTTATCCAATAAAATAGCAAGAAGCACATGTATGGTTTTTATTTCATTTGATTGCAACTTCTTTCTTTCCAAAATAGATTTTTTAAGTGCTCGTTCGGTTTGGCGCTTAAATTGAATTTTCTCTTCATCTACTATTTTTAAGTTGGTCTTTTTAGAACTAGTGATTGTGTTTTCAACTACTTTGCGTAAATCAGCAACATCTATGCCTAAACTTTTCAGTACAGTAATTGCAGTGCCATCACCTTCTCTTATTATCCCTAAAAGTAAATGTTCTGTCCCAATTGTGTCCTGACCTAAACGTAAAGCTTCTTCTTTTACATAGGTAAAAACATCCTTCATTCTAGTTGAAAATTCAGTGTTCATAGGCTTGTTTTTTTATTTTTTCATTTTCGTTCAATTTCATACTGCAATAATTAGAGAAAATACAACTTATTTCTTCCGCTTCTCAGCTATTTTTTTCAACAAAAAATGTTCATAACTTACAAACGAAAAAAAGTGTCGTTTCTTATCATAAAATACGCAATTTTCTTTTCTTTGTTTCTTCTAATTTAAAACAATAAAAAATATGCCGCTTGGAGAAAAGATAATTCCGATAAATATTGAGGAAGAAATGAAGTCAAAGTACATTGATTATTCAATGTCAGTTATTGTATCTAGAGCTCTTCCTGATGTGAGAGATGGACTTAAACCGGTACACAGAAGAATATTATTTGGCATGCATGAGTTGGGTGTAAAAGCAACTTCATCATATAAAAAATCAGCAAGAATCGTAGGGGAGGTTTTGGGTAAATTTCATCCTCATGGTGATACTGCTGTTTATGATGCAATGGTAAGAATGGCTCAAGAATGGAGTATGCGATATATGCTTGTAGATGGTCAAGGAAATTTTGGCTCTATTGATGGAGACAACCCTGCTGCTATGCGTTATACTGAAGCTAGAATGCGTAAGCTTTCTGAGGACATGCTTTTGGATATTGATAAAGACACTATTGACTTTACCTTAAACTTTGACGATTCTTTAAAAGAACCAACAGTTCTTCCTTCTAGATTACCTAACTTACTTCTGAATGGCGCTACAGGAATTGCTGTAGGAATGGCCACAAATATGCCTCCTCATAATCTAACGGAGGTGGTAAACGGAACAATTGCTTACATAAAAAGTAGGGGTAAAATTGAAATAACTGAGTTGATGGAACATGTAAAAGCGCCTGATTTTCCTACAGGAGGAACTATTTATGGGTATGAAGGTGTTCGTTCCGCATTTGAAACAGGAAGAGGCAGAATCGTAGTAAGAGGTAAAGTTCGTTTTGAAGAAAAAGGAAACAGAGAAAGAATAATTGTTGAGGAAATTCCATTTATGGTTAACAAATCTGACCTGATAAAGAAAACGGCTGATTTGGTAAATAGCAAAAGAATTGATGGGATATCTGACATTAGAGATGAATCAGATAGAAATGGTATGCGAATTGTTTATGAACTTAAAAGAGATGCTATACCAAATATTGTGCTAAACAAATTATTTAAATTCACTCAACTTCAATCTTCATTTAGCGTCAACAATATTGCGCTTGTAAAAGGAAGGCCTCAGTTATTGAATTTAAAACAAGTTATTCAACTTTTTGTAGCCCATAGGCATGAGGTGCTTATTCGAAAAACAAAGTATGAGCTCGATCAAGCTGAAAAGAGAGCGCATATTTTAGAAGGATTGCTTATTGCGCTTGACAATCTAGATGCTGTAATCAAGATGATTAGAGCCTCTAAAACACCAGAAGACGCGAAAGATGGTCTGATGAGTAACTTTACTTTATCTGAATTGCAGGCAAAAGCAATTTTGGATATGCGTTTGCAAAAACTCACAGGATTAGAAACGGATAAAATAAAGAAAGAGCACAAAGATATAATGGAAAAAATTCAGCAGTTAAACACCATTTTGAATGATGAAGACTTAAGATTGCAAATGCTTTGTGAGGATTTAGAGGAAGTAAAAGAAAAATATGGCGATGAAAGAAGAACAAACATAGAATTCTCTTCTTCAGAAGTTAGTATTGAAGATATGATTCCTAATGAAGAGGTCCTTATTACTATCTCGCATCTGGGTTATATTAAGAGAACTTCATTGAGTGAATATCGCGCCCAAGGTAGAGGTGGGGTAGGAAGTAGAGGTGCGACAACTCGTGATGAAGATTTTGTTGAAGAGATGTTTATGGCTAATAATCATGATTATATGCTGTTTTTTACTGAAAAAGGAAAATGTTTTTGGATGAAAGTTTATGAAATTCCTGAGGGAAGTAAAACTTCAAAAGGGAGAGCCATTCAGAATTTGATTAACATACCATCTGATGATAAAGTAATGGCATTTATCAATACAAAAGACTTGAAAGATGAAGAGTACATCAATTCAAATTATATTGTAATGTGTACCAAAAAAGGAGTGGTTAAAAAGACTTCTTTAGAGTCTTATTCAAGGCCAAGAACAAATGGTATTAATGCCATCACAATTAAAGAAGGAGACCAACTCTTAGAAGCAAAAATGACGAATGGTAGTTCTCAAATCATGTTGGCCGTAAAATCAGGTAAAGCCATTCGTTTTGAAGAAGAAAAAGTGCGTTCAATGGGAAGAACTGCAGCAGGAGTAAGAGGGATTCGTTTAGCTGATGAGAAGGATGAGGTAATCGGTATGATTTGTGTTAATAACCAAGAATCAAGCGTTTTAGTTGTAGCTGAAAATGGCTATGGGAAACGATCAGCTGTTGACGCATACCGTATTACAAATAGAGGAGGAAAGGGCGTAAAAACCATTAATGTTACTGATAAAACTGGAAATTTGATTGCACTAAAGAATGTTAGTAATAATGATGATTTGATGGTAATTAATAAATCAGGGGTTACTATTCGTATAGCAGTTGATACTTTAAGAGAGATGGGGAGAGCAACACAAGGAGTAAAAATCATCCGATTAAAAGATGAGGATTCCATTGCTTCTGTCGCAAAAGTATCTCGCTTTGACCAAGATGAAGAGTCGATGAATGATCAGGTAGGCCAGGCTAAATCTGACCCCCAAGATAATATTCCTCAAGATAGTGATGAAAACCGAACAGATAATAAAAATGAAACAGATAATAATGAAAAAATATAATATAATACTAACCATATTACTTTGCTCTACCTCGATTTTTGCTCAAGATATTACCGATCCAACACTAGTAAAAGAAAAAAGTGTAAATCCTATAGATATTCCTTATGAAAAATGGGAACTTCCAAACGGATTAACAGTACTTATTCATGAAGATAATTCTGACCCATTAGTCCATGTGCATGTCACATATCATGTTGGTTCAAATAGAGAGACTGCAGGTAAATCAGGTTTTGCCCACTTTTTTGAACACATGATGTTTCAGGGCTCTGAGAATGTTCCGGATGAGAAACATTTTAAAATAATAAATGATGCTGGAGGAAATATGAATGGAAATACAACATCTGATAGAACAGTTTATTTCCAAACAATACCATCTAATTATTTAGAAACTGCATTATGGCTTGAAGCAGATAGAATGGGTTTTTTGTTAAATGCTGTAACACCTGAGAAGTTTGAGAATCAACGAGATGCGGTGAAAAATGAGAAATATCAGAATCAAATAAGTAGACAATACGGAATGAGTTTTGAGATACTAGGACAAACGCTTTATCCTCCTTCTCATCCTTACAATTGGCCTGTTATAGGATATGTAGATGATCTAGATAGAGCTGATTTAGAAGATTTAAAGAATTTTTTCTTGAGATGGTATGGCCCAAACAATGCTATCCTAACAATTACAGGTGATGTAAAAAAAGATAAGGTTCTTCTTTTAGTCCAAAAATATTTTAGCTCCATCCCTAGAGGTGTCGAAGTTAGGAAGTTAAGACCAATGATTCCAAGGTTATCATCAGATATATATACAGGTTACACAGATAATGTTTATCTACCAATGATAGACATGGTTTTTCCTACAGTTCAGAATTATCATAAGGATGAGGCTCCTTTGGATATGCTTGCAGCATTAATGGGAGGCGGAAAAAAATCAATGTTCTATAAGAATTTTGTTAAATCAGAGAAGGCAATCCAAGCAAATGTAAGTCATCCATGTAGAGAATTGGCAGGTGAATTTCATTTTCGAGTGCTTACTTATCCTGATTGGCAAGAAGATCAAGGAGTTTATTTTAATAACATAGAGGCTGATATAAGGAATACAATTGCAGAATGGGAAGAAAGCGGTTTCTCTGATGAAGACTTAGAGATGGTAAAAACAGAGATGATAACCCAATTTGTTGATATGAAGACATCTATTTCTAGTAAGGCTAGTACAATTTCATCCTGGGAATGGCTTGGAGGTGGAAAATATAATATTTCATCAGAGATTGATCGATATAGAAATGTAACACGAACTGATGTCATGAGAGTCTTTAATAAGTATATTAAGAATAGAAAATGTGTAATTAATTCAGTTAAGCCAAAAAGCCCTTTTGTTGATAAATTAGATTCTATAATCTCAATAAATCCAAATTCTAGTTTAATTCTGGAAGAAGACCCTCAATATGACAATCTTGTTTATAGTAGAGCGAGTGGTGAATTTGATATTTGTTGTAGAGCTAAAATGCCCGAGGCCACAGAGCCTAAGACTCCAAATATTCCTGATTACCATAAAGAGACATTCTCTAATGGTTTAAAGACTATTTTTTCTCAAACAAGAGAAGTTCCTAAAGTTTATATGCGGCTGAAAATAAATGGAGGTTCATTATTTGAAAATAGTAAAAATATAGGGGTGGCTGATCTAACTGCACAAATGATGAATGAGAGCACACTAAATAAATCATCAGAGTTAGTGTCTGCGGAACTGCAAAAATTAGGGAGTACTATTACTTTTTCATCTAACGATGATATGACAATTATGTATATTGAGTCTTTAACAGATAATCTTACCAAGACACTCAAGATTGCTGAAGAGAAGCTTTTTTCTCCCGACTTTAATGAAGAAGACTTTAAGAGAATTAAAAAAAGAAACCTTGAAGGTCTTGAATCAATGAAGAAAAATTCAAATTATCTTGCTCAGATGTCAATGGCAAATATTTTATTTGGGGATTCTCCATATGGAAGATCTATGACTGAGAAGAGTCTAAAAAAGATTAAATTAAAAGACGTGAAGACTTATTATGGTAACTATTCTCCAAATTTATGCGAACTTATTGCGGTTGGAAATATATCTAAAGAAGATTTTTATTCAAAAATAGAGTTTTTAAGAAAGTGGGAGAATAAAAATATAACTCTACCAAACAACTTTAATTTCCCAGAAGATAATACAACACAGATTTATTTGTTAGATAAAGAGGGGGCTACTCAATCCTTTATTTTAATGGGTCATAAATCAGATACTTATGATGTTGATGGAGTTAATTTTAAGTCTAAGATAATGAATAAATCGCTAGGAGGAGGAGCTAGTGGGAGACTCTTTTTAAACTTAAGAGAAGATAAGGGGTATACTTATGGAGCGTATTCATCTTTTAGATCAGGCAAGAATACGGGGATATTTGCTCTACAGACTAGTGTAAAGACTGAAGTTACTGATAGTGCTTTGAGTGAGATATTTAATATTCTAGATAGTTATACCAATGATGGCTTAACCAATGAAGAGATATCATCTACTAAGAAATCATTTCTAAATTCAGCATCACTTAAATATGAAACTCCAAATCAGAAATTAGGATTTTTAAATAGAGTATTAACATATGATTTAGATAAAAGTTATCTTAAGAAGCAATCTAATGTATTAAATACAATAACAAAAAGTGAAATAGATGCTTTAGCTAAATCACAAATTAAGACAGATAAGATGGTAATTGTTATTGTTGGGAATAAATATCTTATTAAGAAAAAGCTAGAGAATTTAAGGTCTTCTAAGGATGGTATGACATATAATCTTAAAATTAATGAAATTAAATATTAAGAAATGACACAGAGAATATTGGTAACATTGTTGGTTTCTACAATGTCTTTTGTAGGATTTGCACAAAAACATAATGTAGTTAATGCATCAATTGCGCTACGACAAGAGAAACTTGCTGAGGCTAAACAGTATATTGATGAGGCCTATGCAACTGAAAGTACTGCGAATGATCCTAAGATGTGGAATTATAGAGCACCAATTTACTTAGAAATTGCATTAAAAGAAGAGCAGTTGGATAACGATGCTGTGCTAAAAGCAACAGAAGCTCATCTTAAATGTTTACAAACAGATCAGAAAGGAAGAGTAGTTGTACGGAAATGGACATCCAAAGAAGATATCTTATCAGGATTGGTGCAGTGTGCTTATAAGTTATTTAATAAAGCAATTGAAGAATATAATGCAGACCAATACCAACGAGCAATTACACTTTATGAAGCCATTTATGATATTCTTCCTTATGATGAGGGAGATCAATTAAAAAGAGGAAATATTACAAAAGAAACTATCTTGTATAATTCTTTTTTTGCATCTCATAAAATGAAGAACAATTCAAAGTCTAAGCTTATTCTTCAGCAATTGATTGATATTAATTTTAACGAGCCTGCGATCTATATCCATATGAGTAATATCTTTATTGAGGAGGGAAATACAGAAAAAGCGATTGAGTATTTAGCATTAGGACGAGATATGTTTGAGGATGATCAAGGCTTGATTAATACAGAACTTAATCTTTTTATTCAACTAGGTAGAACTTCTGAATTAATTGAAAAATTATCTGAAGCTATTTCAATTGATCCTGAGAATGATTTGCTTTATTTTAATAGAGGTACCATTTACGATCAAGAAGGGAGTCTTGAATTAGCAGAAAAAGATTATAAATCAGCACTAGATATTAATTCTAGTTCTTTTGGTACAAACTATAATCTTGGAGCATTGTATTTCAATTACGGTGTAAAACTTAAAGGGAAGGCGAGTGATGCTAAATCTGACGCTAAGTATAAAGCGCTTACAAAACAAGCAAATGATAATTTCACAAAAGCATTACCGTATATGGAAAGAGCTTTTGAATTAGATGCTGAAGATAAGAATACAATAATTTCTTTAAAACAATTATATGCGTTAAAAGGAGACTATGATAGTTCCAACCGAATGAAAAAGCTTTTGGAAGCCAATCCTGCTGGGGGGTAGCACCGTCTTACGGTAAGCCAGATAACACTATAACATATGAAAATAATAAAGGTTCTAGTGTAATTACCTTCGAATATAATTGTATTGACAGTAAGTTTATATCTATAAGCAAGGGTATATGTGACTAGTAAATAATTAAAGAGGGAGTGAGACTCCCTTTTATATTAAATTTTCTATTTAACATAATATTAATTATAGGACAAAAAAGTGATTTAATCACTACCAGATAAAAGCATTGACTCTATATATAGTATGTACTATAAAAACAAATTACTTCCCATTCTTTTTTTAGTTAAGAAGAAGTTTAGGAATAAAAAAAAAGCCCTAGAATCAGGGCTTTTAAATTTTTAGCTGTGTTTTTGACTTATTTACCTTTTAAGAATGGTAATCCAGTTTTGTCATTTTCAACAACTCTTTTTCCATCAGGAAGATCGCAAGCTGTAGATCTTTGATCTTTTGAGAAATAATAAATTCTCTGTACTCTTCCAGTTGACTTTAAAGTAACATCTTTACAATTTAAGTAATAAGTTGTTCCTTTTTTGTTTGTGTGTGAATAGCCCATAGTTAATAATTTTTTGGTTAATACTAGGTTAATTTTTCTGCTACTAATTTATAAAAATTACTGTATCTTGACTAATTTACTTCAAAATATTTGAAAAACAGTTGTTAATAACTATAGATTAACAAAAAGAAAAATAAGCACTTACTAACCTAGTAAAAGAAATAGTTACTAAGAAACCGACGATTTGCATGGCAATTTAATTATCTGTTTATCAAATAGATACACAGCCTCTAACCTAGTAGTTTTAAAATGCAAATTCAAAATTAGGGTTGCTTATAAAAAACGACAATTTACACCTCTAAAACGGTTAATAAATAGAGATTAAAAAATAATAATTTGTTCTAGAAAAAGCTTGATTTAGTACTTTTTCTCAGTTAAAATTTTCTAATTATAGTTTGTTTTGCTTTAAAAATAGTGGAAAATTATTAAGCTAAAGTGTAAAGAAAAACCCCAATTTTTTGGGGTTTTTCATGTTTTTGGGTAAAAAGATTAGAATTAAGCTTTTTTCAAAAAAGGAAGTCCTGTTCTTTTATTTTCAACAACCGTCTTCCCTGCTGGAATATCACAAGCATTCGATCTTTTGTCTTTAGCAAAGAAATAAATCGTCTGTTGTTTGTTTGACGATTTTAATTTTACTTCTTGTGTGTGTAAGTAGTAAGTTTGCCCTTTACTGTTTTTGTGCTCATAAGCCATATTACATTAGTTTTGGTTAATACTATGTTTTGGTGATTATAAAACTAATCAGAAATAAATGAAAATCCCAAATTTTAATGACATTTTTTAAATTTACATAAAATACAGAAAATCAATATGATATGATGTTCATCTAATCTATTTTAATTTATTTCCTTCTGCTTTAATTATTAATTTCTTCATTTTTGAATACAATAATTCGTCTTAATTCTCTTTATATTCTTAGTTTTGCGAATCGATTTATATGATATGAAAAGATTTTTTTTACTCATTATACTCTCTTTTTCTGTGTTTTTATGTTCTGCTCAAAAAACACAAAAACAACAATTGCGTGACGCAGAGAGAACAGCTGTTAGTTGGCTAGCAAAACTTAACAAAAAGCAATACCAAGATTGTTGGAATATGCTGTCAGAGCAAACACAAACCCAAACTACTTTTAAGCAGTGGAATGCTTATTTCAGTACAGAACTAATGCCAGAATTAGGTGATTTTATATCTAGAAAATATTATTTGGCTGAAATTGAAAAAGATATTGATGGACTTCCAGGAGGGTTGTATGTAACAGTTCGTTACAATTCAGATTATGCTAATACAGAGAATGTAGAAGAAATTGTTTTTTTAGGACTAAATAAAAACGATAATTGGAGCATATTCTCTTATTTTACTGAATATCAGCTAAAAGATGATAATGGAGAATTTCCAAAATCCCAACTAAAAAACTAGATAGCATTTTTAGTTACCCAGTACCTATAGGCAACTAATACCATCTCCCATTTCTTTAATTTTTTAATATCCTTTTTACACAATGAAGGTAAAAAAAGTCTGTTCAATTTCGCTAATAATTGAAACCATATCTTCTTTTTAGAAAGCATCATTAGCAGTAATATGAGAATAAGTAAAAAAACAATTTGTAATACCCCTCTTCACCAAAACCAAAAGCAAGTAAAACTGAAATCATCTAATAAGTGTTATAGTGCCTACAATTTTCTCCTTTGGTGAGTCGGCTAATTGTTTATATTCAATCACAAAAGCATAAACACCCATTGGTGCCTGTTGTCCATTTTCAAGTAATCCGTTCCATGCACCCATTTTATAATAATCATATAATTCTTGCTGGATGTTACATAAATTCCCGTCAGAATAACTATCGGTAAGTATAATTTCATCTGATTCAAACACAATGTCCCCCCCCCACCTTTTATATATTTTGATGTTAAACTCAAAGAACCCTCCTACGCCTTTCACAAAAAACTCATCGTTACAATGATCCAGATTAGGTGTGAAACTATTAGGAACGAAAATCTTGTTATCTGGGAAAAGACAAACCATCAATGACGCTGTATCTGTGCAATATCCATTATTAATTAGCACTAGATTCACCAAATAATTTCCAGTATCGCTATAAATATGTTCTGGGTTTGTACCAAAAACATAAGGCACTGATGTGCTGTCTCCAAAACTCCAAAAACTTGAAGAGGATATTTCCCCGATATTTACATTACTGTTGTCAATAAACTGAAAACCACCATCTAATATGGATATGCATTTTTCTTTATTTATAAAAAAACTAGCATAAACATCATCATATCCAGGAATACTGATGGTATCTGAAATACTACAATTAGAAGCATTATCAGTAACCGTTAAACTATAATTTCTAGCTACAGATGCATTAATACTATCAGATGTTTGTATCGGATTTGTATTCCACTGATAGTCATAATTACTGTTTCCTGTTACATTCACTTTTGCGTAACCGAGTGCTCCATAACAATCTTTTGTACTGGTATTAAAGCTAAGGCTAAAGGTGGGGTAAACAAAAATATCAATACTGCCTATTGCTGGCTCAGTGCAGCCATCAGTAACCACTACATTATAATTAGTGCTTGTTGTAGGACTTACCAAATGCTCAAAACTATTTCCTAAACTATTACCCCAAGAAAAACTATAATTACTTCCAATTCCTCCAGATATGTTTGCGCCAATAGATATCGTTTCTCCAAAACAGATGCTATCCTTAGTAGCATAGGTATTTAAGTTTAATGAATCTCCAACAAGTACAAGGGTGTCAATATCAATCACACATGTACCTGAGCCATAGGTATAAGTAATAATATGATATCCAGGCCCAGCAAGAGCGGGATTAAAAGTCAAATTATTAATACCATTTCCTGATAAAATCCCACCAGTAGGATTTACAGTAATTGGAATAAGGGTATCTACAAAACAATAATTACCTAACAACCCACTCATTGATAAAAGCGGATTATTATAAACTGTGATAGTAGTTGTATCCATACAACCAATAGGTGACTGATAATAAACATCATGCACTCCTACTCCAGCTAAAGTTGGTGAGAATATGCCAGTATTGTTATTGACTATCCCCTGCCCTGCCCATTGACCACCAGAAGGATTAGCAGATAAAAAGAAGTCGGCTGCAGTTGAACAAATAATTGTATCTGTTAGTATGCTTGGCGGTGCTATATCAAAAATAATACTATCGGTACACGAATTAGCTGTATAATAAATAGTGTGGCTTCCTGCGCCTGCAATTGTAGGATCGAACTCTCCAGGATAAGTAGATGAAATGATACCATTTCCACTCCAACTACCATAAGTTGGAGAGCGAGAAAAAAGCATTGAATCAAGTGTAATGATTGCACCATCATTGCAAGCAAATATACTATCCAAGACGACATCAGTTGATTGTACAGATATAAATGCGGTATCTGTACACCCATCAAATGTATAAGTTACATCATCTACTCCCAAGCCTAAAGCAGGATTAAATAGTCCGTTAATAGGATTTGTTATATGGGTTCCCGTCCAAAGACCTCCAGATGGTATCCCAGCCAAATTGAATGGACTTGATGTAGGGCAAACATCCATATCATTTCCAGCATCAATAGGTTTTAGATAAAGGTTTACAGTATCAGAACAGCCTTGAATATTGTAGATTAGAGTATGACTGCCAGAATCTGCAATTATGGGTAAGAAAACTCCATTAGGGGTAATTGCCCCCCCTAAAAATGACAACATGTCCACCGCTACATCTGATTGCCAGTGGATCCCAGTAACTACTCTAAGCCTAATATAAACTTCAGTAGAAGTGTTATAATTACTTAAGTCTATAGCAGTTTCTATCCATTGATTTCCTTGATTACCACTTCTAAGCCAGATATCATTTATCCAAGTTGTACCATTGTCTGTAGAAATATCAACTGAGAATGTTCCCTGTCCTGGTTGAGGGCCAGTTCCTGGGTTATCATACATATGATACCAGAAATGTAAAATAGGATTACTATATTGCGAAAGGTTCAAGCATTGGCTAATAATACCTGCTCTTTTATAAGGAAAATTTCCGTTTGATGCTTCTGTGTACACATAATTACTACCTTCATAAGCGCCACCTGGGCCTGTTCCAGATGAGGGTGTTCCACCTGAATTTACAGTCCAATTAAAATCATTTAATGGATCATTAGTCCAATTCAAAAGACCCGCCTCAAAAGTATCAGAAAATGGGAAAGTAGCAATTGCATTTGCACAGACGCTTGCTTGTAATGGTAATGTTGGAGGTGTAGCCCAATAACCATTTGGAGGAGAAAAGCTTAAGATATAATTAGCTTCCTTTTGACATAAAGTGTCGTCTGCTTGCGTAACAATGTCTTGGACGATTACTTCCAAAGTATCTACACACCCATTAGGTAGCGTATAAATTGCACCAAAAGTAGAAGGGAAAGCGCCTACTGTAATATCTCCATTTGCTAATATGCAATTACATCCACTCCAAACACCACCAGGAGTTGTTGCTGAGGTATTTAAATTAAAAGTGGGTGCATTTGGGCAAATAGCAATATCAAGACCTGCTTCAACAGGCAAAACAGTAATATTCATACTTTCTGAACAGCCTGCATAGCCATAATTTACTGTATGTGTTCCAGCCCCTGTTGTATTAGGAGAAAAAGTACCTTGTCCTCCGCTTACTATACCAAATCCCCACCACGAACCCCCTACTGGTGTAGCGTTTAAGTTAAAATCAGGACCTGTTCTACAAACGGTAGTATCGTTTTGCGGAACAGGAAGCGGTAATACATAAATAGTCATAGAGTCTGTTTGCGCTTGTGCTGGACCTGCATCACTAACGGTAATATAATATGTTGTAGTTACTAAAGGAGAAACAGTATGCGGACCAGGAGAAGATGGTAAAAAAGGAGTCCAATTATAATTGTATGAAGTAGAGTCTCCCCCATCAACTTGTACAAAAAGATCTGTACTTTCTCCTATACAAATAGTATCGTTATTTGTCATTAAATTTACTTGTAAAGGACAATCATTTATAAGGAAATTAATAGTAGATGATAACACCCAAATACTATCACATGGATCTTTATAATAAGTCTCAAAATAAATACTGTAGAGACCAGACTCGTTTAGTCCTGGTGATAAATTTAATTGAATCGTATTTGTTGAATCATTTATGCAATTAATAGGAGTTGCTACAACAGTTTGATTTAATTGCCCACCTACATTTATTATGGCAGTAGATACAGAATCGCAATGGATATTCTGATCTAGCATAAAACTTAACACATTTGTGCTGCAAGTTGGGCTGTTTGGTAATGAAATATTGGGAGCGGTTGGTGGTAATACATTTGCAACCCAATTCAATTCAAAACCTTCTGCAGCTACATTTATATCACTTATAAAATTGATAGTAACACAACCATTTGACACCACTACTGGTGGTAGATTAGCTCCAGAAAAAGGCCCTCCAATTAAAGGTGAATTAGTATCTGGTCCATCAAATATTCTTACATAATCGTTATTGAGTTCTGTTTCAAAAAAAGTGAAAGTAATAGTAATAGAAACAGCATTGGGTGGGCAAATAGTAAAGCTGTAATTTTCATTATGGATATAATAACCAACATTTACCGTATTTGCTTCACTATCGGTTAATGTACCTTCGCAAGTTGTAACAGTTTGATTACTCATTGTGTATTGCGCAAAAGTAGAGAATCCGCATAGCATGCTGATAATAATAAAGTAAATTAATCTTCTCATTATTTATTTACCGTTATAGTTGGAGTGACAATAGTGTTGCTCCAATTCTTATTATTATCTTGTATTCGTAATGAGTAAGTTAAAGTTTCAGAATTACCATTTCCAAAACGAAAGGGAGAGTCAATTTCTACATTAATCTCTCCTTGAATTGAAATATTCTCGTTTGGAGGAGCGAGTGGTTGTAAATGATAATAATCCGGATTTGTAAGGCGGCTATCATGGATTTCTATTGATAAATAATCAGGATCAGTAAAACCTAAAAAACCTTCTGGATGTTGGTAGGTAATAGTTACTAGTACATTCTCCTGAAATTCTTGTAAAGTAGTTGGAGTAGTATTTATCAAAGATATCCTGAATTCTGGTGTTGCTTCATCTTTTTTACAAGAGAAAGTAAGCAGCAAAAGTGCTAGTAATAGGTATTTTTTCATTATATAAACTCTAGTGTAAAGTATTTTACAATTTGATACTGACTACCATTGGTTGGGATTTCAGTTACATTATTCACATTATCTTGCACATAAATTTTTACAAACACAATATCACCAGAGCTATAACTGCTTACATCTAAGATGTATTTATGGTAGTATTCTACAATATTTGTAGCGCCATAATATCCAGTTTCTAAAAGTGGAGATACTTGTACATCCAGGCTATACTCTGGTTGATTTTCAAAATTAAAAAGTGAAGCAGAATACTTTATTTTATTGTAGGTAAGTTGATTAGCAGTTAACTGATCATCAGTGACGCAAAACCATAAATCAAGCGAATTTACACTAGTAGGGATAAGTATCGATCCTCTAAAACCATCTCTAGGCAGAACAGTTACTTGCCCTGTGATGTAAGCTAACATCCCTTTCATTCTTGGCAATAAATTAGCTTGTGCAGCAGAGTTACCAAACATATCTTTTGCGCCTCCCTCTATCCAATCTTTAATGTTTTGTATGTATTTTTCTTTTTCCCCATGCCAAGCGTGTGATTGTGTGGGATCATACTCTATTGATGCATCTAATGGCATAATTCCTGACAAACTATCAATATCAATTAACATCCTTTTATACATAACAGACATATCTGAATTTCCAGGAATTACTCTATAAGAATAAGTGTTTTGCGGATCATTTTTTATAATAGGATGATAGATAAGCGTATTATAGGCGCTCTCTATTGTTCTAAAATCCGGCTCAAAACTACCGTCATGACATCCAGAATTAGCACAATAAGGCATAAACACATTAGAATGAAGTGCCGAAAATGCTTGTGGATCGGAAAAATAATTTACAGTATCTTCTAGCGGTGGATCCAAAGAAGTGTCATCATAAGGATTTACTACTTTCTCCTTCTCGCAATGACTAAAAAGCAATATTAGGGAGGATATAAACAGAAGCTTTTTCATCTAATTAGATCAAATCAAATAAGGATTGATTAGAAGTTGTTAAACCAGAGCTTAACATCTCATTCTTAAATCCAAGAATTTCAGCAATGGTGGGCGCTACATTTACAATATCACCAATTTGGTTGCTTTCACTTCCAACAGATAAATTAGCATCAATACTTGGCCCTGCCATCATTCCAAAAATTCTTCTTGAATTTGCATCAGAATGATCATAAGCCCAAAAAGCATTCTGATCAATAATACCATTAGCCTCATCATTTCTCCCATGTTCTGGCATAATAATCATTGCAGTATTGCCAGCCATTTCTGGCACTTGTGTTTGTATAAAATCCCAAAGATGAGCCGTTCCATGATCTGACGCATGAATATTCCTTAGATAAGATGAGAAATTAGCATGACAACTGTCAACAGAAGAAAGATATACAACCGTTAAGGTAGGTTTGAAACGCTTAATTACTTCACAAGCGTATCCAATGGTTGCATTATCACCTCCACCAACTGGCGGAAAAGCTATGGCTCCAGCTTCTTTTTTTACAAACATATCAGCAATAAACTGTTTTATTTCTGCTTTTTCTTCTTCAGTATTTCCAATTGATGGCAATGTTTTCCCTTGAGAATACCACACATTATCCAAAAAGTATTTCATTTTATACATGGGAGCAAGTTCATCTTCTGGATGATATATTTTTGCATTTTTCAAATGCTTTTCCCCATCCGATCCAAAAGTGATGGTGGGTGCTAAAAAGTTTGCACCAAACCGAGAGCCGTATTCAGCATGTGTGCTATAGTCTAAAAGCGGAATAGAATTACCAATACCATTACCTACATACCAACATTTTGTAGCCTTCTCCCCTGTGTATCTTCTCAAATACTCAAAAATTGTTGGCATTGTGGGTTTATTTCTAAGTCCTTGGGAATACAAATAGTTTCCTGTAAGTAAAGTATTCAATCCTCCATAATGCCCAACAAAAGAGGAATTGACTTCTCTAAATAGCGTACCTTGACTTTCAAAGGTTTGGTTTAGGATTTTAGGAATAGGCGTATCACCTTGGACTACTTGTGTTGTTCCATATACAATTTTATCATTTGGAGGAGCACCATTAAACATATTATACATGATGTTTCCAGCAGAAGGATATTGTTGGCTATCATCCAGATACCTCTGTAAAACAGACTCTTGTTGTCGCAACCCTCCTGCGAATGCCACAAAAACCACATGATCGGCCAGTTTAGCTCCACTTTGAGCGAACAATCTTCCAGCTGGTAAAATATATGGAATGCTAATGGCTGCTGCTGAGCCTAGTACTGTTTTTTTAATAAAATTTCTTCTTTTCATTTTTTTGGCATTTTAGTAGAATTGATATTCATTGGAAAGTGAAAAGGCAGTATAAACCATTTCAACAGAAACATCCGGATTCGATTCTAAAAAGTTTTTGAAAAACTCTCTTTCAGCTTCTGTGATGTTGCGAATAAAAAAACGATTGTAAGTTTCTTCCAAAAAAGCATCCAAATCTGATCTCATCAATGAATCAGATGGCATAATAACTCCTGTTTTATTCATAAAATTACTCAATACAACTTCGTTTGCCACCTCTTTGTCGCCAATGGATATTATACAATTTGAAATTTCTACTAATTCATTGGCCGATAGTGCCTTTTGAAACAAATTAGCATAAAGAATAGAAATGTATTGGGAAATGCTCTTTAATTTATCTTTTCCGGAATTATATGAATTGGCATTTACTTGATTAACATCATAAATAATCTCCTCCTCTTTTTTACAAGCCGATAAAATAAGAGCAAAACAAAGCAATAGAAGAGTTAAATTTTTCATAATATTTTATTTAAAATGCGCGTATTCATCTGAGATCATTATTTGTCTTTGCACATATTGAAAGTCATAATCATAATAAAAAGTATTCATCAGTATGTCAGCCTCCTCTGATGTGGGAGCCCTTGCAAGCAGGGTAAGATAAGCCCACTGGATTACACCTTCATAAAATTCCCTAGAGTTGCAAATAATGTTGGCAAAATCATATTTGCTTTGCCCAGATTGTCCCAGCAGAATTTGTGGTGTATTATCCGATATCATTTTATACGATTCATCAAATTCAAATGTTGTAGGGTATCTGAATAAAAGATTATCAAACACGGCGTTGATGTAATTGAAAACATTCATATTAATCTCATCATATACCGCATTATAAATCATTCTTCTATGTACATTCATTATATTTATTTCCCCATTATAATACTGTATTTCAGATTTGATAACATCATTCAGGTTATGATACTTGAGCAGTTTGTTGTATGCATCAAGCATTTTTCCAGCAATAGAATCTACTACATATTGATTGTAAGCATTGTAGCTAAATTGGTTAATTTCTGCATTAGAAGCCCCTTCAATCATCCTCACTTTAAGAATTTCATACATTCTATGGTAATAAGCTATTTTATATGAAGAATCTCCAGGAATATAATTAGTATCTGTTTGCAACTTTAGAATTAAAGAATCCCTCCCTTCCTTTGATAAATCATAAGTTCTTAGAAAAGCCACTTCATTTGTCATTTCCTCATCAAAAGGTTCTCGTCCAATCAAATCTATAAAAATCCGATTGACATAAAACTCAACTAAGACGGTTGGGACTTCTGCATAGTAAGGAGCATTATTATTGCCAACTACCTGTTTTTCTTTTTTACAAGCAGAAAACAATAAAAGCAATATGCTTATCGTAAAAGTAGCTTTTATGATATTTCTTAAAATCATTATTCAACAAGTAATTTTCTACTATACTTTCCTTTTTGACTATCAACTTTAATCAAGTACATTCCTTTTGCAACTTCTTTAGTATTAAAAATATACTTTTCAAAAACATCTTCCTTTTGATGTATAACCCTTCCTTGTAAATCTGTTAAACTAATATCAACTACCACACCTTTCGGAAGTTCTACGTTTACTTTTCCAGATGTAGGGTTTGGGTATATTTTTAATTGTTTATTGAATAACTCATTCATAGATGTACTGCATGAGTCTACTATTACAAATATTTCACCCCTTCTCTCACAGCCAACCGTGTCAATAGCTTCTACTATGTATGCATGTGAGAATATAGGAACATCTACAATTCTATGTACAGGAGGAGTAGGTAAGCTATTAGGAACCCAACCTATATTAGATAAACCAAAAGTATCAATCTCTAAAACAATGGAGTCTCCAAGACAAATAATTGGTGGTGAAGGAACTGTATAAATTGGAATATCCTGAACCATAACATTAATACAAGTTGAATCAATACATCCATTTGCATCTATTTGTGTTACGCAATATGTTCCAGGACTATTAATTGTCAAGACATTACTATTCGATGACATTCCGTTTCCGTACCATTGATAAGTTACTGGCAATGTAGTTACGGCATTTGGAGAAGCTGTTAGAACTTGCGGGTTTAACCAATTACATAAAATACTATCCCCAGATATTTCCACACCACAAGAGTTTTGTCCAAACGTTGGTGTCCATGTTGAGCATGCAAGAAACCCTCCTGGCATACCATTTGAAGTCGCAGGAACCCACGGTACATCTGCACAATCTGCAATACAATAATTTGAGTACATTAGACCATCACAGCCACATACAGGCATATAAATCATAGGACACGCACATAAAGAATTAGAATCTGCAATGCAGTCTTGGCAGATTGTGGTGTCGCAGGCTGTTATATTATCTGTAATTGTCACACACCATCGAGTATAGAACGGAGTTTGATTACCTGTGCTCACTACTACGCCATTTGTATCGATCCAAGCATATGAGTATGTAGACATTCCGTTAACAGTTGCGTTCATCATCCAAGGCGGACTATTATGGTCGATGTAAACATTACCTCCTGTTAAAGTACAAGGACTTATCTGGCTAATTGCTTGTACATGTAAAAGGAGTAATAGTAATAGAAGTATTTGCTTTTTCATGATTGAAGTTTGGTGTAAATTTAGTTAAAAAAACAGACACAATTAATTAATCTTCAGATTAACTGATACTATCTTGTGTATATCAATTCAGAATCTGTTGAAAGATCTTTATCAAAAATATATCCATCATCATTAAATTCTTGCAATTCTTTTATTGCGGTCAGCTTATTCTTGATTATAAATCTACACATTTTACCCCTTGCCTTTTTAGCAAAGAAAGAGATTACTTTCAATTTATTATTTTTTAAATCTTTAAAAACAGGAGTTATAAAAGGGACTCCTAACTCATTGATATTTATAGCTTTACTGTATTCATTTGAAGCTAGATTAACAAGATAATCATCTTTATGTTCTTGTATTTCTTTTTTCATATATTTTGTCAAGAGGTTTCCCCAGAAGTAGTATAGGTTTTTCCCTTTCTCAGTTTTTAATTTTGCACTCATTTCTAATCGGTATGGCTGGATTAAATCAAGAGGTTTTAGTATTCCATATAGACCAGATAATATTCTTAGGTGTTTCTGTGCAAAATCAAAATCATTATTATCAAAATCATTAACATTCATCCCTTGGTAGACACTACCACTAAATGAAAGTATAGCTTGTTTTGAGTTTTCTGTATTAAATGGTAATGACCAATTTACATACCTATCAGCATTTAATAAGCCTAAATTATGACTTATACCCATTATTTTTGACAACTCAGTTGGCGTAAAACCTTTTAAGATTTCTATTAATTCTTTCGATTCATTTAGAAAAGAACAGTGTGAGAATCTAATATCTTCTTTATTGTCACTGTTATCAATCTTTTTTGCAGGTGAGATAATTATTTTCATGTTCATTTGTATTATTGCACAAATTTATCAAATTCATTTATGTTATATCATCTTATCAAGAAATATAAAATGAGCTCACTCCATATTATGGTTTTAGTATTGGGTTTTACTGGTATTTTTGGAAAATTAATTACCTTAGAAGCTATTCACTTAGTATGGTATCGAATGCTAATAGCCTTCATTACGCTAGCTATATTTTTAGTATTTAAGAATCAACTATTCTCTATTAAAAGAAAAGATTTTTTAGGTATTGTTGGTGTTGGTGTTTTAGTTACTCTTCATTGGTTGTGTTTTTTTCATTCAATAAAAGTATCAAATGTGTCAGTTGCAGTTGTATGTTTAGCAACTTCTTCCTTGTTTGCAGCAATTTTAGAACCTATTCTTTTTAAAAGGAAGTTGTTAAGATATGAGGTTATTATGAGCCTTGTTGTTATTGCTGCGTTAATATATATATTAGGTGCTGAATCAAAATATGTTACTGGTTATGTTTTTGGGTTAATAGCTGCGTTCCTAGGTACGCTATTTACAATCTTTAATGCAAAGTATATCGGAAAAATTGATGCGGCAAAGATTACTATGATTGAAATGTTAACAGGCATCTTCATAATTAGTTGCTTGTTTTTATGTAATCAAGATTATTCTTTGTTTACCTCTTTTATCTCGATGTCAGATTTTTGTTATTTACTTATTTTAGGAACTGTCTGCACAGCAGGAGTATTTGTTTGGATGACAGAAATAATGAAACATATTACGCCATATTCTCTTATAATGGCTATAAATCTCGAGCCTATTTACAGTATTTTACTAGCTCTTTTAATCTTTGGAGATGCTGAGAAGATGAGTCCTTCTTTTTATATTGGTGGCAGTGTAATTATAGCAGTTGTTTCTTTAGAGGGGGTGCTAAAAAACAAACAATAGAATCTTGCTAGAATCATTTTGATTCTTAATTTTGCCTTTCTTTTTCAAATTCAAAATATTTAAAATGAAAAATATAATATTATTACTTCTGTTTTTTTGCTTTTCTACTAATTCAATTCCACAAAACTTATCTCAACTATTAGCCAAATCAAAAGATGGTTATAAAATAAGCGGAGAGATAAAAAACATACAAGATACCACAGCAATTTTAGCCTATTATTTTGGAGGAAAGCAATATGCAAGTGATACTACTGATATAGAAGATGGGAAGCTCACTTTTAGTGGAGAAAAGGTACTTGAGGGAGGTATTTATTTACTTGTTCTTCCTGATGGTAAATATTTTGAGTTAATCATTTCAGAACAACATTTTTCCTTTACAACAGATAAAAATAATCTAGTTGCTGCTATGCGTTTCCAAAACTCAAAGGAAAATACGGCTTTTTATACTTATCTGAATTACATTACTGAGAAACAAAAAGAAGTAGGACCCTTAAAGGAAAAGCAAGACAACGCAAGTTCGGATGCCGAAAAAGCGAAAATACAAGCTGAAATAAGTAAAGTTGATGATGATGTAAGAGAGTATAGAAACAATTTTTATAAAAAATATCCTGATGTATTTTTCAGTAAAATTATTCGAGCTACAACCGATATTGAAATTCCAGAAACTCCATTAGATTCCACTGGAAAACCAAAAGCGAATTTTCAATTTTACTATTATAGAAAGCATTTTTGGGATAATATGGACTTTTCAGATGCTAGGATGTTGAGAACGCCAGTGTTCTTTAATAAAATGGATCAGTATTTAGAAAAAATGACACCCAAAAATCCTGACTCTATTATTGTTTCTGCAGACATTTTAGTTGAAAACTCAAGACGAGATAAAGAAGTATTTCAATATGTGGTTTCTTACATCACTTCTACCTATGAACGATCCAAAATTATGGGGATGGATGCTGTTTTTGTGCATATGGTGGAAAAATACTATATGAATGGAGAGTGTGATTGGGTAAGGGAGAAACAACTGGAAAAAATAATTGAAAGGGCTAATAGAATTAGCCCAAATATGATAGGTAAGAAGCCGCCAAACTTGGTGTTTAAAGACACTTCAGGCCGCTTTCATTCTCTTTATCATTTGCAAGCAGACTACACCTTGCTTTTCTTTTATGACCCTGATTGTGGTCATTGTAATAAAGAGGCTCCAAAAGTAAAAGCGGTTTGCGACTCTTTATCCAGTTGTGGAATAGATGTGAAAGTGTTTGCAGTAACTACTGAGTTTGATGTAGAAAAATGGAAAGAATTCATAGGTAAACACAATACAGGTAATTGGATAAATGTGGGAGATATTCAGTTTGATGAAGAGGGTAATCCTGTTGCTACATCCAATTGGCGCGAGCAATATGATATTCATTCTACTCCAGTTATTTATCTTTTAGATAGGAAGAAAAAAATTATTGCTAAAAGAATAAGTGACAAGCAAATTGTAAAAATTATAGAGAGGGAAGAAGAAGAAAGTAATAATTAAGATGGATTGCCAACTCATTTAGGAAGGATAATATTAGAACCAGATGATAAAACAATCAAATAGAAATTAATATGCTTTTAGTGCCAAGGAGTTCTCGACTGATTTTTCTAACGGATAAGGTGTAAAAATCCAAAATCATGATGCTTCCAGCCTTCAAAGTCTTGGAAATAAACTTCATAAACATAATTACCAGTTGGCAACTCTTTACCTGACTTATTATGTATTCCTTCCCAGCCGTTTTTTGCAAAATTGTCACAAACCATATTTTTAATACTTTTAGTAAAAAACACCACTTCACCCCTCATGTTATACACTTTAAAATCAAAGGTATGTTCGCGAATTGCATGATAGTATAAACAAAGTTTATCATTTATACCATCCCAATCGGGTGTGAAACTAGAAGGAATGTAAATGTAATATTCGTCATTTACCCAAATTTGACGAAAGGTAGTGTCTGTACATCCGTTTGCATCCGCAGCAACTAAAGTAACCTGATACACAGCTACAGCAGAATCATATGTATGAATGGGGTTTTGTGAGTTATCAATTGCAGTATTATCACCAAAATTCCAACTCCAACTAGTAGCATTTACAGTTTTTTCTTTAAACTTAGCTGTAGGGTACATAATAGAAAGCGTATCTGGTGTAATAGTAAATTGTGCAGTTAGTGCTTGTAAAATATTTACAATTGCACTACCACTTGTAGTGCCAACTCCTACAGCATCTGATACAGAAACAATCGTATAAACGCCAGCTGTTTTTGCGGACAGTATATGTGGATTACTAGAGGTAGATATTGAAGGCTGGCTTACTCCATTAATAGCATAAACTATATTCCAAGGAGCAGTTCCTGTTAGGCTGATTTCCACATCTATTGTTCCGGCATTATCGCACAGATTTCCACCCCCATAGATAAATGCAGTAGATTGAGCAAAAGCAGAATAGTTTAAAAATAAAAATCCAATAAGAATACATCTTTTCATAATTAACAAAAATAAGCAATTATCACTTCAGTAAAACCATACTCATCTGAAAATTGTAAACCATAAGTTTTTAATAAAGAATGGATTTCTTTTTTTAAAGTGCCTTTTCCTACTCCATGTACCAATTTTAATCTTGGGATTCCTTCATTTTTAGCAAAAGTAATACAATCGTTACATCTGTTTAATTGGATTTGTATAATTTCAAAATTATCCAAGTGTTCAAAGTGTTCTATCAGGTTTTCAATATGTAAATCGGCCTTAAAAACTAAATGACTAATCTTATCGTTTCCATATTGTTTGAACTTACCCTTTGAGTCTTTCACCTTCTTCACTACCTCGTCTTTTGATGTTGTGAAACTACCATAAGCATTCTCTTTATGTGTGTCTGATGGAAACGCCATAACTTCATGAAGTGATACCATTTGTTCAAAACCATTACTGTTTAACACTTTGGCTTTCGCAGCACCAATAAACATCAGAATAGTTCCTTTATCATTTTCATTGATAAATAATACCCTATCCCCTGTTTTGTAATTGTGTTTCATCAGAAAAATAATGGATGTAGAAAAACTTCTCCTTTTCTGTAACCTAGAGTAGGCATTGGGAATTTTACAAATCCAAAAGTATGTAAAACTGAATTTACAATTTTCGATTTCGTTTGTATTTTGTTTAAGTCAACATCTAATGCTAAAAAATATTCTCTTATTCTTTCAGGGTCATCTTTTTCATGATACGGATTTATCATTCCATATCCGCTATATCCAAATGAAAAGGAAAGCCATGAAGGAAAATCATTTTCTAATTTCAATATTGCCTTAATATTAAATGACACCCAATATTTTTGCCCATTATAATCTTTTAACATATTCTGTAGAAGATTTTCTCCTAATTGTGCAGGGTTTTTATCAACCCAAAAGGATTTAGTATAACTATATTTTAATTTTATTTTCTGCTCATTCCAATATAGGGCTTGCGAAATACAAAGTGCTGACCCTAAAGTGTTGGCTAATAAATCTCCTGATGAAGCCCCCCATTGATCTGAAAAACCATCAAGTACTTCTACTGCAGTGAGAAAAAAACTTCCGGAAAGCCCTCCGTACCAAATTGCCTGTTTCTCATTCATCCCCGCCCACCTATAAGCTTTAATCCCAGCAACTCCCATATAATAGGAAGATGTCATATGTCCCATTTTATCCATTTGTAGCCACTCACCATCATCATTGATAAAATGAAAATTACTTCTAGGATAGTCTTTATACCAAAGTGAATTGAGTCCTACTAATGTGGCGGAATAAGCAACTCCTTCTGAAATCAATAGTATGTTTTTTCGCTTTTTATTAAGAGTTTTTGTTTCTATTTCTTGTGCATAAAATTGAGTGCTAAAAGAAAGAAATAATATCAAAAACAACCCTCTCATTACAAGATAGTTGCCTTGGCTTTTGCTAGTATATCAAATGCTTTCTCTTGATTAGGAGCTTCTGCATAAGTTCTTAGTAAAGGCTCGGTGCCAGATGGACGAATCATTAACCAACTATTAGCATCAAAGAAGAATTTGAATCCATCAATAGTTTCTACTCTTTCTACCTTATACTCTCCAAAATGATTATACTTGCCAGCCTTACAATTTTCAATAATAGCCTGTTTCGTATCATTTTCAATATGTAAATCAATACGCTCAAAAGCAAATGTACCTACAATATTATATACCTCTTGAATAAGATCAGTTAATGATTTACCTGATTTAACCATAAATTCAAATAAGATAAGTCCCATCCAAATACCATCTCTTTCAGGAATATGACCTTTAGTAGCAATTCCTCCAGATTCCTCCCCTCCTAGAAGCACATCTTCTGTTATCATCTTCCCAGCAATATGTTTAAAACCAATTTGAACTATTTCTTGTTCTAATCCATAGTGCTTGCATATTTGCTCTACTTTTACTGAACACGAAAATGCAGTTACCACTTTCCCTGTCATACCTTTATATTTCACCATATAATGAATGAGTAGCAAAATAATATGGTGTGAATCAATAAAATTCCCTTTATCATCATACAGACCAATTCTATCTGCATCTCCATCTGTTGCTAAACCACAACTTAAATCATTATTTCTCATCAAATCAGAAAATTCTTGCAAATTTCTATGGATTGGCTCTGGAGCAGTACCTAAAAACCCCGGATTATCGTCACAATGCAGCAAAGTAGTTTCTGGAAGTAAACGCTTCACAACATTCATCCCTGCGCCATACATAGCATCATAAGCAAATTTCATTTCTGAATTTCGAATTTCCTTCAAATCAAAATGAGTTGCAGCATGTTTACAGTACATATCTTCCAGATCCACATAAATCACTTTACCTTCCAACACCAAACTTTTCATAGAAATAGCATCTAAATCAACTGAATTTTTATCCGGGATTCTATTTTCTATAGTTGCAATATCATTAGGTAATAGCGGACCTCCAAAATCACCTTTTAGTTTATAGCCGTTATAGCTTGGGGGATTATGAGAAGCAGTAATCACCACTCCTAAGTTTGCTTTTTTATTAACCACTCCAAGAGAAACCATTGGAGTTGACACAAATCCTTCTGCAATTTTTACGATTACACCTTTTGAAGCTAAAACTTTTGCAGCTGTTTCTGTAAAGAGTTCTCCAGCAAAACGGCAATCGTGCCCAATTACTACTGAGGGGTTTTTATATTTATCTTGCAACCAATCCCCCACCGCAACACTTACTCTTGCTACATTCTCGGTAGTATATTCTTTTCCAATAATAGCCCTCCATCCATCGGTTCCAAATTTTATTTTTGTCATTTTTTCTTAAGTTTTTGAGCTCGCGAATTTAATCATTTAACGCATTATTTTTCTCTTATTTAATGCTCTTCTGTACTTTTTTGCATTTCTATTATGTTCTCTGGAAGTTTTTGCAAAATTATGGTAGCCAGAGAAATCTTCTTTTGCACACATAAAAAGATAGTCGTTGTCGGTAGCGTTTAAAACTGCATCAATTGCATTGATAGAAGGTAAGCAAATAGGCCCTGGTGGTAACCCTTTATTAATGTAGGTGTTGTAAGGAGAATCAATTTTCAAATCTTTTGTTAAAACTCGCCTGATGGAAAAATCTCCAATCGCAAAAATTATAGTAGGGTCCGATTGTAGTTTCATCCCTTTTTCTAATCTATTCAAATACAAGCGTGCAATTATTGGCCGCTCCTCTTTTTTATAGGATTCACATTCAACAATAGAAGCTAATGTTGTGGTTTCAGCTTTTGTAAGTCCTTTTTCTTCTGCTTTTCTTCTTCTTTCTATATTCCAAAATACATCATACTCTCTTAACATTCTTGCTGCAAATTGTTTGGCTGAAGTGTTCCAATAGAACTCATAAGTATTTGGAATAAAAACAGATGCTATATTCTTTAATGTAAATCCATTTGTATCTAGAAAAACGGAGTTATTGATTAAGTGAATAAACGATAAAGAATCAGTTTCCAATTGGCTTGCTATTTTTCCTGCTAACTGTTCCTTTGTTTTTAAATTATGAAACCTAATATTTAAAGGAACTTGATTGCCAGAGCGCAACATATTTACCAATTCATTATTGTTCATTTCTCTAGCTATCAAATACCTTCCTGCTTTAACATTAAACTTGTAATTCTTTCTTTCCGCTACCCATTCAAAAGAGTTTTTATCCAAAAGTAAACCTTTATCTGAAAGGATTCTTACAACATCAGAAAATTTGGAATTTGTAGGTATCAAAACAAATTGTTCAGCTTTGTCGTTTAGCTTAATATTCGGCTGATATACATAACTATACAATCTGTGTCCTAAAAGTATAGCAAACAAAAACATAATTCCAATAAAAGAGATGATTACTTTTTTTACAAAAGGCAGGTTTTTACGCTTAAATTTTCTTCTTCTTTTCAAACTAAAAG
This sequence comes from Bacteroidota bacterium, assembly GCA_036337275.1. GTDB lineage: Bacteria > Bacteroidota > Bacteroidia > Flavobacteriales > BACL11 > DUAL01. Next base: position 29,261 of record JAYZEM010000003.1, on the reverse strand, counting down.
TTTTGTAAGATTTCCTTAGCTTTATGATTGGGAGCAATTTCCAAAATTTTCTTTAAATAACGCTTGACATCAACTATATTATTTTGCATTTGGGCTGATAAAACTAGGTTTTCATATGCTAACACATAATTTGGGTCTAATGCAATTGCTTTATTTAAGCTATTATTTGCTTTCTCAAATTCTGCATTTAACAAGGCAATATATCCTAAATTCAAGTGGGTTTCTTTTATTGTAGGGTTTAGTTCTAAAGCATTAGTAAATACAATAAATGCATCATCTTTTTTATCTGTATTTAGCAAATATGAACCATATTTTATTTTGTAATCAATTTCATACGGCATAAGTTGTATTGCTAGTTTATAAAATTTTTCCGCATCAATATTCAGACCTTCCTTAACATAAGTTTCTCCAATTCTAATATATGCCATCGCCATATCATTACAGGAATATTTGTTATCATTTAGCTTATTACTCATTACAAAATTGATAAGTTCTTTATTTTTATTTCTCAAATAATAATATGCTATAAAAGAAGTGTAATTGTTAGATGAAAGTTGTAAAAACTTAAAAGCAGAATCTAAATAGATAGGGTTTGGCTCAAAACTTTCAAAACGCTTTAAATAAGCTTTTGCTTTTGACAAATTATTAGGGTTGTCATTGTTGATGGCAAAAAGCCCTAAGAAGGCTCCTTTTCCAGTTTTTACCTTTTTATGGTGAATTCCAATTTTATGATCGGTAATGCTTACATGTGGTATGTCAGTAGAAGAAGATGCTGGCATATGGCAAGAAGCACAATCATTTTGGTATTCTTCCTCTTTGCACATCTCATGGCATTGCATGCATTTATTGTCAAAATATGTTACAGTGGTAGTACGCACGCTTTTGTGGGGGTCGTGGCAAGAAATACAACTCATCTCCCCTGCTTTGAAGCATGCACTTTCTTTCAGTCTTTCCACATGCGAGGCCATAATAAAAGATTCATCTCCTTCATATTTTGGTATATACACATCCATGACTTCTTTTAGGTGCTGCCCTGGTTTGAAATCGGTAAAAGATTTACCCTCAGAAAGTATAGCAGTGCCTTGTAAATGGCACCTTTGACAAACATCAAATTGTAAATCCAATGGCAGTTTTCCAGGATTCACAATGGAATAATCAATGTATTTGGAAGTATCCACCCAATTGCCAGATTGGATTTGTTTCAAATGCGCCTCACCTGGCCCATGGCATCTTTCACAATCAATACCATTAGGAATGACGGTATATTTATGAGTAGAACCCTCTACATTAGTAGGGTTAGCATTATGGCAAGTTACACATTCCAGGCAAATTTTTCGACTAAAACGACTGTTGTTTCCTTTTTCAAAACCAGGAGGTAAATCTGCAACTTTTTCCTGCGTATAATAGGTGTAGGGTATTTGATGCAGATATCCATTTTCCTCAAACAAATGCGAATTGGTGTGATGTCCAGAACCAATAATGTAATTTATTTTTCGCTTTAAAGAATGGGTAGTATCCTTTCCTTTTAGCTGAAATTCGTGCAACCATAAAGAATCTTTTTTCCAGAAAGGTTCATAAAATAGATTTTTATCCTCATCATGAATAACAGTTACTGTATTTGCTAGAGCAGAATATGCTTTAATAGCTGGGCGTAAGGATTGTCCCATACCCGTTTGCATAAAGGACTTGTAAATCTCTAAATGGCATTGTTTACATGTTTCTTTTCCAATGTACCTTATAGTGTCATGATGGTTTAAGTAGCTTTTGTACTCTTTTACCTCAACTCTTTGGCAAGCAAAAAAACAACAAACAGATAGAATAAGTAAGATTCTCATCTATTTAACACAAATAGAGTGTTTCCTTTTTGCAAAAAACCAACTTTTGAAAACAAAGCAATACTTCCTTTATTTTCGGGAGAAATCTTGCTATGTAATTGTTCCAAATGCAAATGATTCCAAGCGTAATTTATTAGTTGAAGTAAAGCTTGTTTTGCATAGCCTTTTCTTCTGTAAGTTTCTGTAATGACTATACCTACTCCTGCCCTTTTTTTTTGCCAATTGTAGTTGTACAAATCTACACAGCCAATAGGACTGCCTTGTAAATCTATCACATACCTATACTGCTCGGCAATACCAATATCTTGTTTTGCATGCTGTATGTAATTTTCAATTTGCACCTCCGTAAATGGAGTAGTAGTTCCGCTAACTCCCCAAATAGACGTATCGTTTTCTAGCGCTAACAAAAAATCTAAATCTTTGTTTTCTAAGGATCTGAGCGATATTTCTACTGTTTTTAACATGCAAATTCTCCCATATACACCAACTTTGCTTCACCGCTCAACCAAATGTTTCTATAGGTATTTTTAAAAGGCTCAAAGCTTACAGATAAACTGCCACCACCAGTAGTTATTTCAATTAAATTATCCTCTACTTTATCAATTTGATCTAAGGCAATAGCAGCAGCTACTGTTCCCGTTCCGCAAGATAAGGTTTCAGCCTCTACCCCCCTTTCGTAGGTGCGCATCTTTGGAGGGTTTCCTAACTGCACAAAATTTACATTTATACTTTCTTTTTTATAAGTAGCAGCATGGGATATTTTAGCACCTTTCTCCTGCACATTTATAGTATCAACATTCTCCACAATAGAAATATAATGAGGAGAGCCTGTATCTAGCACAAAAGCATCTGCTTCTCTATTTATCTCATCTACATCTTGCATCTGCAAAGCCACTTCATTATCAATTATTTTAGCTTTGTGAATGCCATCAATTGCCATAAAATTGCAGTTGGTGTTAATGATTCCGAGTAGTTGAGCAAAAGAAACTATACACCTACCCCCATTTCCGCACATAGAGGATTCCTTCCCGTCCGCATTAAAATAAATCATTTCAAAATCAGTTGCAGCATGGTTTCTTAATAATATTAGACCGTCAGCCCCTATACCCATTCTTCTTTCGCAAAGTGTAGATATAAGACTGCAATCTTCTGTGTCAAACACTTCTTCTCTATCATCTATAATAATGAAATCATTGCCGGTTCCTTGGTATTTGTGAAATTCAATAATCATGTTGTAAAAGTAGGAAAAATAGTTACTTCATTTTAGTTATTACTTGTCGGTTTCTAAATCCTATTAAATCCTATGTTTTATTTACCAATAAAAACTATTTTTGCAGCAATTTTAAAAACTACTAATAAAACAAAAAATGGCAGCATCTTATGAAAACCAATTAAATGATTGGATAGGCAAAGAGAAATCAGGTGTAAACTTACTTAACTCAGTAGGCACCTTAATGTACGATAAAGGAATAGAATTGGTGCTCTTCAGAAATCAACTTTTAGAAATTGGGGTATCGGAATTGATGAACTTTTTTGCCTATGCTAATAATGTTGTAAAAAGAAAAACAGATGTTCAGACTGCCGCCAAACTTGCTAGTGAAATGCTAAAAATGGATTTAGCACCTTCAAAATTGGATATTGGTTTGCTCTCAGCAGAATATTTAGAAAGTGGGTCTACAGATGCAAGCGCCTTTTTAAGTGATAAATTAAGCAAAATGTTAAGCGAAAGTACAGGCCTCCAGCCAAAAGATGTCATTTTGTTTGGTTTTGGAAGAATCGGAAGACTAGCAGCTAGAGAATTGATTAAACAAGCGGGTAAAGGACAACAGTTAAGGTTAAAAGCCATAGTTGTAAGAAGATTAACAGATGCTCAAATAATAAAAAGAGCCGACCTTTTAAGAACTGATTCTGTTCATGGCTCTTTTAAAGGAGTTGTGGAGGTTGATTTAGGAAATCAGAGTGTTATTGTAAATGGACAAGTTATCCGTTTTATTGATGCTAAAAATCCTGAAGACGTCGATTATACTGCTTATGGAATTAATGAGGCATTATTAATTGACAATACAGGTGCTTTCAAGGAAAAGCAGGCGCTTTCTCGTCATTTACACGCAAAGGGTGTAAGTAAAGTATTACTAACTGCTCCAGGTGGAGGTATACCTAATATAGTTTATGGAATCAACTCGAAAGAATTAGATATTGAAAATAATAATATTTTTTCAGCAGCTTCTTGCACTACAAATTGTATTGCTCCTATATTAGATGTGGTAGAAAAAAAGTATGGAGTTGTAAAAGGGCATTTAGAAACTGTACACTCTTACACTAATGATCAGAACCTCTTGGATAATATGCATAAGAAACCAAGAAGAGGTCGTTCTGCCGCTATCAATATGGTGATTACATCAACTGGTGCTGGAAAAGCAGTTACAAAAGTAATTCCATCATTAGAAGGAAAATTATCTGCCAATGCAGTACGTGTACCTACTCCAAATGTTTCTTTAGCTATTTTAAAATTAACTTTGGACAAATCCACATCAACAGAGGATATAAATGATACAATGCGTGAGGCTTCCTTAAGTGGGAGTCTTGTAAATCAAATCAATTATCAAGTCGATCCTGATTTGGTCTCTACCGATATTATTGGAGATTCATGTTGTTCGGTTTTTGATAGCAATGCAACCCTTTGCACTGATGAAGGTAAAGATGTTGTACTTTATACTTGGTACGATAATGAGTTTGGCTATACAAAGCAAGTAATCCGTTTAGCAAAGCAGATTGCTAAAGTGAGAAGACTTACTTATTATTAATTCTATAGTTTTGGCTGAACACAGCATTGAAATACATCACAGAAACTATTTAAAATATAAGTTTTTTAATTCTCTATTTTTAGGTGCAGGAATCGGTTCTTACATTAGCCAATATCAACCCATTAAGATTGCTGAGATTGCAATATTAGGAATCATATTTGCTCTATTATCTATTATCATTGCTAAACTTTATCATAAAATAATATACAAGAGATATTTCTTTCGAATTTCCTTATTTGTAGAATTGGTAATGGTTTTTTGGATGTTGTGTTTTCTAATATTTCCATTTTCCTACAAAATTGCACTTTTGATATATGTGTCAAGAAGCCTCACTTTTCTGTTTGGTGATTATCTGCAAAGGTCAGAAACACACTTATTAAAAAAGAAAAAGATTTTTTCATTTATCGATATTAATAGACAAATCGGAACCATAATTGGTATGTTGTTTGCTGTTATTTTTTATTATGTTGTAGAGGAATACTTTAGCATTACTGAAAATCAGAAATTAGTATATCTCATTCATCATTTTATTTTAGTTATAGAATTTTTTATCATCTATTATTTGTTAAAAGCTTTTAGAAAAGTGCAAGTAGGTAATTCTTAGATCAATGAAAAATTAGAATCTTTCTTCTAGTTTTTCCAAAATTATTTTAGGAGGTAATGTTGGCTTCATAGTTGATTTATCTACAAATACCAATACCACTTTCCCACTATTTAGCAAAATATTTTCAGCATTATAAGTCTCGTATTCAAATGTAATTTTTGTGGTAGGAAGTAGTTTGATTGTTGTTCGTATATTTAGTTCATCATCATAAAGAGCAGGCTTTTTATAACTGATTTCAAAATTTATAACAGGCAGCATGCATCCTGCTTGTTCTAACTTTTTATAACTTATTCCAAGTGAGCGTAAAAGTTCAACTCTACCAACCTCAAAGTATTGTGCGTATACACCATAATACACATACCCCATTTGATCGGTTTCTCCATATCTTACTCTTATCTTTGTTTCGAAAGAATACATACTGCAATTATACACACAATAATTTTATTTCTTAATATTGTAGCCTCATGAAGTTGAAATCCCCGATCTTTTACATAACTATTTTGTTACTCACCGCTTGCAGTGTTCAGTATAATTTAGTTTCTCATTCAGAATCAAGTATGGATGTAAAATCAGAAAAGGATAGTCTAGCTGCTACTATAATTGCGCCTTATAAATTAGCTATTGATTCTGTGATGAATGAGGTTTTGTGTGTTTCTGACATGGAGATGAAAAAAGGAAAACCTGAAAGTCTGCTAGGAAATTTTGTTACTGATTTATGTTTGCAACAGTATGCTGATGTGGCGGATATTTGTATTATGAATAATGGTGGATTGCGTGCCAGTTTACCAAAAGGAAAAATTACACGAGGTAAAATATATGAATTAATGCCATTTGAAAATGAGTTAGTTGTTTTAAAACTAAGTAAATATGATTTTTTAAGATTATTAGATTATCTTGTCTCAAGAGGTGGAGAGCCTTTTTCGGGATTGTCTATTAAAATGAATGCGGAAGGAAAGCATTCTTCATACATCATCTATAATCAAACTAATTTTGAAAAAGGAGAAAGAATAAGGGTACTTACTTCAGATTATTTAGCAAATGCAGGTGATAAGATGTATTTCTTTAAGGGTAAAAAACAAAAGAAGGTGGGTATTAAGTTAAGAGATGCCATTATAAATTATTGCCTTTCAAAAGATACTATCTCTTCAAAATTGGACAATCGTTTAAGTACAGCAGAATGAGAAGCAGAAGAGATTTTATTAAGAAGGCTGGGTTAGGTGCATTGAGTTTAGGTTTCATACCTAATGAGATTTTTGCCGAAAATGATTTAATAAAACTTACTATTTTGCATACTAATGATATGCATAGTCATATTCAGCCATTTACAAGCGGAAGTAATAAAGGGCTTGGTGGAATGGCAGAAAGAACAACACTTATTAAAAAAATTAGGGAAGAGAATGAGCATGTTTTGCTTTTAGATGCAGGCGATATTTTTCAAGGGACGCCATATTTTAACATGTATGGCGGGGAGTTGGAATTCAAACTAATGAGTGAAATGAAGTATGATGCAGCTACCATCGGGAATCATGATTTTGATAATGGGCTGAATGGATTAAAGGCTCAATTACCAAATGCTAATTTCCCATTTCTGTGCGCTAATTATGACTTCTCTGATAGTGTTTTAGGCGGGCAATTTAAACCATTCAAATTGTTTAAAAAAGGAGGATTAAAGATTGGAGTTTTTGGTATCGGAATTGAACTTGAAGGATTGGTTCCTAGATCATTGTATGGCAGCACGATATATCACGATCCAATTACAAAAAGTAATCATTATGCTAATCATTTGAAAAATGAACTTGGATGTAATTTAGTGATTTGTATTTCGCATTTAGGGTTTAAATATAAAAGTTCAAAAATAGATGATATTAACCTAGCAGAAAAAACAAAAAATATTGATTTAATTATAGGAGGGCATACGCATACTTTTTTGAACAAACCAATTGTAAAAAATAATTTACAGGAAAAACAAGTACTTATTGCACAAGTTGGTTGGGCGGGAATCAAAATCGGCAAAATCGACTATTTATTTAGTCGAAAAAATGTTATAGAAAACATTTTTGGAGGCTCATTTAGTGTCAAAAATGGGTGATTTTATAATATTTTTTCTTGGACGTTAAACTGATATTTTTTGACAAGTAAAAAATAATTAGAAGTCAAGTGCGGAAAAACTTTTTTAATAACAAAAATGTTTTAATATTTGCTCAACAGTTTGCCGCAAGGTAGATTTTACGACTTAACAAAAAAACTCAAAACAAAGGAAACTAAAACCACAAAAGAAAATGACAAAAAGGTCTTGTGAAGAAATTTGGGAAAAGTGCTTAGCGGTTATACAAGACAATGTTAGCTATCAAAATTTTAAAATGTGGTTCAAGCCAATTGTACCAGTTGGGATTAAAGGAAACGTGCTTACCATTCAGGTTCCTTCAAAGTTTTTTTATGAGTGGTTAGAGCAGCATTATATTACGCTTATCAAAAAAACGATTAAGAAAGAGTTGGGAAAAGAAGGAAAGTTGGAGTATCATATTATTATTGACAACTCCACTAGTGCTAAACCTTATATTACAAAAGTACCAAGTAATAATAGTAAGCCGCTTAAAAATAATCCAGTAAGTATGCCAATTAATCTGAATGAGACTTCTATAAGAAATCCTTTTATTATTCCCGGTTTGCAAAAAATTGATATTGATCCTCAACTAAATCCATCTTACACATTAGATTCTTTTGTTGAAGGAGAATGTAATAGGTTGGCGCGTTCAGCAGCTTATGCGGTTGCGCAAAAGCCATCTGGCACTTCATTCAACCCTTTGCTTATTTATGGAAAAGGCGGATTAGGAAAAACGCATTTGGCCAACGCAAGTGGTATTGAAATCAAGAAACAATTTCCAGAAAAAACAGTTCTGTATGTTTCTGCTGACAAATTTCAAACGCAATTTGTTGATTCTATAATGGATAATAAGAAAAATGATTTTGTGCATTTTTATCAATCAATTGATGTGCTTATTATAGATGATGTTCAGTTTTTCTGTGGTAAAGAAAAAACACAGGATGTTTTTTTCCATATATTCAATCATTTACATCAAAACGGCAAGCAACTGATACTTACTTCCGATAAAGCACCAGTTGATATGGTGGACATGGAGCAAAGGTTGCTTTCAAGATTTAAGTGGGGGCTTTCTGCTGATCTGCAAGCGCCTGATTTAGAAACGCGACTGGCAATTCTGAAAAAGAAAATTCATAATGATGGTATTGAAATGCCATATGAAGTTATTGAATATATTGCTTATTCAATTACTACAAATGTCCGTGAATTGGAGGGTGCACTTATTTCGCTTTTAGCCCAATCATCTTTAAATAAAAAAGAAATCACAATTGATTTAGCAAAAAACATGTTAGATAAATTTGTGAAAAATACTGTTCGTGAGGTTTCAATAGACTACATTCAAAAAGTAGTATGCGATTATTTTGATATTCCAATTGATATCATGAAATCTAAAACTAGAAAAAGAGAAATCGTACAATGCAGACAGTTAGCTATGTATTTCTCAAAGCAAATGACAAAGAGTTCACTGGCTATGATTGGAAAACATTGTGGAAATAAAGATCATGCAACTGTGTTGCACGCTTGCAAAACCGTCAACAACTTAGCTGATACCGACAAGCAATTCAAGGGCTATATTGCTGATATTGAAAAGAAACTATCCTTAGCTTAATAAATTATTTATCATGAGCAAAATTCTAATGGTTTGCTTAGGAAATATTTGTCGCTCTCCATTAGCGGAAGGCATTCTTAAAGCCAAGACAAATCATTTGGATGTATTAGTTGATTCTGCTGGAACTTCTGCATATCACATTAGCGAACAGCCAGATATCCGTTCTATTGCAATTGCTAAAAAGCATGGTATTGATTTAAGTTGTCAAAGGGCCAGGCAATTCTGCATAAATGATTTTGATAAGTTTGACAAAATCTATGCAATGGATACTAGCAATTATACCAATATCATTAGTTTAGCAAGGAGCGAATCGGACAAAGAAAAGGTTGACCTTATCCTAAATGAGATTAATCCAAGATCATTTCAATCTGTACCAGACCCTTATTATGGTGGAGATAATGGTTTCCAGGATGTTTATGACATGCTTGATAAAGCATGTGTTAAAATAGTAGAACAACTTGGCTAAAGGAAAATTATACCTTATCCCTTCCTTGCTTGGTGATATCGAAAGCACTAATTTTTTCCCTATTTTAATAGTAAATCACATTAAAGATATTAATATTTTTATTGTTGAAAATGTGCGTTCTGCAAGGAGATTCATTAAAAAAGTTGATAAACAAAAAGAGATAGATGATTGCACATTTTACACTTATGGAAAGCATGATGAAATAAATTTAGAAGCAGATTTTCTACCTCATATTCTGAAAGGAGAAGATGTAGGAATTATTTCAGAAGCCGGATTGCCATGCATTGCAGATCCTGGCTCAGCAATTGTAGAATACGCGCATGATTTTAATATTGATGTAGTGCCCCTTGTTGGCCCTTCTTCCATTTTCCTTGCACTTATGGCATCAGGGCTTAATGGGCAAAATTTTGTGTTTCATGGTTATTTACCTATTGATAAAAAAGAGAGAGAACGAAAGATTAAACAAATGGAGAATCAATCAAGAAAGCTGAATCAGACTCAGATATTTATGGAGACACCTTATAGAAATCATCAACTTTTAGACTCCATACTTAAACATTGTAGTAAAAGCGCAAGGCTTTGCATTGCAACTAACATCACACTTCCTTCTGAAAAAATTAATACAATGGCAATTGAAGAATGGAAACAAATGCACTTTAACATTCATAAGAAACCAACAATTTTTCTGCTTTTAGAAAAATAAAAAATCCACTATTTAGTGGCTTCTCTTTTTAATAATAGGAAATCAGATTACTTAATCTCTAAAAGTTCTACCTCAAAAATTAAAGTAGCATTTGGCCCTATTCCAGCTTGAGGAATTCCTCTTTCACCATAAGCTAAATTAGAAGGAATAATAAATGTCCATTTATCACCAACTACCATTAATTGTACTCCTTCTGTCCATCCAGAGATTACTTTATTTAAAGGAAAAGTGGCAGGCTCTCCCCTTTTTACTGAACTATCAAATATAGTTCCATCTGTTAGTTTTCCAGTATAATGAACAGTAACTGTACTTGTAGATGTTGGATGCGTTTCCCCCTTTCCTTTATTAATAACTTTATAAGCTAATCCGCTTTCAGTTACTTTTGCTCCAGATGTTAATTTTTTTAACTCTTCAGCTTGCTTTTCTACTTTTTCTGCTTCTTCTTTTTTAACTTCTTCTAGTTTAGAATTAAAAATTTTAGAAGCATCAAACTGCTTAGCAGTATTCCCTTTCCTGATAATTGTTACAGACTCCATTATGTCATCTTGTGCAATTGAATTCACTACTTCCTGACCTTCTATTACATGCCCAAATACGGTATGTTTTCCATCTAGCCATGGCGTTTCTTTATGTGTAATAAAAAACTGACTTCCATTAGTAGCAGGACCAGAGTTTGCCATTGATAAAATTCCAGGACCAGAATGTTTCAGGTCTGGATGAAATTCATCTGGAAATTTATAACCAGGATCACCCATTCCATTCCCGTTTGGGCAGCCACCTTGAATCATAAAATCAGCAATAACTCTATGAAATTTCAAACCATCATAGTATGGAGCCCCTTCTTTTTTTGCATTGTTGTTAATTTTTCCTTCTGCCAAACCAATAAAATTAGCTACAGTTAGTGGAGTTTTTTCATGTTCCAATTGAATTAAAATCTCTCCTTTTGTTGTTTTAATTTGTGCGTACATACCGTTAGTTGTTTGTGATTTTGTTGTTAATGTTAATCCTGCAAAAATTGCAAGTGTTAATAGTGTCTTTTTCATGAGTTAAAGTTTTGTTATTTCTGCTTTATTGTTTTTAAAAATTGTTTTTAGTTTATCAATTGTTTCCCCTACCGACATATCCGATATTCCTCCTGCTGCATTCATATGCCCTCCCCCATTGAAGTATTTTTTAGCAATTTCATTTACTTTAAAATTTCCCTTTGATCGTAAAGAAAGTTTTACCACACCTTCCTTCTCAGCAATAAAAGCAGCACAAATAATATCTTCAATCATAAGGGCATAATTTACAATCCCTTCTGTATCTCCTTTTTGAAAGTTAAATCTTTCTAATTCTTCAGCATTTAACGCTATGATTGCTGCTTTATTTTCCTTTAGTATTTGTAATTTTTGATTCAAACAATATCCTAAAAGTTTCATCCTATTTTCTGAAAATTTATCATAAACTAAATCATGAATTTTAGAATTATCTGCTCCTTTATCAATCAGATTAGCAATAATATGATGAGTTTTTTCAGTAGTTGAAGCATATTTAAAAGAACCTGTATCAGTCATAATGCCAGTGTATAAGCATTCCGCAACATTTTTATTGATTAGATGACTATAGCTCAAATTCTCAATAATTTCAAATAAAAGTTGTGCAGTAGCACAAGCTGTTACATCTGAAAATAAAATATCAGCAATATTTTCGTCTGGATCTTGATGATGATCAATCATAACCTTCTTTGCAGTAGCATTATTTACAACTTCAGCATAAGAATCTAATCTAGAGATCTGACCAAAATCAAGCAAGAAAATAACATCTGCTTTTTTGGTAATTTCAGTAGCCCTTCTCTCTTGTTCTTTAAAAATAATCACATCTTCATTTCCTGGTAGCCAATGCAAAAAAGAGGCATAATCGTTTGGCGTAATTACAGTTACACTATGATTTAACTGACTCAGCATATTATACAATCCTAAGGCAGCACCCATAGCGTCTCCATCAGGACCTCTGTGTACTGTGATCACAATATTTTTCTTCTCATTAAGAAGATTTTTTAATGCTTTTACTTTTTCTTGCATAGAGCGGCAAAAATAAGAATAAAAATCATCTTAGGATTGTATATTTTCATAGTTTTGCAGCCGTCTAATAATTTCTAAATAAAATCAAAATGAGCAATACAACTTTTACAATGATAAAGCCAGAAGCAGTTCACACAAGAAATACTGGTGCTATACTTAAAATGATAGAAGATAATGGTTTTAGAATTGTTGCCATGAAAAAAGTTCAATTAGATACTGAAAGAGCAGGGAAATTTTATGAAGTTCATAAAGAACGACCATTTTATGGAGAATTAGTCGAGTACATGAGTTCAGGACCAATAGTGGCTGCAATTTTGGAAAAAGAAAATGCTGTTGCTGATTTTAGATCTTTAATTGGTACAACCGATCCAAATGAGGCAGAAGAAGGAACAATTAGAAAATTATTTGCAGAAAGTAAATCCAAGAATGCTGTGCATGGCTCTGATTCTGATGATAATGCCCAAATAGAGGCCAATTTCCATTTTAGTTCAGAAGAGCTATTTTAGGGTAATTTCTTTGATGATTTTGCTTCCAGCAACATCATTCATTTTTTTTATGATTTTGCTTTTTTGATAAGATAGTTCACTTCTAACAACAGCTGAATTTACCTTAATGGTTAATTTTCCATTCTTTATGGAAAGTTCATTTACAAACTTCATTAGGTTCTCTCCTAATATTTCTTTACACTTATCTAATAAATCGAGTTCTTGCAGCCGCCCATCTAATTGCTGATTTTTTAGTAGCTTTTTAATTACTGTTCCTATAGATTGTTGGTTTGATTTTCTCATTTTATACGCTTTCCATTTACAACTTCAAACAGTTGGTATGTTATTTCTGAATTATTTAAAATATCCTTGGTTCTTTGCTTGTGCGTATCGGTAATAAAAACTTGCCCAAACAAACCCTCATCTGCGAATGCCATAATTTTTGCTACTCTTTTATCATCTAATTTATCAAAAATATCATCTAGAAGCAAGATAGGTTTAAAGCCTATTCGTTCTTGCATAAAATCGAATTGAGCTAATTTCAAAGCTATTAAAAAAGATTTCTGCTGTCCTTGCGAGCCAATCTTTTTAATTGGATATCCATCCATTTCAAAAATAATATCATCTTTATGAATCCCTACATTTGTATATTGGCTTAATTGATCCTTTTTAAAATATTCTTCTAGACTTTCTTTAAATTCTTTATCATATAGTTGTGATTGGTAACGGATTGTAACTTGCTCATTTTGAGTTGATATTTTAGCATAATACTTGCTGAATTCTACCGTTAGATCATCTAAAAAATCAGATCGCTCATTAAAAATAAGTGTTCCGTATTTTATCAGTTGATTGTCAAAAACTTCAAGAGATAGTTTATCAAAATATTGTTGCTCAGCAAATCTTTTCAATAGCGCATTTCTTTGTTTGAGTGCTTTATTGTATTCAATGAGATTTTTAAGGTATTTTTTATTGTATTGCGCGATACTGCTATCTATATATCTTCTCCTTACTTCTGAGCCATCCAAAATGATATTACTATCGGTAGGTGAAATAACAATTATAGGGAAGTTTCCTATATGATCAGAAAAACGCTTGTATTTTTCTCCGTTATTTTTCATCACTTTTTGCTCTCCTTTTTGCAAACTACACTGAATTTCAGATTGCTCATTACCCTTTACAAATTTCCCTTTTAATAAGAAAAAACTTTCTTCAAAATTGATGTTTTGAGCATCTGTTTTGTTAAAATAACTCTTAGTAAGCGATAAATAATGAATGGCATCCAAAAGATTAGTTTTTCCAGCACCATTATCACCAACAAAACAATTGATGTTTTTTACAAATTGAAAATCACTTTCAATGTGGTTTTTAAAATTTGTTAATGCTAAATTTTTAAGATACAATCTCTTTTGTTTTTATTAAAAATTAGGATCTTTTGTATTTGCTTTTACTTTAATGCGAATTAAGTTAAAAAAAACTTATTTTTGCACTTCAAAAATAGAAGATATGGCCAAACAGACAGATAAAACAGATAAGCAATTTGCTCAAATAGAGCAAACTTTATCTAAAACAGAACAATATATAGAAGATAATCAGAAAAGTTTAATACTAATTATTGGAGTGATTATTGGAATCATTGCAATTTACCTGTCTTTTAATAAACTTTATTTGGAGCCACTAGAACAAGAAGCGCATACAGATATGTATATGGCAGAAATGTATTTTGAGAAAGATTCTTTCAACTTAGCCCTCAATGGAGACGGTCAATATTTAGGGTTTTTGGATATTGCAGACGGGTATGGATTGACAAATGCTGGAAATTTAGCTAACTATTATGCTGGATTGTGTTTTTTGCACACTGCTCAATATGAAGATGCCATTGAATATTTAAGTGACTTTTCAGCTGATGATATCATCTTGTCTACTTTGGCATTGGGTTGCATTGGAGATGCTTATCTAGAATTGCAAGAAAACGACAAGGCATTAAAATATTATAAGCAGGCAGCAGAGAATCATGATAACGAATTCACTAGTCCAAGGTATTTGATGAAGCAAGCTAATGTTTTGGAAATGGATGGTGATTATCAAGCGGCACTGACAGTCTATAATAAGATAAAGGAAGATTATAGCAATACGCAAATAGGTCAAGATATTGAGAAATATATTGTAAGAGCCAGCAATAGATAAAAGCCGTTATGGCAACTCAAAACAAAAACCTTTCCCTTTTTAATAAGGCGGAAATTCCTTCTGCAAAAGCTATGCGTTTTGGCATAGTAGTTTCCAATTGGAATACAGAAATAACTGCAAATCTTTTAGATGGAGCAAAGGCAGCTTTGTTAGAATGTGGAGCATTAAGATCGGACATTGCTATAATGGAAGTTCCTGGAAGTTTTGAGTTGGTATTTGGCGCCAAAATTTTAAGTAAGCAAAAGCTAGATTCCATTATTTGCTTGGGAAGCGTTATACAAGGAGAGACCAAACATTTCGATTTTATTTGCAATTCTGTTTCGTTAGGAATTAAAGATCTAAATATAGCATTAGACATTCCTGTAATATTTGGTGTGCTTACCGACGATACCTTAGAACAAGCTAAAAATCGTTCTGGCGGAAAGTTTGGAAATAAAGGAGTTGAAGCAGCAATTACTGCTATAAAAATGGCACATCTAAATAAATAGCATTATTACTTTCTAAATGAATTTTTTCTGAATGAAAAAATATTAAATTTGCAGCCAAATTTTACTGGTCGCGTAGCTCAGCTGGATAGAGCATCTGCCTTCTAAGCAGACGGTCATAGGTTCGAATCCTATCGCGATCACACCTAATAAAAAAAGTCCAACATATGTTGGACTTTTATTTTGCGGAGAGAGAGGGATTCGAACCCCCGGTACATTGCTGCACAATGGTTTTCAAGACCACCGCATTCGACCACTCTGCCATCTCTCCTAAATGTGGCAGTAAAAATAGAAATATTTGGCAATCCTAAAATCCTTTTAAGCTTTAATTTTCTTCTGTTTTTTATCCATCTAATTTTCTTAGTTTAGCATTATGAAAATGAAAGTAATTATTTTTCTTGTCCTTAATGTTTTTGTCACATTATTGAATGCGCAATCGCTTAAAGCATTTTTATATACTGCTAATTATAACACCCCAGACAATAATCCCTTTATTGAATGTTATTTTTCATTTGAAGCTAATAGCATGACGCTCATTGAAGATGAAAATAAGAAATATTATGGAGAGTTAGATATTTATTTAGAAATAACATCTGAAGGAAATCTGATTTATCACGATCATTATAAACTAAAGAGCCCTTATTTTAAGGATAGTGTAGCAAATAATCTTTTATTTATTGATCAAAAGCGAATAGCAATTGAAAATGGATTGTATTTACTGACAATAAAAATGAGAGATATTCACACTAATAGTGAAGCACTAATATATAACGAAAAAATCTTAATGGATTTTCAAAAAGATAAAATAGCTTTCTCAGATATTTCACTAATTGAGCAGTATAAAAAAACGATAAATGAAAACAAACTTTCTAAAAACGGATATGACTTAATACCATATGTTTCTAATTTTTACCCTTCTAATCACAATACATTATCTTTTTATTTTGAGATTTACAATACAGATAAATATTTTAACTCTGATAAAAGATATTTATTAAACACCTATATTGAAAGTTTTGAAACAAATGTAGTGCTTTTTGACTTCTCAAAATCAAAAAGAATGATTGCAAAAGAAATTGAAAGCAATTTGTTTTCTTTCCCAATTGGGCAATTGCCAACAGGAAATTACAATTTAGTATGCCAGATAAGAGATAGTAAAAATAATGCCATTTTACAGAAAAAGTTGTTTTTTCAAAGAAGCAGTATAAAGCGTGATAAAAGCAGGAATGATATTAGTAGTGTTAATATTGATGGAACTTTTGTAGATCTGATTACAAATATTGATAGTATGTTGTTGTATATTGATTACCTTTATCCCATTTCTACAATTTTAGAAAATACATTTACAGAAAACCAAAAAAGATATAACGATTTATTATTGATGCAGAAATTCTTTCTCAATTTCTGGAAAGGACGCAATCATTTCAATCCTGAGCAAGAATGGAAGAAATACTACAGGATAGTAAAAAGCGTGAATAAGGAATTCAGAAATGCAAAACTGGCAGGATATAAGACGGATAGAGGAAGGGTTTATTTGCAATATGGCTCTCCTAACAGCAGGCATAAAGTAGATAATTCTTCAGCTAATTTACCTTATGAAATTTGGCATTATTACAAATTAGATAGCCAAACCGATTGCAAGTTTGTGTTTGTAAACGAACATTTAGGAATGCAAGACTATCGTTTAACTTATTCTAATGTTGAAGGTGAGGTGAGCAATCAGGAGTGGAGAGATCGTTTAGAGCAAGATGGTAATCCAACTTTCGGAGATGATTTTATCAATAATTACATAAATCCAAGATAAGAATGAGCCTATTATTCGTTTTATTTATTCGACTTTTTTCCTATCTTCCCTTTTTCATTTTAAATTTTTTTGCTTGGAAATTGAATTTTTTTAATCGTATTTTTTTTCGATACAGGAAAAATATAGTACAAACTAATCTAGCAATAGCGTTCCCTAACAAATCAAAAAAAGAAATAAAAGAAATCAGCAAAGCATTCTTCAGGCATCTTTTTGATATAATTATGGAGGTCATCAAAATGATTTCAGCTCCTAAGTCATTCATAAATAATAAAGTAACACTTCAAAACAAAGAATTAATTGATCGTTACGCTGAAAATAAGCAAACTATTCTTCTGGTTTTTGGCCATTTTAATAATTGGGAATGGGTTGGGCAAAAGCTTTCTCACTCAGCACAACAAAAAGTGGTTGGCATTTATAAACCGCTTAAAAACAATACCTTTGACAAATTGCTAAAAACTGCTAGAACAAGGTTTGGTGCAATAGCAATAAGTATGGAAGAAAGTATGCGCTATATTATAAATACAAAAGATGAATGTCAAATACTTGGTATTATTGCTGATCAAAATCCTGTAATAAATACTTCAACTTATTGGGTGCCTTTTTTTGGGAAAGAAGTTCCTGTTTTTTTGGGAATAGAAAAGATTGCAAAAAAGATGGATTATCCTGTAATTTTCTGTGATATGCAAAAGAAAGACATCGGAAAATATACTGTCAAATTTGAAGTATTAGAAGAAAATCCGAAAGAAACAGCAAAAGGAGAAATAACAAAACGCTACTTTGAACGCTTGCAAGAGCAAATAAAAAAAGCACCATCAAATTATTTATGGTCGCATAGAAGATGGAAACACAAAAGATAAAAATAAAAACGGCTGTTGTTGTCCTGAATTGGAATGGCAAAGATTGGCTAGAAAAATTCTTGCCAATTATTATAAAGCAAAGAAATACGGCAGAAATTATTATAGCTGACAATGGCTCAACTGATGGTTCTTTAAGTTTTCTAGAAGAAAATTTCCCGGCAATAACTATCATAGAGTGTAAGGAAAATTTGGGTTTTGCCGGAGGCTATAATAAAGCCTTAAATCAAATTCATGCAGAATACTATGTAATGCTTAATTCAGATGTAGAAGTGAGCGAAAATTGGCTCTCCCCTATTATTTCCTTAATGGATTCAGATAGAAAAATAGCAGCTTGCCAACCCAAATTATTGGACTTTAACAATAAAGACTTGTTTGAATATGCAGGAGCATCTGGTGGTTTTATTGATAATTTAGGCTACCCCTTTTGTAGGGGTAGAATTTTTGATTTTTTGGAAGAGGATAGTGGACAATACAATGATGCAAAGGAAGTGTTTTGGGCAACTGGCGCTTGTCTTTTTGTAAGGGTTGATGCATTTTGGGAAGTGGGTGGATTTGATGTCGACTTTTTTGCGCACCAAGAAGAGATTGATCTTTGTTGGCGTATGAAGAATAAAGGCTACAAAATAATGATTGAACCAAAATCAGTTATTTATCATGTTGGAGGCGGAACATTGGATACTGGTTCACCCTTTAAAACATACCTTAATTTTAGAAATAACCTATCTATGCTTTTCAAAAATTTACCACAAGTTACTTTGCTTCTTGTAATTCCTATTCGCTTAGTTTTAGACGCTATTGCTGCTATTACCTTTTTGAAACAAAAAAATGGTATTGCACACCTTTTTGCAATTATAAAAGCACATTTTGCTTTTTATTGTTCTATTCCAAAGTTGATTGCTAAGCGTCAGAAAATTACTCAAAAACGTAATTTGGCTGGAAAAGTAAGTTGGAGTATACTTTTTAAAAATAAAATTAAAGGAATAAAAAAGTTCTCTGAATTATAAAGTTGATAAGGCTGCTTTGTAAGAATCCAAACCTAATCCGCAAATTACCGCTTTGCAGTTTGTTGAAAGTAACGATTTCTTTCTAAAATCTTCCCTAGCATAAATATTAGAAATATGCACTTCAATTACTGGGGTTTTAATTGCTGTAACTGCATCTGCCAAAGCTACAGAACTATGCGTATATCCGCCTGCATTTAAAATAATATAATCATAAGAAAAGCCAAGTTCATGCAATTTATCAATCAGTTCTCCCTCCACATTAGATTGGAAATATTCTAAATTCATATGAGAAAATTCTTCTACTAATTTCTCAAAATACTCATCAAAAGAGATATCTCCATAAATAGATTTTTCTCTTTTGCCTAATAAGTTTAAATTTGGTCCGTTAAGAATCAATATCTTCATAAGAGCAAAATTACATAAATGAGTTGGGAATCATCTATAATGGGTTTTAAAAGTTATTTGACTATTGAAAGGTCTTTATCTGCCAATTCTGTTGATGCTTACATCAGAGATGTTCAGAAATTAGCTGCATTTGCTAAAAAGAAAAAGAAAACTGAAATACAAATCAACAGAACAGATTTGTCAGAATTTGTTACTACAATTAGTAAAAGTGGAATTGCAGCCCGCTCTCAAGGAAGGGTCATCTCAGGAATCAAAGCTTTCTTCAAATACTTAATAATGGAAGATTACATTAAAGTCAATCCTACCGAACTTTTAGAATCGCCAAAAATTGGCATGAAACTTCCCGACACCCTCTCTATTGAAGAAATAGACAAACTAATTACTGCTATTGACTTAAGTAAAGGGCAAGGCGAAAGAAATAGGGTAATGCTTGAAATACTCTATAGTTGCGGTTTGCGTGTAAGCGAACTCATCACCCTTAAACTATCAAATATCAGTTTCACAGAAGGGTTTATTAAAGTAGTTGGTAAAGGCAATAAAGAACGTCTTACTCCTATTGGAAGCACTGCATTAAAATACCTAAAAATTTACATAAATAAAGTTCGGAATCATCAATCTGTTCAAAAAGGGCATGAGGATGTTGTTTTCTTAAACAGAAGAGGAAAACAGCTTACAAGAGTAATGATTTTCACAATTATCAAACAATTGGCAGAAAAGATTGCTTTGAAGAAGAAAATTAGCCCACACACTTTTCGTCATTCTTTTGCTACTCACCTTATTAAAGGAGGGGCAGATTTAAGAGCAGTACAAGAAATGCTCGGGCATGAAAGTATTACTACTACCGAAATTTATACGCATTTGGATAAAGAGTATTTAAAAGAAGCGATAATTCAATTTCATCCTAGAGCTTAATTTTTGTGATAGCAACTATCTAACACACTTCTTGAAATTGAATAAAAAATAAAAAAGTGAGGTGACCGTCTCACTTTTTCAATATTATTTTAGTTGTTGAACTTAACCACCAAAGTCATCAGGCCTTACATTTTTATTATTCGACTTATTCAATCAATACCTTCTTCTCTACACTACCATTCTCATAAATGTAAAACAGAGGTGTATTTTGAGTTGGAGCGGCTTCCCTTCCTAATACATCTACAATTTTTATGAGTTTTGATTTTTCAGACTCCAAGTCTTCCACTGTTGTTTGTAGAGTTGAAGTAATACTAAACACATCAATAGCAGCCTCTACCCAGTGCCCTCCTAACGCATCCCAATCAGCAGTTTCAGCAATTAATTGCATATTTGCTGTAGGAGTAATATATTGAGCCACTTCAATGCTAGAGAAATTCCATTGCCCTAAATTGGGAGAGCTAGATGTAAGTGTTTGTAAAACAACTGTATTTGTACCATTACTTAAACTTATAGTTAATGTGTCATTTGGCGAACTCCCCCATGGATAGTCATTATTAAACCAATAATAATAATTGATAAAATGAATCTGATTTGAAGAAAGGTCAAAAACTGGAGAAATCAAAATTGTATTGTAATCATCTACATCGTTATCACCAACTGATCCTCCTGCAGATAATCCAGTTACAAAAGCATTTTCATAGCAATCATTACTCAAATCATCATCAGGATTGAATTGCACACCTTGTCTAGAGGTGCCTTCAGGATTTCCTCTTTCCCAAAGCCCATCAGAACTTTGCGTTACTCCACCTGTAACACTCCATCCAAAATCGAAAGTAAAGTCATCATAATACCCATCAGGAAGAACAATGGTAAGACTATTATTTGTAGTTGTAATATTCTCATTTGTACAAATAGTATTGTAGCCCCATTGCCCGGCAATTACTTCATAATTTCCATCATACATATTTGCTATATTAAAATTACCATTTTGATCGGTAGTAAGATTGAATGTGAAATCGTTATTGTAGATAAGCACTTGTGCATTTCCAATTCCATTTCCATTTATATCGGTTACCATACCATTCCCTGCAAAAGATGGAAGTGGGATTAATTGTGCATTTACTGTAGTTGTATTTCCGTTTGATAGAATAGATGAGATTGTATCACTTTCATAACCTGCTTTGGAAAATAATATGTTGTAAGTTCCTGAATTTGCAATACCAGATGTATAAGACCCACTAATATTCGTTGAGGTTGTAATAGAAGTATTTAATATTTCTACATTAGCGGAAGCAATTGCATTTGAGGTATTTGCATCCGTTACTGTACCATCTAAATAACAGGCTTGTTGGAATTGGCGTTCAAAAATTAAGAGTTGAGCAACTTGGTTTGAACTAGAGTTGATCTCTGACGAAATAATATTTCCAGAGGGCAAGAAAGGATAAGTTCCCCAACACCCATCAAATCCGCTCCCGCTCCCTGTATAAGAATCATAATACGCTACTTCAATCATATTATTTGGATATGTAATATCATGAACTGTTGTTCCATCCCTATAATAAGATGTAATTAAAAAATTACCATCAACATGTGTATTGTGTGGAATTGTACCACTCCCAGGATTCGATTGAATTCTATCTACCTCCTGAATGTTATTGATGTTTGTAATATCATAAGCAGCTAAATATGCATCTGATTGCTCATCAGTTGTAAAAACAAAATCTCCATTATCCGATACCCAAGCATTATGTGTAAATAAATTTGGTGTAGGTGTACTGCCTAATGTTTGCGGATTGCTTTTATTACTGACATCAACTACAAGAAGTTCCCCAGCATAGATGCAGCCCGCATACATTGTATCGCCTCTTGCCATACCATCATGAATATATTCATCATCCCACTCCCCTAAATAAATAGGATCAGTAGGATTTGCATTTACATCAAGAAAGATAGCGCCATTAGATGGAGAACTTGCTGTGTCGGAAGCCCCAAAAATATAAGCTATTCCATTTTCATCAATATAGATATTATGTGCTGCTGTAAATTGTACGCTACCGCTACTCGGATTGGTAAAAGTTCTTTTGTGCCAATATGTATTTCCTGTCATATCGTTCAAATCAACAATGAGCAAACCTGCATCTGCTTCAGTGGTTACATAGGCATAGTTGTTCCAAGTTTTAATATCTCTCCAGGTGGAATTTAGACCTGGAATATAAAACATCTCAACAGGGTTCGTTCCACTTGTTACATCTACAACAGAAAAACCGTCGTTAAGACCTACCAAAGCATATTCATTCCCATTTGCATCGACCCACCCCCAAATATCACTTCCTTCTGAATTTAGTGATGGCCATTCATATGTTCCCATCAAAACCAAATTCATGCTTTGTGAAAACATAAAAAAAGGAAGCATCATTAAAGTTATAATTATTCTTTTTCTCATTTTGTTATTTTTTGTTTGCAAATTTAATAGAAATCATTTTAAATTAGAGGGCGGGCACTAAAGAGTGTAAATAATCTTATTTGTTCAAATCACGTTTTATAAATCTAATTTAATTTGCGGACCTCCATCCTCTTCTCTTTTATCTGATAACGCATCATTTTCTTCTTTCATTTCGATCTCATTATTATCTTGTTCATTAAAAGGAAGTGCTTCTAACAAATTAATTTCTTTTATTTTATTATT
The DNA here is from genome assembly GCA_036337275.1 of Bacteroidota bacterium. Lineage (GTDB taxonomy): Bacteria > Bacteroidota > Bacteroidia > Flavobacteriales > BACL11 > DUAL01. The sequence continues at coordinate 6,254 of JAYZEM010000003.1, read as the reverse complement.
TGAGAGTTTGTTCCCAATTGCATTGATTCCTTTTACAGCTATAAATTCTTCTAAATTAATGATAGTTTTTTTTCGTTCTTTCCCCTTTTCTTTTACAAAAATCACTTCTGCTTGAGGCCTGTAATCAGTTGACACAATCTCCAATACGGAATCTTTATGCCCGCTTATAAAATTATGCTTTTTGCTTTTTGGATCAACACGGAATCTTTTAACAAAATAACATTTTTTTATGCCATCAAAATATATTGCTGAAATGGGTTTTTTAGGATTGAATTTTTCAATTACAATCATATCTTCATCAAAATGTGTGGAGAGTTCAAAGCCTTTTAGCCCAAGATCTCCATTTTGTTTGATGCATAAGATTTTATCTTCTGCTTCAAATGCACCTAAATATTCTCCTCTTTCATCTACATTTAACCTTTGTACCGCATCATCAAACCATATTTTTCTAGCTGCGAGTGTAGATACTCCTTCAGATTTTAATTCTATTTTTTTTACTGCATTTTTCGTGATAATATTTCCATTTGTTCCCCTTCCCTTTATAGCAATTGCAGCAAAATCTACATCAATTCTTAGTTTTTTTAATTTTTGAACAGCACGCAAATGAATACTCACTTGCTCAGCTTCTCCGTTAGGATTTGCGGTAAAGTAAAGCACTTTACTTTCCTTATCAGATTTTACAATTGAATAGGATTTGTTTCTAGTTACTCCTGTTACTGCAAATCGCTTTATCATTGTATTTGAAGATTTCCCATCTTTATAAATCATATTGTAAATCGTACGACTATCTCCTTTTTTAAAAACCGCACAGTGAACAATGTTTTTACCAAGAAAGGTTTTGTCATCAACTTTCGACACAATCATTGTGCCATCTTTCTTGAAGGCAATGATATCATCAATATCAGAACAATCAGAAACATATTCATCTTTTCTAAGTGCTGTGCCTACAAATCCTTCACTTCTATTTACATATAGTTTCTTATTAGCTATAACTACCTTCTTTGCATTAATATTCTCAAATGTTTTAATTTCTGTTTTTCGCTTCAAGCCTTTACCATAATTTTTCTTTAACTCTTTAAAATAGTTGATTGCATAATCTGTTAGGTTTGACAAATTATTTTTTATTTCTTTTATTTTTTTCTCTAACTTGAGAATGTCATCTTGGGATCTTTTCAAATCAAACTTAGTGACACGCTTTATTTTTATTTCAGTAAGCTTTGTCACATCTTCATCTGTTACTGCTCTTAAAAGATTTTTGCAGTGCGGCTTTAATCCTTTATGGATTGTACTGATTACATCCTCCCAACTTTCTAATTCTTCAATTTGATAATAGATTCTGTTTTCAATAAATATTCTTTCTAATGATGCAAAATGCCATTTTTCTTGCAAATCATGCAGCACTACTTCAAGTTCTTGTCTCAATAAATTGAGCGTACGGTTGGTAGAAATTTGTAATATTTCGGAAACGCCAATAAATTTTGGCGTTTCATCTTCAATAACACAAGAAAGGGGTGAAATAGAAATCTCACAATCGGTAAAACTATAAAGTGCATCAATGGTTTTGTCAGGTGAAACTTTTGATGGAAGTATGATGGCTATTTCTACATCTTCAGATGTATTATCTTCTATTTTTTTAATTTTAATCTTTCCTTTATCATTAGCTTTTATAATAGAAGAAATTAAAGATGTTGTTGTGGTTGAATATGGAATCTCAGAGATAATAAGGGTGCCTTTGTCTTGTTGAGTGATTTTTGCTCTCAATCTAATTCTACTTCCTCTTTTTCCATCATTGTAATTGGAAAAATCTGCCATTCCACCGCTAAAAAAATCTGGAAATATTCTTGGCTTAATTCCTTTTAAAACTTTTATAGAAGCATCAATGAGTTCATTAAAATTATGAGGCATTATTTTAGTGGAAAGCCCAACCGCAATTCCCTCAACTCCATGTGCTAAAAGCAAAGGAAACTTTACTGGAAGCATAACAGGCTCTTTGCTTCTGCCATCATAGGAGGAAATCCATTGTGTAATTTTGGAATTGTATAATATTTCCAAAGCGAATTTACTCAATCGCACTTCAATATATCTTGGGGCAGCTGCTTTATCTCCAGTGTAGGTGTTTCCCCAGTTTCCTTGCATATCTAGCAAAAGGTTCTTTTGTCCAATTTGTACCAATGCATCACCAATAGAAGCATCACCATGAGGATGATATTTCATAGTATGCCCAATTACATTAGCAACTTTATGATATCTTCCATCATCCAATTCTTTAAGCGTATGCAAAATCCGCCTTTGCACTGGTTTTAATCCATCCTCTATGTATGGTACTGATCGTTCTAAAATTACATAGGAGGCGTAATCCAAAAACCACTGCTTATACATACCTGAAACATGTATTACATCTTGCAAATTTTCATCATTTTTATGATTCTGTATATTACCCATCTAATCGATTTTTGTGAACGATTTTTTCTAAAGTTTCAATAATTGATTGTTCTTGTGCTTTACTTAAAAAGGTGAAATTAAATCTTTTCGCAATTGATCTTCTATGCGATACTCTTACCTTCACCATCAATGTAGTGTTAAAGGTAAACGACCTATTGAAAAAAGAGAATTTCTCAATTGATGAAATTGGCATATCAATATAATTTGATTTAGTATAAAAATAAGATGAGATAGTTCTTTTTGATCGTATCTCAATAATGTAATTATCGGCTTTAAATTCAAACGAATATACGCCAACAACGACAAAATATATTAAGAAGATAATACCAAATACAAATAACAAAAACCCTGGAAATGAGAAGAATAAACTTGTTAGAGTGCTAGTTGGAAATATGTACAAAAAAAACAATGGTATTAGTATGCAAACTACATTCACTATTACAATAAGCGCTGTTGCAAGATAAGCTACATTTTTATTTGATACTTTAGTGTTAACTCTCATTATCCATTAAATCTTTTTCTACTTTCAAATTTTCAATAATAAACTGCTGTCTTTCAGATGTATTTTTTCCCATATAGAAATTTAGTATTTCACTTATGCCTGCTTCCTTTCCAATTATTACTGGATCTAAACGTATGTCTTTACCAATGAAATGTTTGAATTCAGAAGGAGAGATTTCTCCTAAACCTTTAAATCGGGTGATTTCAGCATTTTTTCCAATTTTTTCTATGGCTGCTAATCGCTCTTCTTCATCATAGCAATAAATGGTTTCTTTTTTGTTTCTAACTCTGAATAGTGGGGTTTCCAAAACATGTACATGCCCTTCTTTCACAAGTTCTGGAAAAAATTGCAAAAAGAAAGTAATAAGCAAAAGGCGAATGTGCATTCCATCTACATCTGCATCAGTAGCTAAAACAATTTTATTGTAGCGCAAACCTTCAATACCTTCTTCAATGTTTAATGCAGCTTGTAAAAGATTAAACTCTTCATTTTCGTACACTACTTTTTTTGTTAAGCCAAATGAATTTAGTGGCTTCCCTCTTAAACTGAAAACAGCTTGCGTCTTTACATCTCTTGTTTTAGTAATAGAGCCAGAAGCAGAATCCCCTTCAGTAATAAAAATAGTAGTATCTGCCCTGTTTTCCTTTTTTAAATCATTGTAATGTATTCTACAATCTCTTAATTTTTTGTTATGTAGATTGGCTTTCTTTGCTCTTTCTCTTGCTAACTTTTTCACCCCCGCCATAGCCTTTCTTTCATGTTCGGCTTGCTGAATTTTCTTTTGTAAGATGATGGCTGTTTCAGGATGTTTATGCAAATAATTATCTAGTTGGGTTTTGATAAAATCATTCACAAAAGTTCTTATGGTGATTCCATCTGGTTCCATTTCATTTGAACCTAACTTGGTTTTGGTTTGGGACTCAAAGACAGGCTCGATTACTTTAATGCTTATTGCTGCGTACACCGCTTGCCTAATATCTACAGCATCATAGTTTTTTCCATAAAATTCACGTATAGTCTTGGCAATAGCTTCTCTAAATGCACCTTGATGTGTACCTCCCTGAACGGTATGTTGTCCGTTTACAAAGGAAAAATATTGTTCAGAATATTGGTTCTTGCAATGGGTTATTGCTACTTCAATGTCAACTCCTTTTAAGTGAATAATTGGGTATAGAATTTCTGCATCAATATCTTGTTCCAATAAATCATAAAGCCCATTTTCAGAATGAAATTTTTGCCCGTTATAAAGTATGGTTAGTCCAGGATTTAAAAAACAATAATTCCAAAGCATTTTTTCTACATACTCATTGATGAATCGGTATTTTCCGAAAAGTTCTTTATCAGGAATAAATGTAACCTTTGTTCCTTTTCTGGATGTGTTGTTTTGAATAGGTTCATCATTTATAATTACCCCCTGATCAAATTCCACCAACTTGCTCTTGCCTTCCCTTACTGATTTTATCTTGAAATAGGAAGAAAGTGCATTTACTGCTTTTGTGCCAACCCCATTTAATCCAACCGATTTTTTGAAAACTTTAGAGTCATACTTTGCACCAGTATTTATCTTTGAAACACAATCAATTACTTTCCCAAGAGGAATCCCTCTACCAAAGTCACGAACAGTTACCTTATTGTTTTTTATGGAAACTTCTATGGTTTTTCCATGACCCATCACATATTCATCAATGCAATTATCCATAACTTCTTTAAGCAAAACATATACCCCATCATCAGGAGATGAGCCATTTCCTATTTTTCCAATATACATTCCAGGTCTTAGGCGAATATGCTCTTTCCAATCAAGGGAACGAATACTATCTTCTGTGTAATTTTGTTTTGACATTTTTGTTTAAAAAGTCCTAATTTTGTATTTTTTAGAATGAAAGCAAAATTAAAAGAAAAAGAAATTATCAGAGGGATATCTGATTAGGTTTTTAACAATCTTTTCAACTTCAAATAATAAAATTGCTAAACATTGAATCTGAAATGCATTATATCTCCATCTTTCACAACATATTCCTTCCCTTCAACTGAAAGTTTCCCAGCATCTCTGCAGGCTTGTTCAGATCCAAGCGCTACAAAATTATTGTACGCAGTTACTTCTGCACGAATAAAACCTTTTTCAAAATCAGAATGAATCACTCCTGCTGCTTGAGGCGCTTTCATCCCTTTCTTAATTGTCCAAGCGCGAACTTCTTTTTTTCCAGCTGTAAAATAGGTTTGTAAATTCAGCAGACGATAAGTAGCTTGAATCAAATGATGAACACCAGGCTTTTCTAATCCCATTTCTTCCAAAAATAATTGTTGCTCTTCCAGATTATCTAATTCAGCTATTTCTGCTTCAATAGCTGTTGCAACAAGTAATATTTCTGCTTTTTCACTTTTTACAACTTCTCTTACTTTCTCAACATATTTATTTCCGCTTTTTGCTGCACTTTCATCTACATTGCAAACATAGAGTACAGATTTCTCAGTAAGCAAATGTAAATCAGCAATCGCTTCTTTTTCAGCATCTGTGGCATCAAAAGCACGAACAGATTTTCCTTTTTGTAGTTGTTCAATATATTTATCTAATATTGAAACTATTCTTATAGCTTCTTTGTCGCCAGATTTTGCAATTTTCAGATGTTTCTCTCGCTTGTTTTCTACCACTTCTAAATCTTTTAATTGCAACTCAAAGTCTATAGTCTCTTTATCTCTTATTGGATTTACACTTCCATCTACATGCACGATATTATCATCATCAAAACATCTTATTACATGAATAATAGCATTACACTCTCTTATATTTGCCAGAAATTTATTACCGAGCCCCTCCCCTTTACTTGCACCTTTTACTAGGCCTGCAATATCTACAATCTCAATGGTGGTTGCCTGCACTTTTTCAGGGTTTACTAATTTCGCTAATTGCTCAAGCCTTTCATCAGGAACAGTTATCACGCCCACATTTGGCTCAATTGTACAAAATGGAAAGTTTGCTGATTGCGCTTTTGCTTTTGATAAACAATTAAATAAAGTTGATTTTCCTACATTTGGAAGCCCAACTATTCCACACTTTAATGCCATAGAAATTATATAAATAAATTGAGGGTAAAGATAAGTTTTAGAAATTACATTCTGTTCTTAGCGAACAGAATAAATATAAAAGCCCCACCAAACAGGCAGGGCTTTTTTTAGTTTATAGTTTACTAACTTCTTATTGAAGGATTAGTTTCTTATTGATTACACCTTTATCGGTAGTAATTTCTAAGAAGTATACTCCTTTCGGATAAGTAGCTAAGCTAACTTCTTTTGTGAACTGACCAACAAA
>JAYZEM010000002.1:0-59768 GCA_036337275.1 Bacteroidota bacterium | reverse complement strand
TCAAAAGTGATTGATTTACTTTCCGATTCTACACACTTAAGAGATAGATTGGAAGAAAACACCCAATACTTCAGAGAAAAAATGACTACTGCAGGTTTTGATATTCCAGATGGAGTTCATCCTATTACTCCTGTTATGTTGTATGATGCAAAATTAGCTCAACAGATGTCCAGCAAATTATTAGATGAAGGTATCTATGTAATCGGTTTCTTTTTTCCTGTTGTACCAAAAGGAAAAGCAAGAATTAGGGTGCAAATTTCTGCTGCACATTCCCAAGCAGATTTAGACAAGGCGATAAATGCTTTTGTTAAGGTAGGAAAAGCGCTTAAAATAATTCAATAATTTCTGCTTCATATTTTTTTGTTGGATAAGAAAAATAATTGTAGATTTGCAGCCCTTAAAAATTAGGAATAAAAAAATAAAATTGTGGATACATTAAGTTACAAAACACTATCAACAAACAAAGAAAATGCGGATAAAAAGTGGTGGCTTGTTGATGCAGAAGAACAAACCCTTGGTAGAATGGCTTCAAAAGTTGCCAAGGTTTTAAGAGGAAAGTATAAAACAAACTACACTCCTCATGCTGATTGCGGAGACTATGTTGTTGTTATCAATGCAGAAAAAATTGTAATGACAGGCAATAAAATGGAGAAAAGAGAAATCTTTTCACATACTGGGTTCCCAGGCGGACAAAAAAGAATAACTCCTACAGAGATGCTTAAAAAAGACGAAACATCTGTAGTAAAACATGCTATAAAAGGTATGCTACCAAAAAACAAATTAGGAGCAGCAGTCCTAAAAAATTGTTATATCTATGCTGGATCTGAGCATGGGCAAGAGGCACAAAAACCAAAAGCACTTAACTTAAACGACTTAAAATAATATGGAGACTATTCACACCATAGGAAGAAGAAAAGCATCTGTTGCTAGAATTTATATGTCAGTAGGAAAAGGAAATATTACGATAAACAAAAAAGACAGTAAAACCTATTTTTCAACAGACACTTTACTTTATAAAATCAACCAACCACTCAAAGTAGTAAATTTAGAAGGTAAGTTTGATATTAGTGTAAATGTTTTTGGTGGTGGAACTACAGGGCAAGCTGACGCCATAAAATTGGCAATTGCAAGAGCGCTATGTGAGTTAGATGCTGAAAATAGATCTGTATTAAAAGCAGAAGGTTTACTAACAAGAGATTCAAGAGTTGTAGAGCGTAAAAAACCAGGACAAAAGAAAGCCAGAAAGAAATTCCAGTGGGTTAAAAGATAGAATTTTAATTATTAACAAATGTTTAGCATCTAAACTTTTAGGACAAGCAAATTGCTTCTACCTAAGGGTTGCTTAAACAAAGTAAAAAGAAAGTAAACATGAGAGCAAATTTCAAACAATTATTAGATGCAGGTGTGCATTTTGGCCACCAAAAAAGAAAGTGGAATCCAGCAATGGCTCCTTATGTATTTATGGAGCGAGATGGTATTCACATTATCGATTTGAACAAGTCGGTAGCAAAAATTGAGGAGGCAGCCTCTGCTATGAAACAAATTGTAAAGTCAGGCAAAAACATTTTGTTTGTGGCTACCAAAAAACAAGCTAAAGATATAGTAGCTGAGAAAGTGCAAAAAATCAATATGCCATACATTACAGAAAGATGGCCAGGAGGGTTGCTTACTAATTTTGTCACTATCAGAAAAGCAGTAAAAAAGATGGATTCAATTGACAAGATGAATGAAGATGGTACAATTGATACTTTATCAAAAAGAGAGCGTTTGCAAATCTCAAGAACTAGAGAAAAATTAGAAAGAAACTTAGGTAGTATTGCAAAAATGAACAGAATTCCTTCTGCTATTTTTGTTGTAGATATTAATAAAGAAAAAATAGCTGTTGCTGAAGCTAAAAAGCTAAACATCCCATGTTTTGCTATGGTTGATACTAATTCAGATCCAAACTTGGTTGAATTCCCAATTCCTGCTAATGATGATGCTAGCAAATCTATTGAATGTATTGTTGAAATTTTAACTACTGCAGTTGCTGAAGGATTGGCTGAAAAAAACAAGGCTATGGAAGAAAAAGCCATGGAAAATGCTAAAAAAGCAAAAGCAGTAAAAGAAAAAGAAAGTAAGGAAAAAACTACAAAAACAGAGAAATAAAAATGAGTGAAATTAAAGCGGCTGATGTAGCCAAACTTAGAAAACAAACGGGGGCAGGAATGATGGATTGCAAGAAAGCATTGATTGAAGCAAGTGGAGATTTTGATTCTGCTATTGAAGTATTAAGAAAGAAAGGGCAAAAAGTAGCAGCCAACAGAGCAGATAGGGATGCAACTGAAGGAGTTGCAATCACTAAAATAAATTCTGATAATACTAAGGGTGTTGCTATAGTATTAGCTTGCGAAACCGATTTTGTTGCTAAAAATGATTCTTTCAAAGAACTAGCTGGTCAATTTGCAGACATAGCACTAAACCATTCTGATAAAGATGCCTTTATGGCTGCAGATTTTGGCGGCATGAGTGTAGAAGAAAAATTAGTAGAGCAAACTGGTGTGATAGGAGAAAAATTAGCCATTTCTGCTTTCGAAAGAGTGGAAGCAAATTATGTTGGCTCGTACACCCATGGAGTGAAGATTGCTGTTTTGGTAGGACTGAACAATCCTGTTGATAGTGCTGATGTACTTGCTAAAGATTTAGCAATGCAAGTTGCTTCTATGGGAGCAACTACATTATCTTACAAAGATTTTGATGCAGATTTTGTTGCTTCTGAGACCCAGGCGAGAATTGCAGCAATTGAAAAAGACAATATTGAGTTAGGTAGATTAGGAAAAACTTTAAAAAATGTTCCTCAATATATTTCGATGGTTCAGCTAACGGATGAGGTTTTAGCTAATGCTAAATCAGAGATTGAAAGACAGCTAAAAGCGGAAGGAAAGCCAGAGCATATTTTTGAAAAAATTGTTCCTGGAAAAATGGATAGGTTTATTTCTGACAACACGACTTTAGATCAAGAACAATGTCTATTGGATCAGAATTTTATAAAAGATGAGAAGAAAAGTGTTGCAGCCTATATTTCAACTTATGGTGATGTAGAGGTTAGCAATTTTAAAAGAGTGTCATTAGGATAATCATATAAATATGAGGATTACAAAAAGCCGCTTTTTACAAGAGCGGCTTTTTTGTTGGCCAAAAAATTAAAAGCACATTATTTTACTTTGAGGGAAAAAACTATCTTTGAAAAAATTTATTTTCCAATTATGAAGTACAATAGAATCCTATTAAAATTAAGTGGAGAAGCCTTAATGGGCAAAGAGCAATACGGAATTGATCCTAGAAAATTAACCGCATATGCTAACGAAATTCAAGAAATCACAAAAATTGGTGTAGAAGTTGCAATCGTAATTGGAGGCGGAAATATATATAGAGGTATTCAATCGGAAGGAGCTGGTTTTGATAGGGTGCAAGGGGATTTTATGGGTATGCTAGCCACCATTATAAACGGAATGGCATTGCAATCAGCACTAGAAAAAATTGAAATACAAACCAGATTGCTTACAGCAATAAAAATGGAGCAAATAGCAGAACCCTATATCAGACGAAAAGCTATTCGTCATTTAGAAAAAGGAAGAGTAGTCATTTTTGGAGGGGGAACCGGAAATCCTTATTTTACCACTGATACTGCAGCTACACTTAGAGCAATTGAAATTGAGGCAAATGTGATTCTTAAAGGTACAAGAGTTGATGGCATCTATACTGCCGATCCTGAAAAAGATGAAAGTGCAAAAATGTATGATTCTATTTCCTTTGATGAAGTGTATGAAAAAGGATTAAAGGTTATGGATTTGACAGCATTTACCCTTTGCAAAGAAAACAATTTGCCAATAAAAGTGTTCAATATGAATCTAAGTGGAAACCTGAAAAAGATATGTAGTGGCGAAAAAGTTGGCACTTTGGTCAATTTTTAATAATCTTGTAAAAAGCTTAAACCAATGACAGAGGAAGTAAAATTTCACTTAGATGTAGCCAAAGAGCAAATGGAAGAATCAATTAAACATTTGGAGATGGTGCTTGCTAAAATAAGGGCAGGGAAGGCTAATCCGCAAATGTTAGGTGGTGTTCAAGTTGATTATTATGGAACTTCAACACCAATTAGTCAAATGGCTAATGTAAATACACCAGATGCACAAACGATTTCTATTCAGCCTTGGGATAAATCAGTATTGCAAGATATTGAAAAAGCAATTATGGAGGCTAACCTAGGATTTACGCCAATGAATAATGGTGAAATGATAATGATTAACATTCCTCCACTTACAGAAGAAAGAAGATTGGAGTTGGTAAAACAAGCTAAAGTTGAAGTCGAACATTGCAAAGTTAGCATCAGAAATGTTCGTCATAAAGCCAATGATGAGATGAAAAGATTAGGAAAAGAAGGTTTATCAGAAGACATGGAAAAAGATGCTGAGGCAGAAGTGCAAAAACTTACTGATTCTTTCATTCACAAAGCGGACAATCATTTTTCAGCAAAAGAAAAAGAGATTCTAACCATATAATAGGCTTGAAAATTAGAAGAAAATGGGCTCAATTTTGAGCCCATTTTTGTTTTGGATAAAACAATATTATTGAACACATAAGATTACAATATATTAATACGTTATCACGTGTAATAATCAAATTTTGTCCTTATTTTCGAGCCGACTTTAAAGGCGATAAAAAAGCATTTATTTTTTATGTGGATAATCATTTCTAGAATTATTTTACGCTTTAGACTGGCTATTTTGCTAATGGTTGTTTTGTCCTCTGCATTTATGCTTTATCAGGCAAAAAATGCAACACTTTCTTATGAGATGGCAAAAATCTTGCCTAAGAATTCAGTTGAATTTAAGAATTACGAAAACTTCAAGCACCATTTTGGAGACAACAAAAACACCATGGTAATAGGTGTTGTTAATCCAGATTTATTTGAGTATTCACAATACAGTGGATGGTTAAATTTAAGCAATGAAATAAATGCAATTTCAGGAGTTGATAAAACCACTTGCATTGATGATTTATCCCTTTTAGTAAAAGATAGTATTAATAAAAGCTTTATCATAATACCATGGTATAATAAGGAAGATCAATCTCAAGATGCATTCAACAAATCTATAACCAAATTAATGACTCAACCCTTTTACAAAGATTTGTTTTATAATGAGCAATCAAAAGCAAGCTTAATGCTTGTGAGTATCAATAGGGAAATATTAAAAACAAAAGGAAGGGAGAAATTAATTCATCTTATACACCAAAAAGGGGAAGCCTATGCTAAGGCTCAAAATTTAGAATTACACTATTCCGGATTACCTTACATCCGAACTGTGAATTCAGTACAAATAAGAAAAGAAATCACACTTTTCATTATTTTAACTCTGCTGATAACAGCATTTATTCTGTACCTATTTTTCCGTTCTGTAAGAGCTACATTAGCATCCATTTTTGTGGTAATTATTGGTGTGATTTGGTCATTTGGAAGTATGTCTGTTTTAGGTTTTGAAATTTCCATTATCATGGCATTAGTCCCTCCATTAATAGTGGTCATTGGAATTCCGAATTGTATTTTTTTACTTAATAAATTTCATAATGAGTATAAAGTACATAAAAATAAGATAAAAGCTATTTCAAGAATCATTAATAAAGTAGGCAACATCACCCTTTTAACAAACTTGTCTACCGCATCTGGCTTTGCAGCTTTTGCACTTACCAAAAGCCAAACACTTAAAGAGTTTGGTATAATCGCGTCTATGAATATTATGCTGATATTTCTTTTTTCGCTTATACTGATACCAATTGCACTTTCCTACTTTAATTCCCCAAAAAGAAAGCATACCCAACATTTGGATAAAAAATGGGTTAAGAATGTAGTAAATACACTTATCCATTTGGTACAATTTAAAAGAGCACAAATTTATGTTGTAACCCTCCTTGTAGTTGTGCTAGGAATTCTTGGTATTTTCAAAATAAAAACGACAGGAAACTTAACAGATGATTTGCCAAAATCAGGTGCTCTATATAAAGATATAAACTTTTTTGAAAAGCATTTTTCAGGAGTTATGCCAGCTGAAATTTTAATAGATACTAAAAAGAAGAATGGCGTAATGAAATTGTCCGTTCTGAAAAAAATAGCAGCACTTCAATCAGAGTTGGATAGTTTTCCAGAATTTTCACGAACTGTTTCAGTTGTAGATTTTGCAAAATACTGCAAGCAATCATTTTACAATGGTGATAGCAACTTTTACAAACTTCCTAATACTCAAGAAAAAGACTGGATCCTTTCTTATGCTAAAAAGATGCAAAACGAAAATAAGTTAATTGAGATTGTTTTTTCAGACTCATTGAATCAAATAGCAAGAATAAGTATGTGGATGGCAGACATTAGCACGCCAAAGATTGATAGTGTAATGGAGGTATTGCAGCCAAAGATTGATAAAATTTTTGATAGTGAAAAATATGATGTGAGTTTGACAGGCTCAAGTATTGTATTTTTAAATGGCACCAAATATTTGGTTAGAAATCTATTTACTTCTTTGTTTCTAGTGATTGTGCTTATTTCCATTTTTATGGCCTGGATATTTAATTCATTCAGAATGGTTGTTGTATCCCTTATCCCAAATTTGATTCCATTGCTTTTAACAGCAGCCATTATGGGTTATTTTGGTATTGCAATAAAGCCATCAACTATCTTAGTATTTAGTATTGCTTTTGGAATTTCAGTTGATGATACTATTCATTTTTTGGCCAAATATCGGCAAGAACTTATTGCAAAAAAATGGAATATTAAAAGGTCAGTTATTGCAGCACTTAAAGAGACAGGTGTTAGCATGATTTACACGTCTATTGTTCTTTTCTGTGGATTTTTTATCTTTATTGCCTCAGAATTTGGAGGAACGGTTGCTTTGGGGTTGTTGGTTTCTATAACACTTCTGATTGCTATGCTTGCAAATCTGCTTTTGTTACCAGCTCTTTTGCTTAGTTTAGAACAGTTAATTACCACAGAAGCCTTTAAAGAACCGCTACTTGATATTTTTGACGAAGAAGAAGATGTAGAATTAAAACGAATAAAAGTTAAAAGAAAAACATAATGAAAGGAATTATTTTAGCCGGAGGATCAGGCACACGTTTGCATCCACTTACAATGTCAGTTAGCAAACAGATGATGCCAATATATGATAAGCCAATGATTTATTATCCACTCTCTACTTTACTATATTCTGGGATAAGGCAAATATTAATTATCTCTACGCCACACGATTTACCATTATTTGAAAAGTTGTTAGGTGATGGCAGCAGAATTGGTTGTGAGTTTGAATATAAGGTGCAAGAAATTCCAAATGGATTGGCTCAGGCATTTGTAATAGGGGAAGATTTTATTGGAGGTGATAAGGTTTGCTTGGTGTTGGGAGATAATATTTTTCAAATGAAAAGAAAAAAACTAGAATCTTGTAATGATGTAAATGGCGCAGTTATTTTTGGCTATCATGTACATGACCCTGAACGATATGGCGTGGTAGAGTATGATAAAAATTTAAAAGTATTATCCATTGAAGAAAAACCAAAAGATCCAAAATCCAATTATGCCATTCCAGGACTTTATTATTATGACAATTCAGTAGTAGAAATTGCTAAAAATATTCAGCCTTCTGTAAGGGGAGAATATGAGATTACAGATGTAAATAAAGAATATTTGAAAAACGGGAAATTAGATGTCCGTCTTTTGGGAAGAGGAACTGCTTGGCTAGACACTGGAACTTTTCAATCTTTAATGCAAGCCAATCAGTATGTGCAAGTTATTCAGGAACGACAAGGCAGAAAAATAGGTTGTATTGAAGAAGCAGCATATAAAATGGGTTATATCAATAGAGAACAACTCTTAAGTATAGCTGAACCGCTTAGAAAAAGCGGGTATGGAGAATACCTGATAAAATTAGCCAATAGTTAATGCAAACTTTATCACAATTAAGTGTAATTATTGAAGCAGAATTAGGGAAGCTAGTTTTTCCAGAAAGACCTGAAAATCTTTACCAGCCAATTGAATATGTAATGGGAATGGGAGGTAAAAGATTGCGTCCTATCTTGCTTTTAATGGGACACCAATTGTTTGCTGACAATATTGAAAAGGCAATCTCTCCAGCTATTGGAATTGAGATTTTTCACAATTTCACCCTACTTCATGATGATATTATGGATCAGGCGCCAATAAGAAGAGGAAGGCAAACTGTACATGAAAAATGGGATAATAATGTTGCTATTTTATCTGGAGACACTATGCTAGTTCAAACTTATGATTATTTAGCTGATGTGGACGAATCTATCATAAAAGAGTTGCTGACCATATTTAATAAAACCGCTATACAAGTCTGTGAAGGACAGCAAATGGATATGGATTTTGAAACCCAAAAAAAAGTATCTCTTCAGGAATACCTTAAAATGATTGAGTACAAAACAGCAGTGCTATTGGCTGCATCTTTGCAGATTGGGGGAATTACGGCAAATGCAGTTAAAAAAGATCAGAAAAATTTGTATCAGTTTGGAATAAACTTGGGTATTGCATTCCAATTGAAAGATGATTTGTTAGATGCTTTTGGAGATATGACTGAGTTTGGAAAAAAAATAGGAGGCGACATTAGATCTAATAAAAAAACTTTCCTGTATCTAAAAGCAATTCAACTTGCAGACGATAAGCAAAAGGAGGATTTGGAAAATCATTTTATCACTGAAGATCAGTCGGAGCAAAAGGTGATTGATGTTAAAAGCATTTTTACGGATTTAGATATTCAAAATCATACAATAGATATGATGAAAGCCTATTACACCAAAGCAATGAGGCATCTGGATGCAATAGATTCTAATAAAAAAGAGCCCCTTCTAGATTTTTCAAATAAGTTAATGAATAGAATTTCGTGATGGATTTAGCTGTAGTAAATGCGCAATTACAAGAAGGTCAATTTTTAAAGGAAACGCTAACGCAATTGGAAAAGGACTTTTTGATGATAGGTGTGGATTTTGATATTGAAAAGTCACTTCCTAATTACAAAACCCTTTTTACTCACACAAAAAAATTAGTAGAGGTCATTAGCGAAAAAAATCCAAAATTGTTGTTTAATTTATTGTACCGAATTGATTTGTCAGAAGAAATGGTGAAAAAACAAATGAGAGTGAGTGCACTTTCTTTTACTCAGATGCTAGCAGAACTTATTATTAAAAGGGAATT
Organism: Bacteroidota bacterium; assembly: GCA_036337275.1. Taxonomy (GTDB): domain Bacteria; phylum Bacteroidota; class Bacteroidia; order Flavobacteriales; family BACL11; genus DUAL01. The sequence continues at coordinate 50,533 of JAYZEM010000002.1, read as the reverse complement.
GTATAAAGTTGTTCTAAGAAAAAACATTTCCTAATCTTTCAAACTTATATCAATAAAATTAGATAATTTTGCCATCAACTTTTAACCTACAAAATGGATAAATTTCCTTTCCTAGGAGCTGCACATTCAGGCATGTTGGAACAGATGTATCAAGATTTTGTAAAAAATCCTAACAGTATACATGAAGATTGGAGGAGTTTTTTCCAAGGATTTGATTTTGCAAAAGAGCTTTACACAGAAGAAGAAGTTACTGCAGCCTTTCAAAAAGAATTCAAAGTCATTAATTTGATTGATGCCTACAGAAAAAGAGGACATCTTTTTACCCAAACCAATCCGGTAAGAGAAAGAAGAAAATACTATCCGACGTTAGATATAAAACACTTTGAGCTAGAGCAAAAAGATCTAGATACTGTTTTTCAGGCAGGTAATCAAATAGGGATTGGTCCAGCAAGACTCAGCGATATCATTAAACATCTCAAGCAAGTGTATTGCCAATCAATAGGAGTGGAATATATGTATATCCGACAGCCAGAGGAGGTAGATTGGATTAAAAATCGCTTGCATCAAAACGCAAATGCACCTAATTTTTCTGTCCAACAGAAAAAACACATACTTCATAAACTTAATCAAGCAGTTGCTTTTGAGAACTTTTTACATACCAAATTTGTTGGACAAAAACGCTTTTCATTAGAAGGTGCAGAATCCTTAATTCCTGCACTAGACGCACTAATAGAACATAGTGCAAATTTAGGTGTAGCGGAATTTGTAATGGGTATGGCACATAGAGGAAGACTGAATGTTCTAGCAAATATCTTTAATAAAACTTATAAAGATATTTTCTCTGAGTTTGAAGGTAAAGAATATGAGGATGATTTTATTGCAGGAGATGTAAAATATCATTTAGGATTTACAGCTAGCCAAGAATGTGCTAATGGGAAAACCATAAAAATGAGCCTCTCGCCAAATCCTTCTCACCTAGAGGCTGTTGATCCTGTAGTAGAAGGAATTACACGAGCTAAAATAGATCAGCAATATAATGGCGATAGTAAAAAAATTATCCCAATACTATTGCATGGAGATGCAGCTTTAGCCGGACAAGGAGTCGTATATGAAGTGATTCAAATGGCTCAACTTGAAGGCTACAAAACAGGCGGAACAATACACATAGCTGTAAATAACCAAGTTGGTTTTACTACAAACTATTTGGATGCTCGATCTAGTACTTATTGTACTGATGTTGGAAAAGTGACACTTTCTCCAGTTTTCCATGTAAATGGAGATGATGTAGAAGCGGTAGTTCATACATTACAAATTGCAGCCGAGTACAGGCAGCAATTTCAAAAAGATGTATTCATTGACTTATTATGTTATCGAAAGTATGGACATAATGAAGGTGATGAGCCTAGATTTACCCAACCCCTTTTGTATAAAGCTATTGCAAATCATCCAAACCCAAGAGAAATTTATAGTAATCGTTTGAAAAATGAGGGAGTTGTAGAAGCAGAGATTGCTAAAGAACTTCAAGAAGAATTTAAATCACTTCTTCACGAGCGTTTTGATAAAGCAAAAGAAATAGAAAAAGCAAGGATTACTCCTTTTTTAGCAGAGCAATGGGATGGTGTCAAAAGATGTAAGCATGCAACTTTTGAAACGGCTAATACTAAGGTAAGTTTAAAATCACTTAAAGAAGCAGCTAATCAATTATACAATTTATCGCAAACCGAAAAATTATTTAAAAAAACCCAAAGATTGCTTTGTCACAGAAAGAAGATGGTAGAGGTTAATAAACTAGATTGGGCAATGGGAGAACTACTTGCTTATGGTACGCTTTTGCAAGAAGGTCATGATATTCGCTTAAGTGGTCAAGATGTGGAAAGAGGAACTTTCTCGCACAGGCATGCTATTTTGAAAATTGAAGAATCTGAAGATGAAATATGCCCTCTAAATGAAATTAGTGAAGAGGCTACTTTTCAAGCATACAATTCTCATTTGTCAGAGTATGGAGTGTTAGGTTTTGATTATGGGTATTCAATAGCAGAACCAGATACTTTAACAATTTGGGAAGCTCAGTTTGGAGATTTCAGTAATGGTGCTCAAATTATGTTGGATCAATTTATTTCTTGTGCTGAGGATAAATGGAAAGTAATGAGTGGTTTGGTAATGCTGCTTCCTCATGGCTATGAAGGGCAAGGAGCAGAACATTCTTCTGCCCGATTAGAAAGGTATTTACAGTTATGTGCACAATACAATATGCAGGTGGTAAATTGCACTACTCCTGCCAATTTCTTCCATGTATTAAGAAGGCAACTGAAAAGAGATTTTCGAAAACCACTTGTGGTGTTTTCGCCAAAAAGTTTATTGCGCCACCCATTATGCACATCAACAATGGAAGAATTAGCTGACGGTCAATTCCATCCACTTATTGATGATGAGAGCGCTAATGCTAAACAAGTGAAAAAACTAGTATTTTGCAGTGGTAAATTATATTACGAATTGTTGAAAAAAAGAGAACATCTAAAAGATAATAGCACGGCATTAGTACGCTTGGAGCAGTTATATCCACTACCTGTGGAGAAAATAGAAAGACTGATTAAAAAGTATGATGCTGAAAAACTTATTTGGGCACAAGAGGAACCTGAGAACATGGGGGCTTGGTCATATTTGTTGACTCAGTTGCGTGCTTATCCTTTTGAATTGATATCTAGAAGTGCAAGTGCAGCAACAGCTAGTGGATCCAGTAAAGATGCTGACATTAGGCAAGCTAAAATAATAGATAAAGTTTTTAAACCTTAGATAAGATGATATTAGAAATGAAAGTCCCGAGTCCAGGAGAATCCATATCAGAAGTAGAAATAGTCGATTGGTTAGTTGAAGATGGCGACTATGTAGAAAAAGATCAAGTTATTGCTGAAATTGATTCCGATAAAGCTACATTGGAATTACCAGCAGAGGAGAGTGGCAGCATTAAAATTGTAGCAGAAAGTGGAGAGACAGTTGCAGTTGGAGATGTGATTTGTATTATAGATACAAGAGTAAAAGGCAATGCAAAAACAGCAAAAGAATCAGTAATAGAAAATTCACACTCTTCAAACCCAAAACAAGCATCCACAAAAGTTAAGATGAAGGGAACTAAAACTACACCTCTTGCTAAATCCATCATTGAGCAAAATGATGTTTTTCCAGATTCGATTAAGCCAACTTCTAAAAAGATAAAAAAAGAGGATGTTTTAAGCAGTCTAGAAGAAGTAAAAATAGATGGACCGAGAGGAACAGGTAGAAAGAAGATGTCTACTTTAAGAAGAAAGATAGCATCACGCCTTGTAGCGGTTAAAAATGAAGCCGCTATCCTTTCTACTTTTAATGAAGTAGATATGACGGCTATTTTCGAAATCAGAAAAAAATATAAAGAAGCTTTTAAAGAAAAGTATGAGGTAGGTTTAGGTTTTATGTCCTTTTTCACAAAAGCCGTCACCACTGCATTAATGGAGTTTGTAGACGTGAATGCAATGATAGATGGTACAGATGTGTTGCATCATAATTATGCAGATATCGGTATAGCAGTAAGCGCCCCAAAAGGGCTAATGGTTCCAGTTTTGAGAAATGCAGAATTGATGTCATTTGCTCAAGTAGAACAAGAGATTAAAAGATTAGCCATAAAAGCTAGGGAAGGAAAAATAACAATTGAAGAAATGTTAGGAGGCACCTTTACCATTACCAATGGAGGAGTCTTTGGCTCTATGCTTTCTACCCCAATTATCAACCCGCCACAATCTGCTATTTTAGGCATGCATAATATTGTTGAACGCCCAATGGCAGTTGATGGAAAAGTAAAAATTAGACCAATAATGTATGTTGCACTTTCATACGATCATAGGATTGTAGATGGAAAGGAATCAGTCGGTTTCTTATGCAGAGTAAAAGAATATTTAGAAAACCCAACAGAACATTTAATGGGGCGCGATGTAAAGAAACATTTAGGATTGTAGAAACATTCTTGCACAGAATTCTTGTGTAAAAGATTGTAAGTTTGCTCTCCCGACTTCCCACTCTTATATTTTCCCATAAATTTTTCTTAAGCTTATTTTAGTAGAGTGGTAAACGGTGCAAAAAGTCGTGAAAAATCTAGCTTTACAAATTGCTGTTATACTGACACCTTTTTATATTTCCCAGGTATCCCCTGAATTAAGCAGTTCATCTACTTTATTGAATTGCGGATTTTTCTTTTCCTTCTTAATTTGTGCAATTACGCCCTCATCATAAGTGAGCCGTTCCACTTTTCTGATAACTCCTAAGGCAGCAGGGAATTCTGGAGGTCTCATCCTGGCGAGCATACTATGTAGGGTTGGATCTTGCTCAGTTGCATTATGAACAAGTACATCTGCTGTTGTTACATCATTCTCACCAATAGTTACAACCTCCAATTTAAATCCGTTTAACCTCAATCCCTTATTACTTTCTTCCCCAAACAGCATGGATTTACCATCTTCTAGAAGAATTTGATTGTCTAACTTTACCTCTTTAGCCGTGATATCAGCAAAGGTTTTATCGTTAAATATAACACAATTTTGCAGAATTTCTACTAAAGAAGTTCCTTGGTGTGCTTCTGCCTGCATAAAGACTTCTTGCATCAATTTAGGGTTAGTGTCTACAACTCTTGCAAAAAACGAACCTTGTGCCCCTATAGCCAAGTCGCTTGGGATAAAGGGCTCATCTGTTGTGCCATGTGGATTGGATTTTGTTTGTAAACCCTTTTGAGAAGTAGGAGAAAACTGTCCTTTGGTAAGCCCGTAAATTTCATTATTAAAGAGCAAGATATTTATGTTTATATTTCTTCTAAGTGCATGGATAAAATGATTTCCGCCAATAGCTAATGCATCTCCATCTCCAGTTATTTGCCATACACTCAAATTTGGATTTGCCAATTTTACCCCTGTTGCAAAAGCAGGTGCTCTTCCATGTATGGTGTGAAAGCCATAGGTATTCATATAATAAGGAAAACGAGAAGAACAGCCAATTCCTGAGATAAAAACAAAATCTTCTTTCTTGCTTTCCAATTGAGGAAGTGCTTTTTGCATGGCTCTTAAAATAGCATAATCGCCACAGCCAGGACACCACCTTACCTCTTGGTCGCTAGCATAATCTTTATGTGTTGACGCTGGCATTTACTTTTTTAATAATAATTTGAAATACTCTTCTAATTCAGTTGTAGTAAAAGGAAATCCTTGAATTTTATTGTATTGATCAAAATTATATTCCTGAAAATTCATACGTAAATAATTGGCAAATTGTCCGCTATTTAATTCACACACTACAATCTTTTTATACCTACTTAATATATCAGTTGTATTCTTTGGTAAAGGGTTGATGTAGTTGAATTGACAAAGCCCAATGCTAAAACCCTCCCTCTCCATGAGATCTACAGTAGAATACAAATGTCCAAATGTTCCTCCCCAGCCAACTACTAATAAATCCCCTTCTTTTTTCCCGTACACTTTTTGTTTTGGAATATAATTAGCTACACGCCTTACTTTCTCCGCTCTTATTTCACACATTTTTTGATGATTTTCAGGGTCGTAAGATACATTTCCGCTCACATCTTCTTTTTCCAGACCACCTAATCGGTGTTCCAAACCTATAGTTCCAGGGATAGCTAAACTTCTTGCAAGTGATTTTTCATCTCTTTGGAAGGGCAGATAATTTTCCATTGAAGTTGTGATATTTGGTTTTATTTCTGGCATTTCTTTAGAAGATTTGATACGCCAAGGCTCAGCACCATTACCTAAGAACCCATCAGAAAGTAAAACTACTGGCGTATTGTGTTCCAATGTAATTTTTGATGCTGTATAAGCCCAATCAAAACAATTAGCTGGCGTACTAGCTGCAACTACAACTGCAGGACTTTCCCCATTTCTCCCATATAGTGCTTGCATTAAATCAGACTGTTCGGTTTTAGTTGGCAACCCAGTTGATGGACCTCCTCTTTGCACATCTACTACAACTAAAGGAAGTTCTGCCATAATTGCCAATCCAAGCGCTTCACCTTTTAGTGCAAATCCTGGTCCAGAAGTGGTAGTAATAGACAAACTTCCTGCAAAACTAGCACCAATGGCAGCACAAATACCCGCAATTTCATCTTCTGCCTGAAAGGTTTTTACACCTAAATTTTTGTGTTTAGCTAACTCATGTAAAATATCAGATGCAGGCGTTATAGGGTAAGAGCCTAAAAATAATTCTTTCTTTGCTCTTTCGGCAGCTGCTAGAAATCCCCAAGCCATTGCCTGATTTCCCATCACATTACGATAGACACCCTTTTTAAGATTAGCTGGCAAAACCGTATAAGATGAAGGAAGGGCTTCTATGGTTTCAGCAAAATTATAACCTGCATGTAACACTTTAATATTTGCTTCTACCAAATTTGGCTTTTCAGCAAATTTCTTTTTCAAAAAATTTTCAGTTTGCTCCATAGGCCTATTGAACATCCAATAGACAATTCCTAAGGCAAACATATTTTTACTTCTACCTATACTCTTTCCATCTAGTCCAGAGTCCTTCAAAACTTCTCGCGTTAAAGAAGTGATGGGCGCTTCAACTATATTATACCCTTGAAAAGAATTATCCACTAAAGGAGACTCCTCATAAGATGCCTTTTCCAAATCTCTTTTAGAAAAACTGTCAATGTTAGCAATTATCGTTCCACCTTTTTTTATCCAATCTTTATTTGCTTTCAATGCGGCAGGATTCATAGCAACCAATACATCAGCTATGTCGCCAGGGGTATTAATATCAATTTTACCAATATGCACTTGAAAACCAGAAACGCCAGCTACTGTTCCTTGGGGGGCTCTAATTTCTGCAGGGAAATCTGGGAAAGTAGCTAAATCATTACCAAGAAGAGCAGAAGTGTCTGTGAACTGAGCGCCGGTTAACTGCATACCATCTCCTGAGTCACCAGCAAATTTAATAACTACCTTCTCTAAATCAACAACTTTACTATCTCTTCCCATTTTTTCTTTCAAAAGAATTCATTGAAACAAAAGTACAAAGCTTGCTTAGATATTGTTCTTTTTTTATCAGTAATTTAGAAGAATTATAAATTAAGCCTAGCGAGATGGGGTAATGTGAATAGTATTGAAAAAAGATTTATTTTTGTGATTTAATGATAAATTAATACTATGGCAATAAAAATTACAGACGATTGCATTAATTGTGGAGCATGCGAACCAGAATGTCCTAATAATGCAATTTATGAAGAAGATGCTCCTTGGAGATATGCTGATGGAACAACATTAGCAGGGGATATCTCACTCCTAAATGGTGAATCAACTGATGCAGATAAAGAGCAAACATCAGGGTCTTTTTCTGAAGACTTCTATTATATTGTTACAGACAAATGTACAGAATGTAAAGGCTTTCATGATGAGCCGCAGTGTGCCGCAGTTTGCCCAGTAGATTGTTGTGTGCCTGATGAAGATAATGTTGAATCAGAAGCAGAATTGCGTAATAAAAAAGATTGGATGCACGGATAATCAATATCCATTTCAATAAATAATAAAAGCCCTTTTTTTGGGCTTTTATTATTTCTATTCTTCATAGGCAACTACTTCTTTTATTTGCTCTAGAAATTTTTGTTTAAGTAAATTTTCAATTCCTTGCTTAAGCGTTAAAGAAGAGGAAGGGCAGCCACTACAAGCACCTTTTAATACAACAGACACAATTCCATTCTGCACTGATCTTAGTGATATAAAACCACCATCAGATTCTACAGCAGGCTGAATGTATTCTGTTAAGACATCAGCCACTTTTTTTTCTAAGTCCGAGAATGCTTTCTCATCAGCACTTCCTTTAATAATCTCTTTTTCTATTTTCTTACCAGTTATTTCAAGCCCGTTTGCATTCAGAAAGTCACTAATAAAGATTCTAAGTTGCATGGCAATATCTTCCCATTTAACACTTTCAGTTTTAGTAATTGCAATAAAATTCCCACTTAAAAAAAGACCTTTAACAGAGGGAAAATTAAAGATGGCAGCAGCAAGCGGTATTTGTTCCGCTTCTTTCATAGTTAAAATTTCCACATTCTCATTTAGTAAAATTTTATTTGCAACAAATTTCATTACTGCTGGGTTGGGAGTGCTTTCGGCGTAAATACTATAATTCATTTTCAAAAATTTAATTCCAAATACTAACTTGTTTTATTAAAATCTCTTCCTGAAAGAAAAACTTTGCACTTTCGGCAAAAGAATCAGTAAAGTTAGAGACATAAAATTGATATTTAGGAGATTTATTATCGTTTAAAAGATTTTTGCTTTCTAGTGCTAAAAAAATAGAATCCGCAACAATTGATGCAGAATCAATCACATTTACTTTGTTTTTGTAAAATGCTGAAATCTCCTGATGAATTAAAGGGTAATGTGTGCACGCTAAGATTAAAAAATCTAAATTTTTAAGCGTTTTATGTGAGAGGTAATTAGCAATAATTTGATGACTAATTCTTTCATTTACAAAACCTTCTTCTATCATAGGAACTAAAAGTGGTGTAGCTAATGAAATTACTTTAGCTGAGCGACAAATGTTTTGAATTTTACGGCTATAAACTCCCGACTGAATAGTCGTTTTTGTGCCTATTACACCAATTTTACAATCATTACAGTTACTAGTTACTACCTCTACTATAGGGTCAATCACATTAAAAACAGGAATATTTTTTGCTTGATCTTCAACTACATCATATGCAACAGATGATGCAGAATTGCAAGCCATTATAATGGCTTTGCAATTTTTTTCAATCAAGAATTGAGCAATTTTTTTACTAAAGTTTTGAATGGCATCATTCGATTTTTCACCATAGGGGAGATGCTCAGTATCTCAAAAATAAATAATCGACTCACGGGGAAGTTTTTGCTTTAACGCATGCGCTACTGTAAGCCCTCCTATTCCAGAGTCAAAAACACCAATTGGCAAATTTTTCATAAGATAAAGGTATAAAAAAAGAACCTAAAAAGATGCCTTTCAAATTTCAGAACCAATCTTTACAGCCCTAATTTATTTTTTACAAGCGCCATTACATTTTCGCTTTCATCAGCATAAAGAATACTACCCATACTACTATCAAAAATATAAGTAAACTCCCCTTCTTTTGCTACATCTTCTATTGCAGTTCTTGCTTTTGATAAAATAGGTTCCAATAATTCTTGTTCTTTTTCTTGCAAGGCATTTTGAGCATTTTGTTGGAAAGCTTGAATTCTTTGTTCTAATCCTTGAATCTCAACAATTTTATCTTGTTTTACTAAATCGGTAAAAGTTGCTTCATTTGCCTGGTAATCCTGAACGCTAGCCTGATATTCTCCTTGCATGGCACTTAATTGAGACTCCAAACTTTTTGCAAAAGTTTGCAATTCTGTTTCTGCAGCTTTCTTCTCAGGCATTATTGACAATAATTCACCAGAATCTATATAGCCAAATTTGTTTTGCCCATATGAACTTATCGTTAAAAAAGCCAAACAGCCTAATAATATTAATTTTCTCATTTTCATTTTCATTTTTATATTAAGTATTTATTTTCCTTTCCCCAAATAACCCAAATTCTCTAATATTTTATCACTTTTATCCAAATTAGGGTTTGCATACAGCATTATCAAATCAGAAGAGCTGTCAAAAATAACAGCATATTTGCTGTTAGCTGCCAATTGCTGAATAGCATCATACACTTTGTCTTGCAAAGGCTTTATTAACTCCTGTCTTTTAGCGTACAAATCGCCTTCAGGACCAAATCTTTTTTTCTGTAAATCTTTTGCAGATTTTTCTTTTGAAATAATGACATCTTCCCTTTTTTTCTTCATCTCATCTGTAAGTAAGACTTCTTGGGTTTGATAATCACGATACATTTTATCTACCTCTGCATATATGGCTTCAATTTCTACTTGCCACTCTTTTGATATTTCATCTAATTTATCTTGAGCCTGATTAAACTCAGGGATATTATTCAATATATAGTCCGTATCGACATAAGCAAATTTTTGTGCATAGATTCCTGTAGAAAGCAGCAATATACTTGCAAAGATTAGAATGAATTTTTTTGTCATAACTTATTTTTTAGGGTGTACAAATGTACAAATTAAAATTGTTGTCCTATTGAAAAATGGAATTGTCCTCCACCAGCATCCGGATTTCCAGGAACATCATCAAATCCCCAACCGTAATCCAGTCCCATTAAACCAAACATAGGTAGCATGATTCTAACACCAAATCCTGCAGAACGCTTTACTCCAAACGGAGAAAAGGCATCAAAATTGTTCCAAGAATCACCTGCTTCTAAAAACCCTAAAACATATACTGTAGAAGTTGGGTTCAGACTAACCGCATATCTTAGCTCTGTGGTGTATTTATTGTAAATTGTTCCTCCAGTTTGTGGCGACAAAGAATTATTTGAATATCCTCTTAATGCTACCAATTCTCTACCATCCATTATTCTTCCATATCCAGTCATGCCATCACCACCAACATAATACCTTTCAAAAGGAGAAATTCCTAAACTGTTATTGTATGTACCCAGAAGCCCCATCTCTATCCTAGTACCTAACACCAGTTTATCGGTAAATGCAGTATACCATGTTGATTTCCACTTCCATTTATAATATTCTATCCATTTGTATTTCTCCTGATCATCCAAGTTGCTGTAATCATCTACTTCATCAAATAGTGAATAAGGAGGCGTTATCTTCAAACTTAAGGCAAAATTAGAGCCCTTCCTTGGGAATGTAGGCTGATCAACAGAGCTTCTGCCAAGTGTTATGCCATAACTCATATTGTTGGAATATCCATTAGTGTAGGAAAAGAATGATTGTGAATTATTCAGTTTGTATTGTTGAAAATTGATATTTTGAAAAAGTGTAAAATAGTCATCTGGGAATGTCAATCTTTTCCCAAGCCCAATTGTAGTTCCTTTTATTTCTATTGACTCTCTATCATCTCCTGTTTGACCATTTGAAGAAACAGATTTGTATAAGGATACAGAAAGAGATGTTGGCTTTTTCCCACCAAGCCAAGGTTCAGTAAATGAAATATTATAATTCTGATAGTAGATTCCATTTGAAGAGGCAGTTAAAGAAAGTTTTTGCCCATCCCCTGAAGGAAGTGGCGCCCATGCATTTTTCTTAAAAATGTTGCTTGCCGAAAAATTATTAAATACTAATCCTAGTGAGCCAACTACTCGTCCAGCCCCCCAACCACCTTGCAAATTAATCTGATCAGAAGGTTTTTCCGCTACTATATAATTTACATCAACCGTGTGTTTAATAGGGTCAGGGTCAATATCTACATTTAACTTTTCTGGATCGAAATAGCCCAATTGTGCCAATTCCCTTTGCGAACGAATAATATTCGAACGGTTAAACAAATCACCTGGCTTTGTTCTTATCTCTCGCATTACCACATGGTCATTTGTTTTAGAATTGCCGCTAACTGTTACCTTGCTCAAACGCGCTTGTTTGCCTTCATAAATCCTAACTTCCAAATCGATAGAATCATTATCAGTTGCAATTTCAACAGGGGTAATGTTAAAGAAAAGATAACCATCATCTAAGTATTTTGAGCTAATGTCTGTCCCATTAGGATTGCCAAACAACTTAGCATCCAAAACGCTTTGATCAAATATCCTCCCACTTTCGATACCAAGAAAGTTGTCCAGTTCTTCATTATTATACTTTTGATTTCCTACCCAAGTAATCTGTCTAAAATAAAAGGGTTCTCCTTCATGAATATTAAGTTCAATGGTAAGTGAGTTATCCGCATTCATATAGTTAGTGTCAGTAACAATTCTTGCATCCCTAAACCCTTTCTCATTGTATTTTGCAATAATGCTTTTTTTATCTTCCTCATATGCATTCGCTAAAAACTTAGAAGCTTTAAATATGCGATACCATTTTTTTTCTTTGGTATCTTTCATAGTTCTTTTCAATTTGCTTTCAGCAATAATGTAGGGTTGTTTCTTTCCAAAGATATTTTTCTTTTCAGCATCTCTTTCTTTAAGTCCAATAAATTTGATTTCAGTTATTTTTACTTTCTTTCTCTTGTCGATAGTAAAAGCCAAAATAGCAGAATTCACCAATGTAGAGTCTGTGTTTTGCTCAGCCGAAACTTCAATGTTTAAAAATCCTTTTTCAATAAAATAAGCCCTTATTTTCTGTTTACTATTATTCACCACATTTTGCGTAAGCACCTTACCTTTCATCAGCTTCAATTTTTCCTTAATTGCTGTGATCTCTGATTTTTTTAACTTGCCAATAAACTTAAACTTAGAAAGACGGGGGTGTTCTTGTAAATAAAAATCTAAGAAAATGCTATTACCTTGTATTTTTGTAGCTGAAAGTTTAATGTCAGCAAATAACCCTTGTTTCCAGAGTTTTTTTATTGCCATACTCACTCCTTCACCAGGAACTACAATTTTTTCTCCAATTTCCAATCCAGAAATATTAATAAGAGTTTTCTGATCCAAATATTTTGTGCCTGAAACGGTAATTCCACCAATGATGTATTCGGTAGGATTGTTATATTCAATAGTAGATAAATCTTTGTGTAGTGCTACTTGAGATGAGGTTGTTGTAAAAATTCCAAAAAAGATTAAAAATGTTATTATTTGTTTTTTCAATGTCTAATTTATTTATGTGCTAGCTTTTCCAAATCTTCTTTCTCTTTTTTGATAATCTAAAATAGCTGTAATCAAATCTTCTTTTCTAAAATCAGGCCACAAAGTATCAGTAAAATACAATTCAGTATAAGCGATTTGCCAAAGCAGAAAATTACTAATTCTTTTTTCTCCAGAAGTTCTTATTAAAAGTTCAGGGTCAGGAACGGCTTTGGTGTTTAAATATTGCTGAAAGTCATCCTCAGTTATCCCTTTTTTTTCAGCTTTAACCACTTTATTTACTGCATTTATTATCTCCCATCTTCCACTATAGCTAAGCGCTAAGATGAGTGTCATACGTTTGTTGTTTTTTGTTTTTTCAATTGCCTGTTTCAACTCTTCATTACATTTTTTAGGCAGTTGGTTTAAATCTCCGATTGTATCTAATCGAATATCATTTTGCATTAAAGTTTCAGTTTCTTTATTAATGGTAAAGATTAAAAGCGTCATTAGTGCATTAACTTCTTTTTTAGAACGCTTCCAATTTTCAGTTGAAAATGCATAAAGGGTAAGGTATTTTATTCCTATTTCAGCAGCAGCCTCCACAGTATCACGCACTGCTTTTACTCCATTTTGGTGGCCAAAAACCCTGAACTTGCCTTTTTTCTTTGCCCACCTACCATTTCCATCCATAGTGATGGCGATATGCTTTGGTAAATTTTCTTTTGCTATCTGCTCAGTCGAAGCCATTTATTTTTTAAAGAAAATATTTGAGATTAGTAATTGCACCTTTCCTTTTCCGACAAAAGCTTAAAAGAAAGGGTTATTCCAGTGAATGTGTACCAATCATTATCTTTAGTGTTGCCTCTTTGAAAGCCTTTAGTTTGTGGTCCGTTCAAACTTTTATCAGACATTTCAATGGCTATAGGACTCATATCTATCAGATTCCCTCCAGTATAAGTAGTAGAAACATCATCTAAATAATCAGTAAATGTTTTACGAATGCCATACTCCAAAATAATATTGAATGTTTTGTTTACGGCAATTTTGAATCCGCCACCCATAGGAATAGAAAACTGAGTGAGCGCATATTTTTTTCTATCTTGGAAAGCAGTAGTTCCTTGTCCTTCAGTGCCGAGTGGCTGTAATGCAACCCACTCTCCATTGCTAGTTTCTGCTTGAGGATTAAACCTAAAAAGAGAAATGCCTACAAATACAAAAGGAGTAAAAGGGTACAAAGAGTTGCCAGTCTCATATGGTAAAAAGTTAAATTCTACTTGTCCTGACAGTTCATAAATAGGCGAACGAAAATGCAAGTTTCTGTTTAGTTTTACGGTATCATTTGAGTTTTTTGCATCATTACCTCTTATGTATCCTAAAAGTGCCTCTGCTTTAACAACAATTCTTCTGTCTATATTTTTTCGAATTACAATCCCTCCAGAAGGCATCATATAGTCAAAATGCTTATTATTAATATCACCTAAATAATATGATCCTCCTCCCATAATACCAATTTCGGTAGATGAAACTACTTGTGCACTTGTAGTTTTACTGAAAAAAACAATAAAAAGTAGTAAAAAAAATGCAGCGCCACTTAATCTTATTAAGCATTTTATATGGTATCTTATCATAAAATTATAAAAATTCGTAATCATGCAAATATAGATAATTTCATTTTTTAGGGGGTACTTTGTCTAATTTCTTTTATCTATGCCCCACATCAACTTTGTTCTAATTGTTGAAATAAAAGAATGAGATTGTGGTTCGATAAGGTTAATTTTGAAATCAGCTTTTTTAATAACAAGGGAAATAGAAGCGTCAAATGCCCTGAATCGAGAGTCAAGTGAAACAAGAGCCAATTGATCTTTATCAGCTACTTTTAGTTTTATACTGTTTTTATCCGAAATTACAATAGGGCGTACATTCAAATTATGTGGCGCAATAGGGGTTATAATTACATTATCCGTTCCAGGAATAATAATAGGACCACCACAAGAAAGAGAATAGCCAGTAGAACCCGTAGGAGTAGCAATTACAATACCATCTGCCCAATAAGAATTCAAAAATTCATCTCCTAAAAAGGCATCAATTCGAATCATTGATGATGTATCTTTTTTTACCACAGCTACCTCATTCAAAGCAAAATTTACTTTTCCGAAAAGGTTATTTTCTGTTTCTAAACTAAGAAGTGTTCTGCTTTTAACTTCAAAATTATTATTCAAGACATCTGTTATTGCGGATTCAATTTGATCAGTAGCAATACTTGATATAAAACCAAGTCTTCCAGTATTGATTCCTAGAATTGGGATATTGCTATTGCGCACCAAAGTAACAGAGCCAAGCAAAGTGCCGTCTCCACCAATACTGAATAAAAAATCTGCTTGGTCTTTCAGACTTTCATAAGAGTCAAAAATGATTGGAGCGTTTTTGAAATCAACTTTCTTTTCTAGAAAAGTAAAGTATTCTTCATAGACCAGAATGCTTACATTTTCTGTTTCTAATCGGCTTACCAAATGTTGAATGTATTTGGTAAATTGTTCCGAGCAAGGCGTTCCAAATAATGCTATTCGCATAACTAAAATGGATTAGTAAAGTGCAAAAATAAGCCTTTTTCGCCTAATCGGTTTATTCCATACTCAATTCTTAATAATTTATCGTAATAAGTTACATAATCTAAACTAATTCCCCTGCCAATAAGTAAACTGTTGGTTAAACTATTATTTTCAGCATTCTGATTGTCAATTACATAGCCCAAATCAGTAAAAACTGAGAAATAAAGCGCATAATGCGATTTTTTGAATTGAGACATTTTTACATAGGGAAGTTCAAAATTGGTTTTGCCAATTATCTGGTATTTGATAGCAGTTTTGCTGAGCCAAAAACTCTGTCCATCAACCACATAATATTCGTATGCGCGTACATAGTTATCAAATCCTAAGCCTTTTTGGGCAAAATAAGGCTGATATTTATCAGTTGAAACTTGAACCATAAAACTTGAACCTATAAAGAGGCGATTTTGTAGTTCAATGTGTTTTTCAGCTTTTGCCATTGCTTCAAAATGATTTACAGGGCTTGTTCCAGCAAAGTTTTTTGTCAGTTCAAAATGCAAATAATGCCCTTTTAAAGGGTAGATAATATAATCTCTTTGCTCATTTTCATATTGATATGTGGCTTTGAAATAACTACCATCTTGCTGCTGATTTTTTAGATAATCAGAATTTAAAATAGCAATGGAATCAGATATGCTACTATAAAGATAGTTCAATTTTAATTTGTGTTTATGGCGTGTATCTTTTCTGTAAAATACATCCATTTCAATCTCAAAATCTTTAGTGGTGTATTGATCTGCATTTTCATAATACACCAATTGATTGCCTATGGTGTTATAAAAAGATTTTTTTCTTCTGAATTGTTGTGCAAATACAGTAAGACCAATGGTTTTTTCTTTATTAAAATAAGGAATATCATAACTGAATAAATAATGTTCTTTAAAGCCCCTTCTGTATTTAATTTTTAGTAATTCATTTTTACCTCTAAAATTTTCCCATACTAAATAAACACCATAATTTATACGGGAAAAATCAGTATAACTACTTTCCTTAAACTCATCCCACCAGACATTAAAATTCCTTTCAGAAAGTTCCACAATTGGATATGGCCAAATGTACCACCTTTCCACAACTTCAACTAAAATGTTTACTTTCTCCTCATTTTTTTCAATGCTAATGTCAGTGAAATTAAAAAGCATCAAATTGGTAAGGTTCTCTTTGCTGTCCTTGACTTTTTCCTCTAGCAGTTCGCTATTTAATAAATCTCCTTTTTTGAAGGTAAGTTCTCTTAAAATAATTTCATCATTTGTTATTTTATTTCCCTTAATTGAAATATCAACTATTTCAACTTTTTCTTGAGAAAATGTGACAATTGAGAAGAAAAAACAGAAAATAAAAGCAAATAAGTTCTTCATCTTTTAGGGGTTCAAATAACGCATTAAGGAGTTATACCTTTCCATCATATCATCATTTGAGTTACCATCACGATAAGATGCCATCACTTTATATTCAAAGCGCTCCAAATCTGCAAGTATCACATCAAGTTCTGTGATGCTTATTTTTATAGTGAGTTCCATTTTAGTAGAATCGGGCACAGAAGTAATATAAGAACTTAAGATTTTTGCATTGTTGGATTCCACTATACTAGCAATTTCACTTAAGGAATAATCATTCTGATTCATCTCCAAAACAATAACCCCTCCTATACTTTGGACGGCAGCACTTTTTGCAATGGTGTAAAGCAATTTCCGATTGGAAATAGCGCCCAAATATTTCTTCTCTTCTGAAATAACAGGAACCACAGATAAACTGTTTTCTTCCAAAACTTCAATAATATCAAACAGATGTTGTGTGCAAAGCACATAGGGAGCCATTAAATTCGGCAGATGCTCCTCAATCAACTCCTCAGTAGATTGCCATTCCAATATTTCGTTTTCAGAAATAAGCCCCAAATAAAAGTTGTTTCTAACAACAGGCAAATGACTCACCCTTAAATCATCCATTACCGAAAGCGAGCTTTTTCCATCATCATCAGGATGAATTGTGGTTATAGAAGAAGATATCAATTCGCTAGCTTGCATAAAGCAAACATAAACATTAGTTTCTAGTTTGTAGTTTTTAGTTTGTAATTTTTGGATAAAGCAGAAAAAACTATCTTTGATTTTTTAAAATAAAATGATAAACTTAAGCGTAAATATCAACAAAATTGCAACTATCCGAAATTCAAGAGGTAGCAACAGTCCAAATGTAGTTGAAGCAGTTATCAATTGCCAAAAATTTGGTGCAGATGGAATAACAATTCACCCAAGGCAAGATGAGCGCCATATTACTAAACAAGATGTGTACGACATTAAACCAATAATTACTACTGAATATAATATTGAAGGCTATCCATCAGAAGAATTTATAAATATGGTGTTAGAAATTGCTCCACATCAAGTTACTTTGGTTCCAGATGGGCCAAATGTAATCACCTCTTGTGCTGGTTGGGACACGGTAAAATTTCAGGATTATTTGAAAGAAATAATTTCTTTCTTTAAAGAAAAAGCAATTCGGACCTCCATTTTTGTAGATCCTGTTTTCGATATGATAGAAGGAGCAAAAAAATGCAGAACAGATAGAATAGAATTGTACACAGAAGATTATGCAAGAAATTATGCTAAGGATAGAGAAAAGGCTATTCTACCATATAAAGAAGCTGCTAAAAAAGCAACAGCATTAGGATTAGAAATAAATGCAGGACACGATTTGAGTTTGGAAAATCTGGAATATTTTGCAAAAGAGATTCCAAATTTGAAGGAAGTTTCTATAGGACACGCACTGATAAGTGACGCACTTTATTTAGGATTCGAAAACACTATACAAATGTATAAAAGGCTACTTTAAAATGAAATTACATTCGAAAATATATGGTGAAAAAGGCCCTAACTTAATTATAATTCATGGCTTGCTTGGAATGAGTGATAATTGGAATACCTTAGGGAAAAAATTTGCCCAATATTGCAGGGTTCATCTTTTAGATTTAAGAAACCATGGAAGATCCCCTCACTCAGAAGACTTTAATTATGATGTGATGTGTGGGGATTTATTGCAGTATATGGAGGATAATAATATTTCAGAATCTATTATTCTAGGACATTCTCTCGGAGGAAAAGTTGCTATGAAATTTGCTTTTACTCACCCGGAAAAAGTAGAAAAATTATTGGTTGCAGATATTTCTCCTAGAAAGTACAATACTGATTTTCATGAAAATTTATTGAAAACATTATACAGGCTTCCTTTAGAAGAATTTGAGAAGAGAGAAGAAATTGATGATCTAGTTTCCATAAAACTTGACGACAGAGGAATGCGTTTGTTCCTACTTAAAAACTTGTATAGAGATGAAAATAAACAATTTGCTTGGCGTTTTAACATAGATGTGTTGTTGGAAAAAGTAAGAAACATACAAGAAGCAGATTTTATAGAAGGAGTTTGTGATATTCCTACTCATTTTTTAAAAGGAGGAAACTCTGACTATATAACTTCAGAAGACGAATTGATTATAAACAAACATTTTACAGACTTTAGTATTGCTATTTTTGATGGTGCAGGGCATTGGTTGCACGCCGAGCAGCCTAAACGCTTTTACAATGAAGTAATGGGTTTTTGTTTATTAGAGGTGTAAAATAGCACCTTCTCGTGCTACATTAAACTCCTTGCATTTTACTTCCCGTTGTGCAGGACTTTCCTTTTGCAATAATGGGTTGGTGTGGTTGAGATGAATAAAATGAACTTTTCGTTTGTCAGCAATAGAAAGTTCAAAAAATAGATCCATACTTTCTTCCACAAAAGGATGAGGTATCTCACTCATATCTCTTTTTAGCTCTCCATTTTTGTAAAAAGTAGCATCCAAAAAAGCATAATCTATTTCCTTAATAAGGGCTACAATATCTCTGTTCCATTTTTCCCATTTATCAATATCCGGAATAAAAATAGCAGACTTTTCTTCTGTTTCAATTCTAAATCCTACTGTCTCAGAAAATTCATCTCTGTGAGGGACTAAGAATGGAGTTATTTGTATTCGTTCATTTAATTGTATGGTAGAATCTTCTTTTAATGTGCTCAATGAAATGTTTTTTAAGTTAACTAGTTGGCTCCATGGTCCGTTTTCTTCCAAAAAGGATTTCATTTTTGGCATAACATACACAGGAACTCCACTACTCCCCATTACTTCTCTGCCAAAATGCATGAGCCCTGTGTAATGTCCCACATGTGCATGGGTGAGTAAAACGCCATCCACATTTTCAGTTCCTGTTTTACTTTTCAAAAGTTGCAATTGGTCTTTAATGTTTGGTGTGGCATCTAAAATCCATTGCTGATTTGTAGTAGGGTCTACAATTGCTAAGCAAGAAGTCATTTTTCTTTTTTTGGGATTTTCCCAAGCATCTTTACAACATGCTTTTTTACAATTCATTTGAGGATACCCTGCATCTTGAGCAATGCCAAGAACCATAATGTATGGACTTTCAAGAGTTTGCTCCTTTTGAGAATTGCAAGCGAGAACTAAGCAAGCAGATAAAGTTATGAGGTATGTTAATTTCATTTTATTATTTTTTCAAAACAATGATACTTATTTTTATTGGGCTTTAAATCTATTGTTCCTAATTCGGCATATCCTAATCGTAAATAAAATTCCATAGCTTTCGGATTTCCAGAATAGGTGTCTAATCTTATGGATTTCAGGCCTTTTTCTTTTACAAGTTTTTCCGCAAAAATCATAAGCGATTTACCGATTCCGTATCCCCAATTTTCTACTTTCACTCCCAATCTGTGTACCACTAAAAATTGATTAGTATCATCTTCCCAATTTACAGCCAAATAAGTTGAGTCTTGTAAATTATCAATATTTACACCACCTACAATCTCATTATCTATTTCTGCCACATAAAAACTAGCTGATTTAATATCTCCTGCAATAATTTCAGAACTTGGATAAGTTTCATCCCACTGATCAATATTATTTTTTATCATCCCTACAACACAAGAATTGTACATAATCATAATATTTCCTAAATCTTCTATTTGTGCTTTTCGGATAATCATTGAATAAGTAAATTACATCCTCTAACCTCCGAATTGTCAAATCTTCCTAAAACAGAAAAACTTCCATCTTCATAAGTTTTTCCTAAATCTTGAGTAGCAATAAACGGACAAGAGTAAATATTGGCCAAATCTATTATGTTTATTCCTCCAGTTTTGTTGCTTTCTAAAATTGAGAGAGGGTCATTTACATCTCTAATCAAAACTTTTTTCCAAGGAGGACTTTTAAAAATCCCTTCTCCTGTTGAATAACTTTGCGAAAGCAATTCTGTCATACCATATTCTGAATGAATTTCTTTTAATCGAAAAGCATCTTTAAGAATTTTATGCAATTCTTCTTTCAAGATTTCTTCTCTTTTTCCTTTAGTTCCACCTGTTTCTATTATAATAGTATGGTTCAAATTTTGAGGAAATTTTTTTGCTAAATCTAATAAAGCATAACTTACTCCAATCAAGATTGTCTTTTGATTTTTACTCTCTAGATCATTAATCGTTTCTGATAATTTTTGGTAGTCATTTAAATAAAATCCACTTTTTGAATGCTTACTCTTTTGTATTAAATCATCAACCATGTAAATTAAGGAAGAGCCATCTCTTTCCCTATAGTTTGGCAATAAAGAAAGGATACAATAATTACTAATATCGCCATAAAAGAGTTCAAAAGCGTTTCGGAAACTTTGCTCATAAATTGATAAATTAGAAACTAAATGCCTGCTTTGCTCTTCTATTGCGCCACTGCTTAAAAATATCTCCTCGATTTTTTGCCCTTCACAAATGATCTGTCCGCTTTTAAAAAACTCAATGGGTAAAAATGGAATTTCGGCTATTTTTTTAGGCTTACCTTTTTTCAAGATAAGTGATGCATAAGCAGTATAAGTTGGATTGTTTTTCATTTGGAAATTAAAAACATCCAATGCTAAATTTTCAAATTCTATTTCAGTTAATAGATTAAAAATTTTATTTTTGAAGACATCAATATTTTCTAATGAAAGCATTTTCAAAAATAGTATTTATTATTTTACTTAGTTCTATTCTTTTTGCTTGCAAAAAGAGTCAACAATTCTCTGATGTTCCGTATTTGGAGTTCAGAACATATCATATTAAAGATAGTGTAGATGCTTTGGGTAATTTCACTGAAATATGTGAATTGCATTTATATTTTACTGATGGAGATGGCGATATAGGCCTATTTGATGAAGATACTATCCCTCCATTTAATTATAACCTTTTTGTGAATTATTTTGAGATGTATAATGATAGTTTATGTCAAATAGATGTAAGTCCACCTTTTCATATTCGCATTCCAAATTTAACATCATCAGGGCAAAACAAATCATTAAAAGTGAATGTAAAATATGACATAAACATTACTTACCGTAATTCAGACATCATAAAATTTGAGCTCAAGTTGTTTGATAGAGCGCTCAATGAAAGCGATTGGGTTGGTAGTGGCTTAATAATTTTGCAATAGATTTTAAATAAAAAAAGATTTCCTAGGAAATCTTTTTTTATGAAGTAAAACATTTTTGGATCCTCTTGGGCTTTGACCCTTCGTGCACTAAGACCTACTAATGTTGTTTTTGAATATAGTTTATTAAAATTTGTATTCTAAGTTTAGATACAGTGTGTTTCGAGCTTCTGCTTCTTCATCACCATCTAAAGTTGCATCTGTCCAACTTTGTACATTTATAGAAGCTTTTACTGCTTCTGACATCTTTCTTTCAATACCAAAAATCATTAAACTTCCTTCATTGTCAACATTCCATCTTTCTCCTTCCGAGTCTTCAGATGAAGAATCGTCATATCTTGCGAAAAATGAATAGTTGCCTGTATTCATAGTGCCGTAAACCGACATTGCAGTAGATGTATTCTCAACAGTATTTCCAGAGTTTTCCATCATATTGTATTCGCCTCCTACAGTAAGATTTCCGCTTGTGTATAATAGAGCTAATGTATTTATATTTTGCATAGCATCTGCATCAGTATAAGAACTTCTTGGCATCATATCTCTAGATAATCTTACTTTGATACTTTTCATTGAATACATCATACCTATCCCTCCCCTCATAAGCGCATTATCCCCCTGAATTTTTTTATACCCTTCACCATTTAGTATCTGACCATCTACACTTAGATTTTCTGAAATCGAATAGTCAAATGTTGCTCCTGCATCAGCAGAATTTGCCCATTTGCTTTGATCTTGAAAAGACTTGTAGACATATCTTTTCCCCCAAGCTTTTTCCATAAATTTAAAGTTTTTTGTTCCGACCATACCAAAATTAATACTCAAATTGTCAGAAGCATCCCAATTTAATGAGGCAATTTTTAGAAATGTAGTATATGCGCTTCCGCCCTCATTTGTACCTACATCAAAGGTTACTTTTGCACTAAAGACATCTGACATTTGATGACTATAGCCTAAGTAAGCACGTTTAATTTCAAATTCCTTAAAAGCTTGCGCTCCTTCTTCTGCTGATAAATCATAATTGAAGTTGCTGAATATTGTTGCATGCAGACCTTGCGAAAACACTCCTAAACTAACAATTGCTAACAGTAAAGTTAAAACTATTTTTTTCATATTTTTTTATTTTAATTATTTAGGTGCAAATGTAAGTATAAAATTATATTTTACTAATTTCCAGTTATTGCTTCTGTAATATTAAATATATGATCTCCAATTTTCTCTAATGAATGGACTAAATTAATATATATCATTCCTTTTGATATTTCTATCTCTCCTTTTTCTATCTTTACTAAGTATTCTTTTCTGATTTCATTTCTTATCTTATTAATATTTATCTCCAACTCATCAGCTTTAGTGATAGACACTTGTTTGTAATTAGTATTAAGATTCTTTTGCATAATATTTAAAGCATCATTTACAGCCTTTATTAATTCCAAAATATTGTTTTCTAATTTTTCGTCAAAATTGATTTTTTGTTCATACTTTCTTTCAATTTCGATAGACATTTGATAACAGATATCTCCAATACGCTCCATGTCATTTATGATTGAAATCATACTTCTAACTTTTATAGAAACAGAGTCACTGATTTGACCCTGAGACGCTTTTGCTAAGTAATCTGCAATTTCGACCTCCATTCTATCTGTTATGTCCTCATATTTTTTGATGCGCGCCATTTTCTCTCTCATTTTTTTTCCATTTTCTTCTGATAGAATTCCTGTTATAAAACCAAAAAGTTTTGATACAACGTTTCCAAATTTAGCAACTTCTTTATTCGCTTCCATTATTGAAAGTTCAGGCGTGCTCATTAGTCCGGTGCCAATATGCTCTAAATGAAATTCTTCGTCTATATCCCCTTTTGATGGCTGAATCTTGACTACCACTTTAGTAATTAAAGGAACAAACCATACCAGAACTAATACATTAATAATATTAAATGTAGTGTGAAAGATAGAAAGACCTATAGGAATTGCTGCAGACTCCCCTACAACATTAAGTGGTGACATCCCCATGTTGTTACTCATATACGCGTCGATATTAGTGATGAAAAATGGAAATGCGATTAGCATCCAGATTACACCAAAAATATTAAATATGAAATGTGCTCGGGCTGCTCTTTTAGCATGTACATTACCAACAAGTGCAGCTAAATTTGCAGTGATTGTAGTTCCAATGTTTTCTCCTAGAACCATAGCGGCTGCTAAGTTAAAAGGAATATAACCTTGGTAACACATTACAAGAGTTAAGGCCATGGCGGCACTAGAAGATTGTACAACTAAAGTTAATATTGTGCCTACGCCAATAAAAATAATAGTAGATACATATCCCATGTTTGCATAGTTAGCCAAGAAACTTAGAAATTCTGGGTTTTGTTTTAGGTCAGGTACGGATTGTTTTAATTCATCAAGCCCCATAAATAGTAATGCAAAACCAATTAACACTTCTGACCAAGCTTTTAGATTTGCTTTTGAGGAGAACATCATAGGGAATCCAATAGCAATAATTGGTAGTGCAAGTGCTGATATCTTTACTTTGAACCCTAGAATAGAGATTAGCCAGGCTGTAATTGTAGTTCCAATATTAGCTCCCATTATAACTCCTATAGATTCTACTAGACTTAGAAGGCCAGCATTAACAAAACTTACAATCATTACTGTTGTTGCTGATGAAGATTGCAGTAGTGCGGTAATTAAAAAGCCTGTCGTAATACCGAAGAATCTATTTGAGGTCATAGTGCTAAGGATCTTCCTCATTCGGCTGCCTGCAACTTTTTGGATTCCATCACTCATGACTTTCATTCCAAATATGAAAAACCCCAGAGCTCCTATAATAATTACTAAATCATATAAAGACATAATTTTTTTTTGCAAATCTAAATAAAAAGAGGTATTTTTATGAGTAGGTTAGATCAAGATTTTATTAACATTTTTCACATACTAAATATAGTATGAAAAAACACAACAATAATTTGGTTAATATTATCTTCTTTTAGGACTAAGTTTGCTGTTTTATCTTGGATTCAGAAATCTATGCCTATTGATGTTTTCGCTCGATATAAAAAAAATTTGGAGGGGGGGGTTGTTGTTGCCTTAATAACAGGATTTTCACTGTATTATTTCTTAGCAAAAAAAATGGACTAAATTTTTATTTTTCTAGAAAATGGAAAATAATTCTTTCCAATCGGTAGTTTTGTTTTTTACCTTTGAGAAACCTACATAGTTCCTGCTTTCAACAATGGCTTTATTAAGATCAAGTTCATTTTGTTTTTGTGCAAAACAGATTCCTTTTTTCATAAAATTCTTGGCCAGATATTCTTGTTCAGTTTGTCCTGGTGTTGGAATGAAAATAGCTTGTTTTTCTAACTTTGCTAAATCCATCACTGTAGAATATCCGGGTCTGGATATTACTAATTCTGATTGTAATATAGCATCATTCAAATCCTTTGCTTTAAGATGTGATTTGACGGTTAGATTTCCTAATTGCTCCTTCTTTTTTAGCTCAGGTCTTCCTAGTAAAAGTAATGATCTCTCAGGTCTATTTTTCAATGCCTTTATTAATCCCTTTTCCAAAACTGTTCTTTGAGGTTCTGGACCAGATACAATGGCTAAGAAATTATATTTTCTTTTCTGCTCTTTTCTTTCGAAACGAGATTGTGTTCCTATATATATTATATTATTTGGGAGAATTTTTGGTTTGGATAGCCTTCCTGCTAAATTTTCCTTCTCATCATCTACCACCCAGCAAGCACTATACTTGTTTATGTATTTATAATTTAGATTTCTGATGCTATTAGCAAAGTAAGTGCTCTGAATTTGTAATTGATGGGTCACAAAGATAGCCGGTACTTTATCAGTATATAACCCGAAACGATTGTCAGAAATTACACCATCAATATTGTAATCATCCACAATCTGATTGAGGATTCGTTTCTCTCTTTTTATATTGACAAGTATCTTAGGAGTTTGAAGTAGCATATTCCAACTCATAGGTAAAAACGAAGAATATTTAATATTATATCCAGGCATACGAATAATCTCAATGTTTGGGAATTCATTGCTTAAAAGGTGTAGCGGCCTGCCATCAGCAGCAATAATTACTTCAAAATTGCATGATTGCAAGGCATTAATAATTGGAATACATCTTGTAGCATGACCAATACCCCAATCTAAAGGGGCAACTAATATTCTTTTTTTCCCATTCACAGGCCGAAAATAAATAAAACCCTTTTAATTTGCATTAAAATAATTTTTTTTGGGAAAGAATAAATTAAAAAAGTTTGAGCAAATGAATAACTATGTTCATGTAAAGCAACCCTCTTTACATGAATTGAAGGAAGGTTTTTCACTTAAAGGTAAATGGAGAAAAGAGTTCTTTAAAAATGAAAACCCTATAGTACTTGAATTAGGCTGTGGGATGGGAGAATATACAGTTGGATTAGCAAAGAAATTTCCAAACAAAAACTTTTTAGGTATTGATATTAAAGGTGCTAGAATGTGGCAAGGAGCTACTCAATCAATTGAAGGCGGAATAAAAAATGTAGGTTTTTTGCGGATTCGTATAGACTGGATTGAAATGTGTTTTGAAAAAAATGAGATAGATGAAATTTGGATTACTTTTCCTGATCCTCAATTGAAAAAAAGAAGGGCTAACAAACGGCTAACTCACCCCAATTTTTTAAGCAAATACCAAAGTATTCTAAAAAAAGACGGGAATATTCATCTTAAAACCGACAGTCAATTTTTGCACGCGTTTACGCTAGGCGTTATTGCTTCTGAGGGGCATATTTTAGAAGATAGCACCCGTCATCTTTATCAAGAAAATACCCAAAGAGAACATATGGAAATAAAAACACACTATGAACATATTTTTTTGAAGGAGGGTAAGTATATTACTTATTTGCGGTTTCGATTGAATGATTGTAGCAAGAGAATTTCTTTCTGATTAAATTTATAATTTCCTCTTTTTCGATTACTGTATTAGTTGTATCTTTGTTGCTTTAAGGTTACAATGAAGATCACTAAAATACAGATACAACAAGCACTATCAAATATTACATTGCCCAATGAAGGTCAAAATATTGTAGAAAGTGGGGCAATAAAAAATATTCAGGTTTTTGGAACAGAGGTAGAGATAGATGTGGAAATCAAAAACCCAAGTTTGCAATACAAGAAAAAAGTGGAGGTTGACTGTATGAAAGTAATTCATGATTTTGCTTATGAAAAAGCGAAGGTAAAAGTGAATCTGATTATAAATACTCCTAAAAAAACTACTCAAATTAAAGGGAATCCAATTCCAAAGGTTAAAAACATAATTGCAGTTTCTTCTGGAAAAGGGGGTGTGGGAAAATCTACCATTACAGCAAATTTAGCAGTTGGCTTGGCTCAAATCGGCCATAAAGTTGGTGTTGTAGATGCTGATATTTATGGCCCATCCATGCCCATTATGTTTAATTTGGAAGGAAAACTCCCTCAAGGAATAGATGTAGATGGTAAAACTAAAATGAAACCATTGGAAAGTTATGGAGTAAAAGTACTTTCTATTGGCTTTTTTGCACAAGTCCAGCAAGCAGTAGTTTGGAGAGGGCCAATGGCCTCAAAAGCATTAAATCAACTTTTGTGGGACGCACATTGGGATGAGTTGGATTATCTTATTGTTGATTTACCTCCTGGAACTGGAGATATTCATCTTTCATTAGTGCAATCTATTCCTTTAACGGGAGCAATAGTTGTAAGTACTCCTCAGCCTATTGCTTTGGCAGACGCCAGAAAGGGAGTGAATATGTTCCAGATGGAAAGCATTAATGTTCCTGTTTTAGGAGTAATTGAGAATATGTCATACTTCACGCCTGATGATATGCCTAATAAAAAGTACCATATTTTTGGAAAAGAAGGAGTAAAACAATTGGCTCAGCAAATGGAGATCTCCTTACTTGGCGAAATACCAATTGTTCAATCGGTTCGCGAGGCAGCAGATGCGGGTAGGCCAGCTATTTTGCAAAATAACACTCCAATTGCAAAATCATTTATAAATTTGGCAAAAAATGTGGTTGCAGTTATTGAGAAAAGAAATACTGATTTTGAACCGACTAAAACTGTTCAAACAACTCATTCAAAAGGTTGTGTAAATTAAAAGTATATGGGAATAATTACAGACAAAACTATTGTTCAAAAGATTGAAGGTGCATTAGATGAGATTAGACCTTATCTTGAAGCGGATGGTGGAGATATCAATTTAGTTGAAGTTAGTGATAAAATGGTAGTAAAAGTAAAACTTCTTGGTGCGTGTAGTAATTGTAATGTGAGTATGATGACTATGAAATCAGGAGTGGAGCAAGCCATTAAAAGGGCAGTGCCAGAAGTGAAAGAGGTGATTGATATTACCTCCCCTTAATTTATTTCAATTCTTCAGGAATATTGCAAACTGGAATGACTTGCATTTTATGCAAGTTAGCTTTTCTCATATGCTTATAAATTTCCAAAACGTCTTTTTGCCGTTCATTTAGGTTTTTCAAATCTCCTTTAAATTCCATAGCCCATTCTAATTCAGGGTAAGAAGCTCCGATCTGATCTTCATCTGTTCTGTCATCATTCCATAAACCATCAGTTGGAGGTGCAATAAGAATATCTTCAATCACGCCAAGTTCCTTGCCTAAAGCAAACACTTCCGATTTTTTTAAATCTGCAATAGGACTTAAATCTACTCCTCCATCACCATATTTGGTAAAAAAGCCTATTCCAAAATCTTCTACTTTGTTGCCGGTTCCCAATACTAAATAATTATTTAGTTGTGCAAAATAATAAAGGGTTGTCATCCTGAATCGAGCACGTGTATTGATAAGGGCTAATTCAGTTTCTTCTGCTGTGTCAGATATTGGCATTTGCGTAATAAAAGCATCCAAAAGAGGGGTTAAATCCGTTTCTACAGATTTAGCATTTTTCCAATTTTCTTTAAGCCAATTTATGTGTTTGCTTGCTCTTTTCATTTGAGTAAAACTTTGATGAATAGGCATTTCAACACATAATATCGGCAAGTTGCTTTTTGCCCCCAATACTGAACTTACTGCAGAATCAATGCCGCCCGAAACACCAACAACAAATCCTGCCGCTCCAGATCTTTTTGCATATTCAGCTAGCCAATTTGCAATATAGCTAATGATTTTTTCTGTTTGCACAAATATTATTCTTTGCAACAAAAGTAATTATTGTTTTCATTAAAACTTAAATAGATTCTTAATTTTGCAAGCATGAAAAAAACAATAATTTTTCTTTCAGCTATTCTTGTAATAGCAGTTGTTTTCATTATTCTTAGAAATAGAACAGTCACCACAACAATTAAACCAATAAAAGTATACCGTTTTGAAGAATCACTTTTCGCTACTAATGAAAGTCAAATTGAAAATGATATTACAGAATGGAAATTACAACTAGGACCATTTTTTAATAACTTTAATTATGAAATCCTAAGAGCAAATTCAAAGCAGGAAATTTATAAGCAGGAACTTTTGCAATTTGTTTCTCATCCTGATATGCGTGAAGCCTTTGACACATTAATTGCAAAATACTCAAATGTGGATTTTTTAAAAAAAGAATTAGCGATTGCCTTTGATAATTACAAGAAACATTTTCCTAAAAAGAAGGAGCCGGCAGTCATCACATATTTTAGTGGTTTTAACTTTGGGGTAGTAACTAGTGACACGATTTTAGCTATTGGGCTGGATTATTTTTTGGGTAAAAATTGCAGTTTTTACAAGCGACTAAATTCTCCAGAATACATGAGAGAAATGAACCAGAAAAAATTTATTTTACCTTTTTGTTTTGAAGCAATAGCAAATAATGAATTTAATGATTTTGATAGCGAAGCGGACTTTTTGTCGCAAATGATTTTTAAAGGAAAAATCATGTATTTTATAGATGTAATGCTGCCTAAAATTTCAAAAGCTGATAAGCTCAGGTTTGATAAAAATCAATTTTCTTGGTGTGAAGAAAATGAGAAAGATATATGGGCATTCTTCATTGACAATGAGTTGCTTTACACTACTGATATTAAAAGATTTAATAGTTACATTAATTATGCGCCTTTTGCAAAAGACATGCCCAAAGATTCTCCTGGAAGAATTGCTTACTATATAGGTTGGAATATAGTAAATGATTATATGGGAAATAATCCAACTTTAAGTTTGCAGGCGCTAATACAAAATATAAATGCTCAAGAAATTTTACAACAATCTGGATATAAACCATAAACAAATGAAAAGATCAAAAATTAGTTTTGAAATAGAGTTAGACGAGAATAATTTACCTCAATCAATCTTATTAAATACTGATGAGGGGCAATTGAATAATACGGTGGTAAAGTCTTTTTTAATCTCAGCTTGGGATAAGAAAACAAATGAAACTTTACGTATTGATCTTTGGACAAAAGAGATGATGGTTAATGAAATGCTGATTATGTTTCATCAAACTTTATTATCAATGGCCACTTCATTAGAAAAAGCAACAAATGAGCATAAACTAGCAGATGCTTTGAGAGATTATTGCGCTTTCTTTGGAGAGCAATCAGGAATTGTTAAGTAATAAATAGTTTATTAGTTGAATTAATAAAATCTAAGATTGTCGCGTCTCCTTTTTTATGTAGCACTGATGAAAAAAAGATTTGAGGCAATCCTTCCCAACTTTTAAGCATTTCCATTTTGTAATGTTCTAGGTTTTTTCTTAGTCCTGTTTTGCTTAGCTTATCTGTTTTTGTAAACACCATTACAAAAGGAATTCCTTTTTCGCCTAGCCAATGCATAAACTCCAAATCAATTTTTTGACAACTATGTCTGCAATCTAAAAGTACAAAAAGACACATCATATTTTTTCTGTTTTCCAAATAAGAAAAAATTATTTTCTGAAATTCTTCTTTTTGTTTTTTTGCAACTGTTGCATATCCATAGCCAGGCAGGTCTACCAAATACCACTCGTTATTAATCAGGAAATGGTTTATCAACTTTGTTTTTCCTGGCTTTCCAGAAGTTTTTGCTAGTTTCTTTTTGCCAGTAATAAGATTGATAAGTGAGGATTTTCCAACATTTGATCTACCAATAAATGCATACTCTGGTTTGTCCGCTTTTGGACATAACTTATAGTCAGTATTACTGATGATAAATTCAGCACTTTTTACTTGCATCTTTAAAATAATTAGAAATGATTGTTTAGCCAATCAATTGTAATTTCACTAAATCGTTCGGGGTGTTCCCACATAGGAGAGTGTCCGCATTTGTCAATCCAATAAAGTTCAGAATTTGGAAAAAGAGAATGAAACTCATCTGCCACATGTGGAGGAGTTACTTTATCTTGTTTCCCCCAAATTAAACAAACAGGCATTTTAAAATCAGGAATGTCATTTGCCATATTGTGCCTAATTGCCGATTTAGCAAAAGCTAATAGTCGTATTACCGAATCTCTTTTATTGGCAATGGCAAAAACTTTATCTACCAATTCCTTTGTAGCAGTTTTTGGATCGTAAAACACTTCCTCTGTTTTTTCTTTTATGTAGTCGTAATCACCCCTTCTAGGGAATGAATCTCCCATTGCTTTTTCATATAATCCAGAACTTCCAGTAAGCACCATTCCTTTTACTTTTTCAGGATATTTTTTAGCAAAAACAAGTGCAATATGTCCGCCTAAAGAGTTGCCAACAAGCACCGCTTCCTTCATTTTTTTGTGTTGCATAAAATCATTAAGGTGTTCTGCTAGATGTTTAATAGAAGTTTTTAAAAGGGGAACATCAAAAAGTTGCAAATCAGGAGCAAGTACCTTGTATCCAGAAGCCGCTACAATATCAACCATACTCCCAAAATTATCGACTCCACCCATTAGGCCGTGAAGCAAAATTAAAGGAATCCCTTCACCTTCTTCAATATAAGTAAACTTCCCCTCTGTTTTTATCATCTCATTTTTTTCATTAGTTGCAAAGTAAAGAAATTTTATTTGATAGCAGTTATGAATATGTGTTCATCTGTATTTATCCTAAAAGTTAAGAAAATGGAGAAAGTTTTCAACAAAGTGGTAAAATGTGGTAAAATGTGGGGCATTTATAATATATTTACACCCATTAAATGATAATTAACCTGATAGGAACATATGAATGTAAGTCTGATGCGAAAGGTCGTATCATGCTACCATCTGCTCTAAAAAAGCAACTAACCCCAATAATGCAAGATGGATTTGTAATTAAAAGGAGTGTTTTTAATAGTTGTTTGGAGTTGTACCCAATGAAAGAATGGAATGCTATGGCAGCCCAAGTAAATCAATTGAATCGATTTATTAAGAAGAATGTTGATTTTATCCGATCCTTTATGTCAGGACTCAAAGTGGTGGAGGCTGATGGAAATGGAAGAATTCTTGTACCCAAAAACCTCATACGCTTTGCATCTATTGAAAAAGAAATTGTACTTACTGCATCTGTAAATGTTATTGAAATCTGGGATAAACAGCAGTATGAGGAGAACATACAATTAACCTTAAAAGATTTTGGCAAGTTAGCTGAACAAGTGATGGGAGATCAGCCAAACATAAAGCGCAGGGAAGATGTATCATGAGGCAGTATTGCTCAATGAAAGCGTGAAAGGGCTTAATATCAAGCCAAGTGGAATTTATGTAGACGTAACTTTTGGGGCAGGAGGCCATTCCAAAGCTATATTAGCGCATCTTGAAAGTGGGAAACTGTTTGCATTCGATCAAGATACAGATGCAAACAGAAATATTTTAGAACACAAAAACTTCAAATTATTGAACACTAACTTCAGAAACATTAAGAATTTTTTAAGGCTTGAGGACGTAAAAGAAATTGATGGTTTGTTAGCAGATTTAGGAGTTTCATCTCATCAATTTGATATTAGCGAAAGAGGATTTTCAACTCGTTTTGATGGCCCTTTAGATATGCGTATGAACCTTAATGCAGAAGTAGATGCAAAGCACATCATTAACTATTATTCAGAAGAACAATTAGCAAATATACTTTTTGAATTTGGAGAATTGAGAACTGCTAGAAAAATTGCAAAAACCATAGTGTTGTCAAGAACAAACCAATCAATTGCAACCACAAAACAGTTATCAGGTTGTATTAAGCACTTGGTTCCAGAAAGAAAATTGAATCAGTTTTTGGCAAAGGTATTTCAAGCCATCCGTATTGAAGTGAATGATGAAATTAAAGCCCTACAAGAGATGTTAAATTCAGCTACCAATTTGTTAAAAACAGGAGGAAGGCTATCAGTAATCTCTTATCACTCTTTAGAAGATAGAGTCGTGAAGAATTTGTTAAAGAAGGGGAATGTGGAAGGTGATTTGCAAAAAGATTTTTATGGAAATCAAATGAAAAGTTATAAAGAGATTAGTAAAAAGGTGATTGTTCCATCCGAGCAAGAGATAAAGCAAAATCCAAGAGCAAGAAGCGCAAGATTAAGAATAGCAGAAAAACTATAGGATGAGAAAAAGAAGGCAAGAAGATCGACATATAATTTTAGACATCTTTAAAGGAGATTTTCTTTCAAAGAAAGAAAACCAAGAGCATTTGCCTTTTTTCTTATTTGCTGCACTCCTAATTTTAGTCAACATTTCTTTATACTATAATGCTGAGAAACTAGCTAGAAATATCAGTAAGGCTGAAAAACAGTTGTATGAACTTAGGGTAGAATACATCACTACAAAATCTGAGTTAATGGACAAACACAAACGATCAACTATAGAAAAAACAGTAAAAAACATGGGTTTGCAATCCTCTACAATTGCACCTTTAATAATTGAAAAGAATTGATGGAAAACCGAAAAAGAAATATAAACTGGAGATTGGTTTTTCTTTATTTTTTCATGAGTCTTTTTGCATTGGTTATTTTATCACAGGTTGTTGTAATTCAACAGGTAAAAGATGTGTTTAGTCAGAATCAACCTGAATTCATAAATGTTCAAGCGCCTAGAGGAAATATTTTTTCAGATGATGAAAGTTTGTTAGCGATTTCCATGCCGCTTTATGACCTGCATATAGATTTTAAAACCATTCATGCTGACACTTTTCAAAAGTATATTACACAACTTACAATTGAACTAGCATCATTTTTTGAAGATAAAACAGCTTTAGAATATGAATTATTATTTCGTCATCAAAAAAAGAAGAAAAGCCAATATTTTCTCCTCAAAAAGAATGTTACTTACAATGAAATAAAGCAGATTAAAGCTTTCCCATTATTTAACAAAGGACAACACCAAGGAGGCTTGATTTTTGAAAGAAAAGAGAATAGAGAGAAACCATTCAAGTTGTTAGCAAAACGAACAATTGGATCTGTACGAAAAGATATAAAGCCGATAGGAATTGAAGGTGCCTATAACCAAACCTTAAAAGGAAAAGATGGTAAAAAGTTGGTGCAAAGAATATCTAAAAAACACTTCCTGCCAATCAGTTCTTCTGCTAATATATTGCCAAAAGCTGGTGATGATGTGATTAGTACCATCAATATTGATTTACAAGATGTGGCAGAACAAGCATTAAAAAACACCCTTGAAAAACATAAAGCAGATTTTGGATGTGTGGCCGTTATGGAGGTAAAAACAGGAGCCATCAAAGCCATTGCAAACTTAAAGCGTACAGAAGAAGGATTCTTCAAGGAAAGTTATAATTATATGATTGGCGAGCATGTTGAGCCTGGATCCACTTTTAAGTTAGCATCTGTTTTAGCAGGCTTGGAAGATGGTGTTTTTAATCTTTCAGATAGTGTAGATACGGAAAATGGCAGGTATCAATTTTATGACAGAACCATGTATGATTCCAGAAAAGGAGGTTATGGGAAAATAACAATTGGAGATGCATTTGTAGTGTCATCCAATGTTGGTATTTCTAAAGTAATCAATAATGCTTATGCTAAACAAGCCGGGAAATTTGTCGACAGATTATTCAAACTTCAGCTCAATTCTCCTCTAGATATTGAGATTCCAACTCCAGATAATCCAAGAATAAAAACACCAAAAGATACAGATTGGTCAGGAACAACTTTACCTTGGATGTCTATTGGCTATGAGGTAAGTCTGACACCCCTACACATGCTTACATTTTACAATGCCATTGCAAATAATGGAAAGATGCTAAAGCCACTTTTTGTAGAAGGGATAAAAAGAAATGGAAAATTTATTGAGCAAAACAAAACAATAACCATAAACCCATCCATTTGTGCAAAAAGCAATATAGCCCAAGTAATACCCCTAATGGTTGCTGTAGTAGAAAATGAAAATGGGACGGCAACCAATATTAGAAGTAAACAGTATAAAATTGCTGGTAAAACAGGCACCTCTCAATTAAAATATTGGGAAAGAAAGGAGGGGGAAGAGAGTCGATATCAAGCTTCTTTTGCTGGATTCTTTCCTGCAGATAACCCCAAATATTCTTGCATAGTGCTAGTAAATAATCCAACAGAGAATGGTTTTTATGGAGGTACTGTTGCTGCCCCAGTATTCAAAGAAATTGCTGATAAGGTTTTTGCTTCCGATTTAGATTTGCACCAAGCAATTACTGCCAAGGCAAACAAAAAGGCTCCTTACACAAAAAATGGATACAATGAAGATGTGCAATTTGTTTTAAATGAATTAAGAATACCAATTGATACTGAAGATGCCACTTGGATAATTGCAAGCGTTAAGGCAGAAAAAGTAGCATTAAAAACAAGAAAAATAGAACAAGATTTAAAGAATGGACTTATTCCTAGTTTGAAAGGCATGGGCATACAAGACGCGCTCTTTCTTTTAGAAAATAATGGCTTGCAAGTTCATTTTTCAGGTAAGGGAGTAATAAAAAGCCAAAGTTTGAAAAAAGGAGAACAATTTAAAAATGGCAGTAAAATTATTCTAGAACTGGCATGAAATCTTTAAAAGATATATTATACAAAGTAGAAATTGTTTCTGTAATTGGCACTACAGATATTACTGTATCCTCTGTTTGTTTTGATTCAAGAGAAGCCGCAGAAAAAAGTCTTTTTGTAGCAATAAAAGGTACGCAAACAGATGGAAATCAATACACTCCTGAGGTAATAAAAAATGGGGCAATTGCAATAGTAAGTGAGCAAAGGCCAACAGCAATAATTGAAGGAGTCAGTTATATAATTGTCAAAAATGCAGCAAAAGCATTAGCAGTAATAGCAGCTAATTTTTACCATAATCCATCTAAAGAAATCAAGATTATTGGAGTTACTGGCACAAATGGAAAAACAACGATTGTCTCTCTTTTGCATGATTTGTTTTTGTCAATGGGAAAAAAGACAGGAATGCTCTCTACAATCCAAAATAAGATTAATAAAAAGTTAATAACAAGTACGCATACTACTGGGGATGCTTTGCAAATCAATCAACTTTTATTTCAAATGATTGATAGCGGATGTGAGTATTGTTTTATGGAAGTGAGCTCGCACGCAATTGATCAAAATAGAGTTGAAGCCCTTGCTTTTGATATCATGATTTTCACTAACATCTCACATGATCATCTTGATTATCATAAAACTTTTAATCATTATATCAGTACTAAAAAGAAGGTGTTCGACAGTTTAAATACTAATGCAATTGCATTAGTAAATAATGATGATAAGCATGGGTTGAGTATGATTAAAAACACCAAAGCAAAAAGATGCACTTACTCACTAAAATCCATGTCAGATTATAAATGTAAGGTTTTAGAAAATCGTATTGATGGCACCTTATTAAGCATCAATAATTATGATGTATGGACCAAACTAATTGGAGAATTTAATGCATATAATTTATTGGCAGTTTATGCTGTAGGAAACTTATTAAATATAGAGGAAGACAAGTTATTGGAAGGAATCAGTCTTTTAAACTCAGTAGAAGGACGGTTTCAAACCATTAGAAGTACAGATGGTATAACTGCTATTGTAGATTATGCTCACACCCCTGACGCTTTGAAAAATGTACTTGCTACAATCAACAAAATTCGCTCAGGAAATGAAAAGTTGATTACTGTTGTAGGTTGCGGTGGTGATAGAGATACAGCAAAAAGATCAAAAATGGCGGCAATTGCTGCAGATTTAAGTACACAAGTGGTAATAACTTCTGACAACCCTAGGTCAGAAGATCCAGAAGAAATTATTAAAGATATGATAGGGGAATTGGATCCTGTACAGAAAAAAAAGTGTTTGGAGATTACAGATAGAAAGCAAGCCATAAAAACGGCAAGCACACTAGCACAAGAAAATGACATCATTTTGATTGCAGGAAAAGGGCACGAAAAATACCAAGAAATCAAAGGGGTAAAATATCCTTTTGATGATATGCAGGAGATTAAACAATTATTCAACTTAATTAAGAACTAATGTTATATTATTTATTTGACTATTTACAAGAGGCCTATAATTTTCCAGGAGCTGGAGTATTTCAATACATCTCTTTCCGCTCTGCTATGGCTATTATCACTTCACTTTTGGTGTCTATGGTATTCGGCGGAAGAATCATTAATCTGATTAGAAAAAAACAAATTGGGGAACAAGTAAGGGATCTTGGTTTAGAAGGGGAAGAAAATAAGAAAGGTACTCCTACAATGGGCGGCTTAATTATTTTATCAGCTATTCTGATTCCAACTTTACTTTTCACCAGACTTGATAACATCTACATCATTATCATGATAATTTCTACTATTTGGTTAGGGATTATCGGATTTATTGATGATTATATAAAGGTCTACAAAAAAGATAAAGAAGGGCTGGCAGGAAAATTCAAAATTTTAGGGCAGGTAGGCTTAGGGATTATTGTGGGTTTGGTAATGGTATTTAGCCCCAATATAGTTGTAAAAGAACAAGTAGCAGAAAAGCAAATTATAAAAACAGAACAGACTTCTTTATCTGAAGAATTTGGCTTTGAAAAACAGGCAAAGAAATCTGCTAAAACAACCATCCCTTTTGTAAAAAACAATGCGTTTGATTATAATATTCTTACCAATTGGATGGGTGTTATGGCTCCAATAGCATCTTTACTTTTTTTTGTGTTTATCGTCATCTTGATTATTACTGCAGTTTCCAATGGAGCAAATATGACAGATGGATTGGATGGTTTGGCAACAGGAACCTCTGCTATAATTGGTGCTACCATTGCCATATTTGCCTATGTTTCTGGAAATATTATGGCAGCAGATTATCTGAACATCATGTATATCCCAAATACTGGAGAATTGGTGATTTTTATGGGATCATTTGTGGGGGCTTGTGTTGGCTTTTTGTGGTA
This sequence comes from Bacteroidota bacterium, assembly GCA_036337275.1. Classification (GTDB taxonomy): domain Bacteria; phylum Bacteroidota; class Bacteroidia; order Flavobacteriales; family BACL11; genus DUAL01. The sequence continues at coordinate 12,571 of JAYZEM010000002.1, read as the reverse complement.
CAATTCCTACCCAGCACAAGTGTTTATGGGTGATACGGGTAGTTTATCACTAGGCGGGATAATTGCAGTAGCTGCAATACTAATTCGCAAGGAACTCTTAATCCCAGTTTTATGTGGCGTGTTTTTGATTGAAAACCTTTCTGTAATCATGCAGGTTGGCTATTTCAAATATACCAAAAAGAAATTTGGTAAAGGTAAACGAATTTTCAAAATGGCTCCTTTACATCATCATTTTCAAAAGTTAGGCTATAATGAAAGTAAAATTGTGACAAGGTTTTGGATAATCGGAATTATGCTCGCTATACTCACAATAGTAACATTAAAATTAAGATAAGGTGAGCAAAAAGATTGCAGTTTTAGGAGCAGGAGAAAGTGGAATGGGAACTGCTTTATTGGCTAAAAAGAAAGGGTTAGAAGTTTTTGTTTCGGATATCGGAAACATTAAAAAAGAAGATAAAAAAGTGCTTTCAAATAATGAGATAAAGTGGGAGGAAGGGAGACATTCTATAGCGGATATCTTATCGGCTGATGAGGTGGTAAAAAGCCCAGGAATACCGGATGATATTAAACTTATAAAATCTATAAAATCAAAAGGAAAAAATGTGATATCAGAGGTGGAGTTTGCTTTCAGATACACCAAAGCCAAAGTGATTGCAATAACTGGAAGTAATGGTAAAACCACTACCACTATGCTAGTAGGACACATCTTAAAAAGAGCTGGATTTGATGTGCTTGTGGCAGGGAATGTTGGAATTGGTTTTGCTAAGGAGATTGCTAAAAGAGATTACAAATATATTGTGCTAGAATTGAGCAGTTTTCAGTTAGATGGCATCCTAAAATTCAAACCCAATATTGCTGTTGTTTTGAACATTACTCCCGATCATTTAGATAGATATAATAATGATTTTGAAAAATACATTACATCAAAATTGCGCATAACAAAGAATCAGCAAGAAGAAGATTTTTTAATCTACAACAGTGAAGATAAGCAAATTAATAAAGTCTTAAAAACAAAAGCAAAAAAGATAGCATTTACTCTAGAAAATCAATTAGAAGGTGATGGTGCTTTTTATAAAAATAATGAAATTAATATTAACCTAAACAATAACAAAATGACAATTCAAGAATTAGCCCTGCAAGGCAGGCACAACATTTACAATTCAATGGCAGCAGCAATAGCTGGAAGGATTTTGGATGTAAAAAAAGATACCATTAGGCAAAGTTTACTCGATTTCCAAAACATTGAACACAGGCTAGAATTTGTGCTTACAGTACATGGAATCGATTTTATAAATGATTCAAAAGCTACTAATGTAAATGCTACATGGTACGCTCTTGAAAGCATGACTAAGCCGGTAATTTGGATTGTAGGTGGAGTGGACAAGGGTAATGATTATGATGAACTTCAAGAGATCGTAAGAGACAGGGTAAAGGCAATTGTTTGCCTGGGTGATTCTGCAAAAAAAATACAGAAATATTTCAAAAAAATTGTCAGTAAAATTGAAACAGCAAGCAATATAGAAGAAGCAGTTAGCGCTTCTTATAGGTTGGGAGAAAAAGGTGATGCAGTTTTACTATCACCCACTTGCGCTAGTTTTGATTTATTCAAAAATTTTGAAGACAGAGGACAAGCATTCAAAAATCAAGTTCGGAGATTGTAATTGGATTTATTATTTAGAAATATCAAATTAGAAGGGGATAGAACCATTTGGGTCGTGGTGTTTTTCTTATGTCTTTTTTCAGTACTTATAGTCTATTCAACAGCAGGGATTTCTGAGATCTTTAAACACCTTATTCGATTAGGGTTAGGTTTGGTATGTATGTATTTTGCGCATCAATTAAAGTTCAAATACTTCTCTCGTATTGGTGTATTGGGGTTTTATGTTAGCATAATTTTGCTGATCTTAGTTTTGTTTTTTGGTGTTACCATTAATGATGCTTCAAGGTGGATAGATATTGCTGGACAAAGGTTTCAGCCTTCTGACATTGCTAAACTAGCCATCATTTTGTTTGCCGCTAGGCAGATCAGCAAGCAAAGGGATTTTTTAGATGAGTTTAAAGGAGTTATTTGGTATGTATTGGCTCCGATTGTGATTATCTGTTTTTTAATTCTTCCTGCTGATTTTTCAACAGCTGCACTTGTTTTTGCTAATGGATTGGTGCTGATGTTTATAGCAAAAATAAATTTGAAATATATTTTTAGCATCATTGGGATAGCCTTTTTTGGAGCATTGATGTTATATGGGACAGCCAAGTATGTTCCAGTTATGAATGAAGTGATGCCCCGTTCGGCTACTTGGGTAAGTAGAATAGATGGCTTTTTCAATCCTTCTGAGAACCACACTTTGAATGAAGGTTATCAGTCCAATCAAGGGAAAATAGCCATTCATAAAGGAGGGCTTTTTGGGGTTGGGCCTGGGAAAAGTGTACAAAGATATTATGTATACGCATCTTATACAGATTTTATTTTTGCTATAATGATAGAAGAATATGGTTTAGTATTTGGCGCATTCTTTCCTATATTTTTATACATGATTCTATTTTACAGGGCAGTTAAAATCACCAATAAAAGTGAAAGTCATTTTGGAGGGCTAATTGCTTCAGGGTTGGCATTTTCATTGGTATTTCAAGCCATGATAAATATGGCAGTTGCTGTTGGCCTACTACCTGTAACTGGGCAAACCCTACCACTAATTAGTATGGGAGGAACTTCTATACTTTTTACTTGTATCACCATTGGTATTATTTTAAGCGTAAGTAGAGATTCAACCGATAGGAATTATGGAACGGCTTAAGGTAATCATAAGCGGAGGAGGAACTGGAGGACATATTTTTCCTGCAGTAGCTATTGCAAAAGCATTAGAAAAAAAAGTAAGTGATATTGAGATTTTATTTATTGGTGCAAAAGATAGAATGGAAATGACAAAGATCCCTTCAGAGGGCTATAAAATAGAAGGTTTATGGATTAGTGGTTTGCAAAGAAGATTAACCATCAGTAATTTATCCTTCCCTTTCAAGTTAATCAGCAGTTTGTGCAGAGCAAAAAAAATAATTAAAAAATTCGAACCAGATATTGCAATTGGGACTGGTGGATACGCATCTGGCCCCTTACTATATGTGGCGGCCAATAATAATATTCCAACTTTAGTTCAAGAACAAAACTCCTATCCAGGAATTACCAATAAGATTCTTTCAAAAGTAGTCGATAAAGTATGTGTAGCATATGATAAGATGGAACGCTTCTTTCCAAAGGAAAAAATCATTTTTTCTGGTAATCCAATCAGGGAAGATGTGTTAGAATTCGCAAGCAAGAAAGATATGGCTATTACACATTTTGAGTTGGATGATAACAAAAAAACGGTATTGGTAATTGGAGGTAGTTTAGGTGCTAGAACCATTAATCAAGTTATTGATAAAAACATAGATTTTTTTTCACAAAATAATCTGAATCTCATATGGCAAACAGGGACTAGTTATAATGAAAAAGGAGTAGCAAGAATAAAAGAAAAATCACAAAAAGGAATACATGCTTATACCTTTATAAAAGAAATGGATTTGGCTTTTGCAGCAGCAGATATTATCATATCAAGAGCTGGGGCAATAGCTGTTTCTGAGCTTTGCCACATTGGAAAACCTTGCATTTTAATTCCATCCCCAAATGTGTCGGAAGACCATCAAACAAAAAATGCACAAGCAGTGGTTAATAAATCAGCAGCATTGCTGGTCAAAGACAAAGATGCAGACAGTAAATTAGTTAATTGTTTAAGGGGTTTGTGTGAAGATGAAGATCTACAAGAAAAGTTGGCGAGAAACATTAAACTATTAGCCGTATTAGATGCAGCAGAAATGATTGCTGATGAAGCATTGAAATTAAGCAAGAAATGAATTTAGATTTATACAAACATATTTATTTGCTAGGGGTAGGAGGTATTGGTATGAGTGCATTAGCACGGTATTTTAATGCGCAAGGAAAGCAAGTGAGTGGCTATGATAAAACTAAAACCACATTAACCAAAACTCTTGAAAAAGAAGGTATTCATATTCATTATAAAGATGATGTAAATCAAATAAGTGAAAAGGTAAAAGCAGCAAATTTTAATGAGCTTTTAGTCATATACACTCCTGCTATAGATGAGAATAATAGTGAATTTCATTTTTTCAAAAACAAAGGAATTACCCCTTTGAAACGCTCCAGGGTATTAGGAATAATTACGCGCCAAAGCTATACTATTGCAATTGCTGGAACACATGGTAAAACAACAACAGCAGCTTTGCTAACCCATATTTTGAAAAATTCTGATATTGATTGTACAGCATTTTTAGGAGGAGTCAGTAAAGATTTTGATAGTAATTTGGTGCTTGCCAAAGAAGGTGATATTGTAATTGTAGAGGCTGATGAATATGACCGGTCATTCCTCTCACTTTATCCTGATGTAGCAGTAATTACCTCTATTGATGAAGACCATTTAGATGTTTATGAGAACAAGTCATCTCTAGAATCTGCATTTCAAAAATTTGCTACTCAAGTAAAGCAAAAAGGATTCTTGTTAGTGCAAGCGGGCATCAATATTACTTTTGAGAAGCCAGAAGTTGGAGCACTGATGTCTTATTCAGCTACAAAAAAAGCTGATTATTATGCTTTTAATATTCGAGTAAGTAATAATAAAACCAAATTTGATATTGGGGTATTAGATATGCTGACTGGAATGGTATATGAAAAAAAGATAACTGATTTAGAAATTGCAATTCCCGGGAAGCATAATATTGAAAATGTATTGGCAGCTACTGCAGTAGCATGTTTTTTAGGAGCAACTTGTGAAAATGTAAACAGTGCAATTCGTTCTTTCAAAGGAATAAAAAGGAGATTTGAGATTCATTTGCAATCCGACAATATGGTGTTTATTGATGATTACGCTCACCATCCTGAGGAAGTGAAAGTAACCATTGAGACCGTAAAAAAACTATATGAGGGAAAGAAAATAATGGTTGTTTTTCAGCCGCATCTGTTTTCCAGAACAGCTGATTTTGCAGAAGAATTTGCCGAAAGTTTGTCATTAGCAGATGAGTTGATTTTATTGGAAATTTATCCAGCAAGAGAAAAGCCAATTGATGGGGTTACTTCGAAAATGTTAGCTAAAAAATGCACCATTAAAAATGAAGTGTGTGGCAAGGAGGAATTAATTAAAGTGTTGCGAAAGAAGGATGTTGAGGTGTTACTAACATTAGGAGCAGGTGATATTAGCACTATGGTTGAACCCATAAAGGCACTTTACAACTGATGAAAAAAGTATTTGAAATATTGAAATGCCTCATGTTGGTTGCTGTAATTGTTGTGTTCATGGTTTTTACATTGAAAAAACAAGAAAAAGTAAAATGTGAACAGTTTGATGTGTTACTTCTTGCAACTGAAGATCATTTTGTAAACAACCAAATGATTAATGAGTTGCTTAACAATAAAAATCTTCACCCGCTAGAGAAGAGAAATGAAAAAATTTCAATTCATGAAATGGAGGAAAGTATTATTAATCATTCTTCTATAAAAACAGCAAATGTCTATTCAGATATTGCAGGAAATATTTCAGTTGAGATTAGACAAAGAAAGGTAATTGCAAGGATAATAAACGAGAATCAATCCTATTACATAGATGAAGAGGGAAAAGACATGCCGCTTTCTGATTATTTTACTGCACGCACTTTGGTGATTTCAGGAAGTGTAGGTGTTGCTGATAAGCAAGAGTTGTTTAAAATGGCAAGTTTTATAAATGAGCATCAATTTTGGAAGGCGCAAGTTATGCAAATACATATAGAAGAAAATGGGGATTTAGTGCTTATTCCAAGAGTTGGATACCATCAAATTATATTTGGAAAAGCCAAAAATTTTGAAGAAAAGTTTACCAACTTAAAGCTATTTTACGAAAAAGGAATTGCACATAAAGGTTGGAACAATTACAGTAAAATAAATTTAAAATTCAAAAATCAGATTGTTTGTACAAAAAAATAAAAAGCGATGGAAAATAACGGACCAATAGTAGTCGGACTTGATATAGGAACCACAAAAATAAGTGTGATGATTGGAAGGCAAGATCAATTTGGAAAGCTCGAGATTCTAGGGATGGGAAAAGCGATTTCTGGAGGCGTGCTTAGGGGAATTGTTGCTAATATCGATAAAACAGTAGAGTCTATAAAAATTGCAGTTGAGGAAGCAGAACAAAAGTCAGGAATTGAAATTAATGAGGTGTATATTGGTATTGCAGGGCAGCACATAAAAAGTTTGCAGCATAGAGGAGAAATGGTAAGAGATGATATTGAAAATGAAATTACCACTGCTGATATGGGAAAGCTAAGGGAGAATATGTTTAAACTTGTAACTGTTCCTGGAGAAGAAGTTATCCATGTTATTCCTCAAGAATACACAGTTGATGGAGAAGATGGAATACAGGACCCAAAAGGAATGTCGGGTATAAAATTGGAAGCCAATTTTCATATCATAACGGCTCAAATGGCTGCCGTTCGAAACATTATTAGATGTGTAAAAAAGGCAGGATTAGAGCCCAAAGAATTAATTTTAGAGCCATTTGCTTCAGCCTTAGCAACCTTAGATGATGATGAATTAAATGAAGGAGTAGCTTTAGTAGATATTGGAGGAGGAACTACTGATGTTGCTATCTTTTTAGATGGGATTATTCGACATACTGCTGTTATTCCTTTTGGCGGAAATATTATCACAAAAGATATTAAAACAGGACTTTCAATTTTAGAAAAACAGGCAGAACTTTTGAAAGTAAAATTTGGTTCAGCAATGCATACATCTGATCAGGACAATGTAATGGTTTCAATTCCAGGATTAAGAGGTAGAGACCCTAAGGAAATCTCGATAAAAAATCTATCTGAGATAATAGGTGCCAGAATGAAAGAAATTATCGATTTGGTATATCATGAAATAAAAGTTTCTGGTTTTGAGAACAAACTAATGACTGGAATTGTATTAACTGGTGGAGGCTCACAGTTAAGGACTTTATCCCAACTTGTTTCCTACATAACAGGAAAGGATGTAAGGGTGGGTTTGCCAAACGAGCATTTAGGAAAAGAATCGCACGGAAAAGTAACTAGCCCTATGTTTTCAACAGGTGTTGGTTTAGTGCTGAAGGGCTTTGAAGATTTAGTGATAGATGATGCGCAAACCTCACCATCAAAACCAAAACCTATTGGCGCTATGGCAAGGCTAAAAAAATTATTAGAAGAATTTTTTGAGGAAGACGTAACATAAAAAAGACAATCAATTATTAATAAAATTAAAACAATCAATCATGGAAGAAAAAGACAAATTATTTGAATTTAATCTGCCAAAAAATCGCTCATCTATTATAAAGGTGATTGGTGTTGGTGGAGGTGGTGGAAACGCCATCAACTATATGTTTGAAAATGGTATTGAAGGCGTAGACTTTGTGGTATGTAATACTGATTCTCAGGCATTAGAAGCAAGCCCAGTGCCTACTAAAATACAATTAGGAACGGAACTTACAGAAGGACTTGGAGCAGGGAGCAATCCTGAGATGGGAAGAAAAGCAGCTGAAGAAAGTATAGACAAGGTAAAAGAGTTACTTGATGCAAACACAAAAATGCTTTTTATTACTGCAGGAATGGGTGGCGGTACAGGAACAGGTGCAGCTCCTATTATTGCAGAGGTTGCAAAACAAAAAGACATCCTTACCGTTGGAGTTGTTACTATTCCTTTTTCTACTGAAGGAGGAAACAGGCATGAATATGCAATGGAAGGCTTAAAGGAACTAAGAAAAAATGTAGACACCCTTTTGGTAATAAATAATGATAAACTTATTGAGATTTATGGCGATCTTACTTTTACACAAGCTTTTGCAAAAGCCAATGAAGTACTCAATGTAGCAACTAAAGGAATTGCAGAAGTAATTTCACAACATTTATTGGTTAATATTGATCTTAATGATGCAAGAAGAGTATTGGAAAATAGTGGCACAGCAGTAATGGGACAAGCTACAGCATCTGGAGAAAACAGAGCTATAGAAGCCGTAAAAGGGGCATTAGATTCACCACTGTTAAACGATAACAACATAAAAGGAGCCAAGCAAGTATTGCTAAAAATTGTCACTGGAGCAGGAGAGGAAGAAATCAGAATGATGGAGTTAGCAGATATCAAAAAGAAAATACAAGAAGCTGCTGGTTGTGAAGTGAATATTATTGAAGGAATTGGAATTGACAATGAACTAAATGGAGAGGTGTGTGTTACAGTTATTGCTACAGGATTTAATATAAAGGTGATAAAAGATGAGGTAACAGTAAATTTGGATGGCGAAAAAAACATTGATGATGTTTTAAAGGAAGAGGAGCAAGAAGAAGTTGTAGTAGAAAAGAAGGAAGAAGAAGTACAACAAACCATATTTGACAGTTCAGAAGTAGATGATGAAGTTGAGGAGATGGTGTATGAAAAAGTAGAAGATACAGAGCAAGAAGTTGAGGTGGAAATGAATATTCAAGAGGTGGAGCAGGAGGTAGAAATTACAGAAGAGGTAGAACTGCAAAATGAAATTGAATTGGACTTAGAATCTCAAAAAGTAGTGGTAAGTTTAGATAATGATGTAGCATTACCTGAAGAACTGATTCCAACCCTTAAGCAAGAAGAAGAGGTGCTTTTGGAAGAAAAAGAAGAAGCTATAAATGAAAGTGAAGATCTGCCTTTGCAACAAGATGTGCTAACCAATAAATCAAGAGAAAGGGAAGATAGATTGAAAAACATTTCCATGAAACTTAGAACACCTTCTGGACTTACTTCTTTGGAAGATGAGCCAGCTTATAAAAGGGATAATGTGGAATTAGAAGAAACACCACATTCATCTGATTCGGAAGTTTCCAAATATACGCTTTCGGAAGGAGAGGATAAGAAAACTGAAATAAAACCAAACAATTCCTTTTTGCACGATAATGTAGACTAGTCATATAATTGACTAAATTTGATTGATTGTGGAAAGCCGAGCAATACGCTCGGCTTTATTTATGTGTTTTCTAATAGTTTTTCTAGACAATAGAAAGGTAAAAAACCAATTTATTATGCATAGCATAACATTTAACTTTGAATAACTTAGTTTTGTATCAACATAAACAAAAGCTATGAGAAAATTAATTTTATTACTTATAACAATAACCACGATCACTAATGTGAGTTATGCATCTTTTCCAGTTGCGGAAAGCCAGCAAACATTTGCAGAAGAAATAATAATTGAGGAAAAATCACAAAATGGCGGAAGGTTATATGTGGCTTTGAGCGTGTTTTCTACTATTGTGGCTATTGCATCTTTCTTTCTAGTAATAGGAAACTCTTTAGCGCATAACGGAAATTCTTTTATTTATTTACTGTTAACGATTGCTTCTGTTTTAGCTACTTTATTTTTTGCAAAAGGAGCAAGGGAAAGAGGTGTGAAAAAATCAAAATCATTTATTGGCATAATCGTATTAATAATTTCCTTTCTTTTAATTAAATTTCTAATCTTTGACTAATTAAACAATGATCAAAAAACTAATAACACTTCTTATAACGCTAATTTCAATTAACAATATTAGTCATGTATCTTTTCCTGTTTTGGAAAGTCATCAAACATTTGCACAGACAAATAATAAACTGTTTATAAATGAGGCTAGAGTAGATAGATTGGCTAGAATAAGTCTAATTTTAACAGCAGTAGCTGGTATATTTGTATTATTATTTGCAAACTCGGATTTAACTTCAATAGGGTTTTTTCTTATTACATTTTTAATTCTTGCATTAGCATCTGTTTTTGCAATTTTTGGATTGTTTTCCAGAAAAGATTGGTGGAAGGGTTTATTTGCATTAATAGCTACCTCTCTACTTGCAGGCCTATTCTTTTTCTCATGAAAAAACTACTATTCCTTTTCATTATCCTATCTGGTGTTACTAATGTAAGTTATGCTGCATTTCCTGTTTTTGAGAATTTAATGACAACAACTTCAAGTTTTGTAGATTCTGGTGAGGAAATAGGCGAGACAATAGGAAGTGTACTGGAGGCTTTGCTCGTTCTTTTTGGGCTTTACTATCTGATTAAAACATATAAAGATACTTATAATCCTTGGATAAAGTCTTTAAAATTAATTGGAATAATTTTTTTCTCTCTTTTGTTATTAATTGGTGTTCTTTGCGGAATTGATGGAGGCTGTCTATCTTTTAGTGGTGGATAAAAAATCAAAATTATGAAAAGAATATTATTTGTAATCGAACTGATAACTTTTACAAATGTAAGTTTTGCTTCATTTCCCATTATGGAAACAAGATTAGACACCCTAATTGTTGATACGATTCCCCAAAAAGAAAGTATTGATACTTATCACCTAAGGATGCAAAAAATAGGATTTGACCTTAATGTTTGTAAGTGTGAAAGTTGCAGGGCAGGTATTCCAATCCCAGAAAATATTATTGTAAAAACAGAAAAATTACAAGCTAAAGATTATTGGACTATTTTAAAGATAGTGTTAATTCTCTTTCTAATTATTGTAGTTTACACAGTGTATTCTTTACTTCATTCTCCTTGGCATTTTGATTAGCGCATTCAATCAATAAAAGTTTGAGCAGATTTCTTGGTTTATAAAAAATCCCTACCAATTTGGCAGGGATTTCTTTTTCATGCATTTATCGTATTGCACTTACATCATTCCTGGCATACCGCCACCACCTCCCATTGGAGGCATTGGATGATCATCTTCAGGAATATCTGCAATTACGCATTCAGTTGTAAGTAACATTCCTGCTACTGAGGCTGCATGCTCTAAGGCAATTCTTACCACTTTTGAAGGGTCAATAACTCCAGATTTGTAAAGGTTTTCATACTTTTCTGTTTTCGCATTAAAGCCAAAGTCAGCTTTACCGTCTTTTACTTTTGCAACAACCACAGAGCCTTCAATTCCTGCATTCTCTACTATTTGTCTTAGTGGTTCTTCCACGGCTCTTTCAATAATATTAACGCCAGTTTTTTCATCTGCATTATCTGCTTTTACTTTTGCAAGCGAACTCGCAGCCCTTACAATAGCAACACCACCTCCAGGAACAATACCTTCTTCCACAGCAGCTCTTGTTGCGGCTAAAGCATCATCTACTCTATCTTTCTTTTCTTTCATCTCCACTTCTGATGCAGCACCTACATACAATACTGCAACTCCACCAGCCAATTTAGCTAATCTTTCCTGCAATTTTTCTTTATCATAGTCAGAAGTAGAGCTTTCAATCTGCGCCTTTATTTGGTTTACTCTTCCTGAGATATCAGCTTTATTTCCAGCTCCATTGATAATTGTAGAATTGTCTTTGTCAATTACAATTTTTTCAGCACTTCCAAGCATTTCTAGAGTTGTGCCTTCTAAAGTAAAGCCTCTTTCTTCCGATACTACAGTTCCAGATGTTAGAATTGCGATATCTTCCAACATGGCTTTTCTTCTATCGCCAAATCCAGGTGCTTTTACAGCAGCTACTTTCAATGCGCCTCTAAGTTTATTTACCACCAAAGTTGAAAGCGCTTCTCCATCCACATCTTCTGCAATAATAAGTAAGGGGCGTCCACCTTGAGCAGTTTGCTCTAATATCGGCAATAAATCTTTCATTGCAGAAATTTTCTTATCATAAATCAGGATATATGGATTTTCCAATTCGGTTTCCATTTTATCCGCATCTGTAATAAAATAAGGAGAAAGGTAACCCCTGTCGAACTGCATTCCTTCCACTACTTCCACAGTAGTTTCCGTGCCTTTTGCTTCTTCCACAGTAATAACACCCTCTGTTTTTACTTTCTTCATTGCCTCTGCAATAAGTGCACCAATGGTATTGTCGTTATTGGCAGAAATTGCTGCCACTTGCTCAATCTTCTCATAGCTATTACCCACTTCTTTTGCTTGCTCTCCAAGATCAGCAACAATTGCAGAAACTGCTTTATCAATACCTCTTTTTAAATCCATTGGATTAGCGCCAGCAGCTACATTTTTTAGTCCTGTATTAATTATTGCTTGCCCCAAAACGGTAGCAGTTGTGGTTCCGTCTCCTGCTAAATCGGCAGTTTTTGATGCCACTTCTTTTAGCATTTGTGCACCCATGTTTTCAATTTGGTTTTCCAATTCAATTTCCTTGGCTACCGTCACGCCATCTTTAGTTATTCCAGGAGCACCAAATTTTTTGTCGATAATTACATTTCTTCCCTTTGGACCTAATGTAACTTTTACTGCATTTGCAAGGGCATCTGCCCCTCTTTTTAAGGCATCTCTTGCCTCTGTATCAAATATGATTTCTTTTGCCATTTTTTTTATTTTTATTTATTATTAACCGATTATTGCAAGTATGTCCGATTCTTTCATGATAAGGTAGTCCTCTCCATCATAGTTAAGTTCGGTTCCAGCATATTTTCCATACAATACTAAATCCCCTTTTTTTACAGTAATAGGATTATCTTTTGTACCTTTTCCTACAGCCACAATACTTCCTTTTTGTGGCTTTTCTTGTGCGGTATCAGGAATAATAATTCCAGAAGCTGTTTTGGTTTCTGCTGCA
>JAYZEM010000001.1:0-138927 GCA_036337275.1 Bacteroidota bacterium | reverse complement strand
ATTCAAACAATTGTTTTTTAATTTCAAATTATATTTAAATTTACCAAAGTTCTAAAGCAACAGGAAATGCGCGGGACCTATTCGGGTACCTTTTGAGAGATCTAATCTAGTAAATTGTCGTCCTCTCATCCCGACTTTTTTTCTACTTTTGTTTTGATGAGGAAATTAATCACATTAACCTTTCTACTTCTTTCTTCTATTCTTCTTTTTAGTCAGAATTATGATGAGATGCCTGCTATACATACCGAAAGTTGGGCAAGTACAGATTTAGAAATTAAACTAAATAAAAAAATAACATTTAATTTAAAAGAGGAGATTCGATTAAAATCAATTGGAATCCCATATGATAGAATTTTCACTCAATTAAATTTCGAATACAATCTTTTTAGGTCTTTTGATCTAGGGATTGGCTATAGATATATAAATCTAAATAATGAGGAAGGTAAGTTACATGCAATAGAGAGTCATCAAAGAACTCATGGTTCGCTAGCATATACATTAAAATTAAATAGATTTTCTTCAAAAATTAGAGTGCAATACCAAATACGCTGGGAGCATCTTCCAAATACGAATATATTTGTTAGTGATTATCGTAAATACTGGCGTATAAAAAATGATTTTCAATATAACATTAGAAATTGGAAGTTTGATCCAAAGATTGGTGTTGAGTTCTTTCTTTTAAATGAAAAACAAAGAGGTCAGTTTAATAAATATAGATACTCTATAGGTACAAACTATAAGTTAAAGGGTCCGCATGAAATTAGTTTTAAATATATGTATGAGAAAGAAGTCAAGAAATGGAATCCAGTTGTAGTGCATATTTTTGATATTCAATATCGATATATTCTAAGATTCAAAAAGAGAAAATTAAAAGATGACTCATAAATTAATAAGATTTTTGGCAATATTTATTTTGGTTAGTTTTATCTCCTGTAAGAAAGATTCTACACTAACATCATCAGGGGTAGAAATTATTATTCCATCCGGCAATGAGAACTACTTAAATATGAGTTCGGATTATATTTTTGATCAGGAACAATTACATACATTCGAATTAAACTTACCTGAGGGAGCTTTGGCTTTTATTGACTCTGATCCTTCTGCAAAAGAATATGTTGAAGGAAGTTTAACTTTTGATGGAGAAGTTATTAGCCCTATTGGTATAAGATATAAAGGATCTGTTGGGGATTTTTGGGATGGATTGTCTGGTGAAAATGGAAGCCTATCAGGTCACAAGATAGTTACAAAACTATCTATGAAGATAAAAATAGACTGGAAAGGATACAATAGCACATTCTATCAATTAAAGAAATTGCAATTTGACGCCATGAATGGTGATAATTCTCAAATGCATCACCGTTTAGGGCATTGGTTGTTTAGGGAGATGGGCGTTCCTGCATCAAGGGCAGCACATGCTAGAGTAATAATTAATGGTACATATTATGGAATATACTCTTTGGTTGAGGAGGTTGACGAACAATTTACAAAATATAACTTTAATGATGGTAGCGGAAATTTATATAAATCTGTATGGCCTTTAAAATCAGATGGCAGTATACAGTCTGATAAAGAATTATACCAAAACCTTAGAACTAATCGGGTTGCAGGAGTTTCGGCTAATAGGATCAAAGAATTTGCTAAAGAAGTTATAGAATCAAGTGAAATAGAGCTTCAAAATGTTATTGAAGATAATATGATAATTGATGAAATTATCTCACATATTGTTGTAGATAGAACCATAAGACATGATGACGGGCCATTTCATTGGTATTGTGGAGAGAATGATTGTAGTCCGCATAATTTCTTTTGGTATGAGAATCCAACATTAAATAAAGTACATCTAATACCATGGGATTTAGATGCTGCTTTTGATAATATTACCCCTCCATTCAATAATAGTATTTTTATTGTAGATGATTGGGGGGTAATTTCTGAAAATTGCGAGCCCTATTATTTTGGGGGTTCTTCTTCTCAAAGATCTGCAACTTGCGATAAACTAACTAGGGGTTGGGCTGAGTTTACCACAAAATACAACCAACTAAAAACAAATTTTTTGCAAGGGCCATTATCAGAGTCAACTGTAAAAATTGATCAATGGATAAATCAAATTAGAGATGCGACAATAGAAGCAAATAAATTACATAGTGATGCTATTTCTTTGGAACAATGGGAAAGTGCTATATGGTTATTGAAAGAACAATTAGAATATGCTAAGACACATTAATAAATTTATTTCTAGAAAACTGTCATCCTCTCATCCCGACTTTTTTTATAGTTTTGCTTATTAGAATTAATACATATGTCTTTAGGTAAATGGGTAGGAATAGGAGCAGGATGGTTTTTAGCTGGTCCAATTGGCGCAATAATTGGCTATTACATTGGTAAAAGTTTTTTTGATGGCAAGGATGATCAAGCAAAAGCTTATGAACTGTCTCTTTTAATATTATCCTCATTAGTTATTAAAGTTGACGGTAAGATTGTAAAAACTGAGTTAGAATACGTTAAGAAATTCTTTGTAAATACTTTTGGAACTCAGAAAGCAAATAAATACTTTGAGGTTTTTAATAGACTCAACAAGCAATCATTATCTTCTCAATTACGTCCTGTATGTCAACAACTAAATTCCTATGTAAATCACCCTTCAAGATTACAAATAATTCATTTTCTTTTTGGAGTATCTGCAAGTGATAATGAAATACATTCTTCTGAGGTAGAATTAATAAAGAGAATTGCGGGATATCTTAATATAAATCAGTATGATTTTGAATCTATTCAGTCAATGTTTATAACTCCAGGCAGTATACATAGTTTGGATAAATGGTTTAAGATTCTTGAAATAGAAGAAAACGCTTCAGAAGAGGAGATTAAGAAAGCTCATAGAAAGATGGTAATGAAATATCATCCAGATAAGTTACAAGGCGTTAGTGAAGATATCGTAAAACTTGCAGAAGAGAAATTTCGGCTTGTTCAAGATGCTTATGAGAATATTATGAAAAGTAAATCATAACGCTTAAAAGAGGAAAGAGAGTAATCCTCTTATCCCAAATTCTTAGGTCTTTAATCTAGATTGAATATACATATCAGTATCAGCATATTTTTTATGCTTTATGACATATTTTAGCAAAGACTTTTTATTTGGTAAAAGAAGTTTAATAATTTCTTTTGTTATATATTTTAGATTACATTTAACAAAAGGGTATTTCTTAATATTAATAATCTCAAATCCACTCTTTTTCAGTATATTGACAACTATACTCTCTGATGCAAAACTGAGGTGATCAGGTAATAAAAATGGTTTATAATGATCTTTACTATTAAGATTAGCAGTATTTCCAGTTTCTAATAATAATCTTCCGCCAGGTTTCAGTAAGCGCTTCCAAGAAAGAATTGAGTCTATAGGGTTTGGTAAATGAGAATAGACATTTAAAAAAGAAATAAAATCATACGTACATGTGTGTTTTTCTAAATCAAAAAAACTAACATCAAGACCTCTTTTTTGTGCGGATTTCTGTTTATAAATATTTGGCTCTAGACCTTTTACTTTTATTTCCTCATTACTAAATTTTTTTAATGCAGCGAGAAATTCACCATGTCCACATCCAATATCTAGCCATACTTTCTCCTTTAAGTTAATTTGCTTCCCAAAAATATCTTCCAATATTTTTAAGTAATTAGATGTTTTTGTGTTATCAAAAACTCCAGTCATCTCTAATTTTTCTATACCTTGATGAACTCCTAATTTATGAGCTGCTTCAATCATATTTTCACTAGGTCTAGGGTTTACAAACAAAAGGCCACATCCGTTACATTTGACTAAATTATATCCATTTTCAGAAGAGTAGAAAGTATTCTTATTTGATTTGCAATTATAACAATCTACATTCATATATTCCATTTTGTACGATATAATGATTAGTCATGAACAATAATACATAAAACGAATTTAATCAGTAAATTCTTTTAAAAAATAAATTTTTTAAGTTTGAACAAGCAAATTGATTGGCGGTGAAAGATTTAGCTTTACAAATTACTGTAAGTTTTTTCTCAAAATACTACTTGTTTTCCTTCTGCAATGTATGAAAAATAGTTTTTAAAAAAACAGATAAATTATTGATATAAAATAGTAGTAATTTATACATTCGTTGCATAAAATTTTATCTATTTAAAATCTAGTTACAATATTACGTAATGACAACAAACACTGGAAATATTATAATTGATGGCAGTGATAATCGACCTATTCTAATAGATGTTACTAAGCTTGCAAAAACAAACCCAAAAGAAGTAATTGTTTTTTCTCATGGTTTTAAGGGGTTTAAGGATTGGGGACCATTTAATAATATTGCAAAAGAATTTGCTTTGCGAGGATTTGCATTTGTCAAATTTAACTTTTCTCATAATGGTACTACAATTGATAATCCAATCAATTTTACAGATTTAGATGCTTTTGGGAATAATAATTTTTGCAAGGAGTTAGATGATGTAGGTTTTGTGTTAGATTGGGTAGAAAAGAATCTACATTCTGATACGATTTATCTTTTAGGACATAGTAGAGGAGGAGGTATTTCTATTCTGAAAACTGCGGAAGATGATCGTATAAAGAAAGTTGTTAGTTGGGCTTCTCCTGCTGATTTTTCTATTGGCATTTCAGCAGATAGGAATGTGTCATGGAAAGAAAAAGGAGTTGTTTTTGTTTATAATGGTCGCACCAAACAAAATATGCCAATGTATTATCAGTTTTATGAAAATTGTCAAGAGAATCGAAATAGAATTGATATTAAAAGCGTAGTAAAAAAACTAAACATTCCACAACTTATTATTCATGGGAGTTGTGATACTACAGTAAAAATATCAAACGCTAAGGATTTGAAAAGATGGAATGATAGTGCAGAATTATCGATTATTAATGGGGCTGATCATGTTTTTGGAGGGTTCCATCCTTTTAATTTAAGGGAACTCCCTCTTCACTTAAAAGAAGCCATAAAAACTACAAGTAATTTCTTAGAAAGGTAATCGAGCAGATGGGCTTTCATCTTGATTTGAGAAATCTTTATTTAAAAATTTAAAATAGCCAGCTATTGCTATCATAGCAGCATTATCGGTACAATACTCAAATTTTGGAATAAACAAGTCAAAATTTTCTTGCTTAGCGAGCAATTCCAACTCACTTCTTAGATAAGAATTTGCAGAAACGCCTCCTGCAATTGCAATTTTATTGATACCCGTTTGTGCTTTTGCTTTTTGTAATTTCTCTATCAAAATACTGACAATAGCATGTTGGATTGAGGCACACAAATCTGCTTTATTTTCTGTAATAAAGTTAGGGTCTTGTTTGACACCATCTTGAATTTTATACAGAATTGAAGTTTTTAGTCCGCTAAAACTAAAATCAAGATTTTTTACTTTGGGTTTTCCAAAAGTAAAAGCATTGATGTTTCCTTGCTTTGCATATTTGTCAATTAAAGGACCTCCAGGATAAGGCAGCCCCAATATTTTAGCCGACTTATCATAGGCTTCTCCTGCTGCATCATCCAATGTTGTGCCAATTATTTGCATTTTGGTCGGGCTTTCTATTTTTACAATTTGTGTATGTCCACCAGAAACTGTTAAGCACAAAAAAGGGCAAGAGGGCATTTTTTCTCCTTCATCAATAAAATGCGCTAAAATATGTGCTTGCATATGATTGATTGCAATAAGTGGAATATTCATCCCCATTGCAAAGGCTTTCGCAAAAGAACTTCCAACTAAAAGAGAGCCTATAAGCCCAGGACCATTAGTAAAGGCAATGGCATCAATTTCATGCTTTCTGATATTAGCCTTTTTGATAGCAGTATCTACTACTGGAACTATATTTTGCTGATGTGCGCGAGAAGCAAGTTCAGGCACCACTCCTCCATATTGCTCATGTACTTTCTGGTTTGCAACAATATTGGATAAGATTCTCTGGTCTTTTAGAATGGCAGCTGAAGTATCATCACAAGAAGATTCTATACCTAAGATTATTGTATTTTTACTCATCTAATTTTTTGAAGGAATGCCCCATTTTATCTCTTTTTGTTTTCAGATAAAAGGCATTATGCTCATTAGATTCAATTTCCAAAGCAATGTTTTCTACTATTTCTATCCCATAACCCATAAGCCCCACTCTTTTTTTTGGATTATTCGAGAGTAATTTAATTTTACTTACATCCAATGCTCTTAAAATCTGTGCACCAACTCCATAATCTCTATCATCTGCTTTAAAACCGAGCTCAATATTAGCTTCTACAGTATCCTTTCCTTTTTCTTGCAATTCGTAAGCTTTTAGCTTATTCAGCAAACCAATTCCTCTTCCTTCCTGATTCATATAAACCAAAACACCTTTTCCTGCTTTTTCAATCTGACTTAAGGCAGCTTCCAATTGATGTCCGCAATCGCATCTACAAGAGCCAAAAATATCACCAGTCATGCAAGATGAATGCACCCTTACTAAAATTGACTCATCCTTCTCCCACTCTCCTTTAAAAAGTACAAGATGCAATTGCCCATTAGTAATTTGCTTATAGGCTTTCATCTTAAAATCACCAAAATTAGTGGGTAATTCTACTGAAGCCTCTTCTGTAATTAATGATTCGTTTTGAATTCTATATTCTATTAAATCTTTTATTGTAATAAACTTTAGGTTAAATTTTTTCGCAATTTTAAAAAGTTCAGCTGTTCTTGCCATAGTGCCATCCTTATTCAAAATCTCTACAATAACGCCAGCAGGCTGCAAGCCTGCAAGTTGAGCTAAATCAATAGCAGCTTCTGTATGTCCAGCACGCCTTAGAACACCTCCTTTTCTTGCTTTTAGTGGAAAAATATGACCAGGTTTTCCTAGCTCTTCTTTTCTTGTTTTAGGATTTACAAGTGCTTTAATTGTTTTTGATCTGTCAGAAGCTGAAATTCCAGTAGTGCAGCCATCTCCAATTAAATCTACCGATACAGTAAAAGGGGTTTCGTAGGCAGCAGTATTCTTGCCAATCATTAAATCAAGTCCTAATGTTTCACATCTTTCTTCTAACAAAGGAACACAAATCAAACCCCTGCCATGTGTTGCCATAAAGTTGACCATTTCAGGAGTTACCATTTCAGCAGCAGCTATAAAATCACCCTCATTTTCCCTATTCTCATCATCTACTACAATAACGATATTGCCCTTCTTAATTTCTTGAATTGCTTCTTCAATACTGTTAAATTTCATCTTGCTTTCTTTTTGTTGGTTCCCAAATACCCTGTTTTGTAGTGGTTAAATAATCAATCATTCCCATAAATAACCCTAAATTCATACTATAAAAATGAGTAATAAAACGCAAAATTAAAATATGTATTCCAATTTTACGTAGTAAGAGGTCAATAAATGGTAAAATAAAAAGGAAGAGTTGTAAGATAAATGTTGTTTTATAAAGATCTCCTTCCGATATTACGAAATAGTTAGCTATTAATAGCAGTAGTAAAAAAAGTGGGCCAAACCATCTTATAACCTTATGTGAGATAAAAATAAAGCCTAATTTAGAAAATGGTTTTAACAGGAGTTTCCTAAAATAGAATAAATTGATAAAGTTACCGATAGCGATTCTTCTTTTTCTTCTAAACTCTTCTGATATCTGATTAGAGACATCCTCATAAACAACTGCAGATAAATCATTTATTGCCTTATATCCGCTCAGCAAAATATGCAAACACACAAAAAAATCATCTACCAAAAAGTGCTTGGGAATAGGCTTAAAAAGTGATTTTCTGATTGTAAAACAACCACCAAAAGGTCCCATTAACATACCACACATTTTGCTTTCTGCATGTTTCAATTTAACCTCAGCACTAATATAAGTTTTTTCTTGAAATGATATTCCACTTTTTTTGATGCCAATATTTACCATATTACTATCAATAAGTCCAACTTGCTTGTTTTTGAAATGCCTAACAAGAGCAGAAATCGTATTTTTAGAAAAAATAATATTAGCGTCTGTAAGAATAATAATTTCATTTTTTGCTTCGCTTACCAGTTTGTTTACTACTGCTGATTTTCCGCTTCTTTCATGAAAGATCAATGTTCGAATAAAAGGATAAGCTAAGGCTAAATCATTTATAATTTGATTTGTATTATCAGATGAGCAATCCGAACCAATAATGATTTCAATTTTATTGATTGGAAAATCAGCATCAATGATACTCATCACTTTTTCTTTAATTACTTCTTGTTCGTTATAGGCAGCAATTAGAATAGAAACAGTTGGCATATCTGCTATGTTATTGTAAAACTCAGTATTTAAAGTTTTGGTTTTACTTAACAGTATAATGGAAATTGGAAAAATAAAATAAGTGTACACTATCAGAAAAGCACAAATCCAAAAAAAATAAATCATGATCGTATGATTTTATTTAAAAATGAATCTAGTTGCCTTGAGATTTTATCTGTATTATAATACTCTTGAATATTTTTTTTAGCATTTTCACCAATCTGATTTCTTTCCAAAGGGTTTTCAAGACACCAAATAATTTGACTAGCAAATTGCTCGGCAGTATCGGCAATAAGAATGTTATACTGATCTTGACATTTAATTCCAGAAGCGCCAATAGTTGTACTAATGATTGTTTTGCCCATTGCCATACCTTCTAAGATCTTAATTCTGATTCCGCTCCCATTTAGTAGCGGTACTATCATTAAATTGTATTTTCCCATAAATGCTGTCGCGCTTTCCACCTCACCATCAATTATAATATTTCCATTTATTAAGTGATTGAAAAGAGAAGGCGTATTCCTCCCAGCTAAGTGCAAAGTTATTTCCTTTTTTTGCCTAGTTACAAGTGGAAAAACATCAGCAAGAAACCATTTTATTCCATCCAGATTTGCTTTCCAATCCATTGAGCCAATATGAAAAATAGTATTTTTTTCTTCCGGGTGAACTTGCTTAATTACTTTATCTATTGCAAAAGGAATTGTGGCAACTTGCCTGTTCTTCCAAATAGTTTCCAATCGATGTTGCTTTAGCCAATAGGTATCTCTGTCACTTATACCAATAATGGCATCCATTTTAGATACAATTGATTTTTCGTAATTCCTTAATTTCTTTTGTAGTAATTTAAGATATATTTTCTTGATAAGATTATTCTCCTGATTTACAATTCCTTTCCAGATGTCAGCTTCGATATTATGTGCCCTAAGCACAGTCTTTGCATTTGAATTTTCTGAAATAACTTTAAAATAAGGGCAGACAAAAAGCCCTTCAAAAAGTACAATATCAAAATCCTGATCCCTTAGAATTTGTTTTAACCTGATTGCAAAAGCATTGTCATAAAAACGATTGGTATTGTATGAATTTTTAGAAAATAAATTTAAAAAAGCAGGAACAACTCTTACGGTTGTATCTATGAACAAATACTCAAAATTAGTTGTTGCTTTGTAGGATTTTGGAACATCCTCTGCGCCATGTTTTGGAGTGCTTATTGCAATTACTTTTAGCCTGTGCCCTTGTGCAATAAGCGCTTCTGTTATATGATTTACAGCCAAAGCATAGCCATCCTTTTTAGGAAATGGTGGTTTACTACAAATTTGTAAAATTTTCATACTTTATTAAATCGTTTTCTAAACGGATTAGTATAACTGGTCATATCAAAAGTTGTATTTTCTTTTGAGATATTATAAAGCAAAATAATAGCAATTGGGAAGAAAACAAAATTAGCTAGCCACATTCCTTCCACTACCGTTAATGAAGATTCTTTTGCCGCTTTTTCCCCAATAATATTAATCACATGATAAAACACAAAAAAGAAAACCGATACCATTACTGGCATGCCAAATCCTCCTTTTCGAATAATTGCCCCAAGTGGAGCACCAATTAAAAATAAAATGATGCAAGCAATCGCTAAAGCTATTTTTCTGTGCCATTCAATATTATGTTTTCTTATGATATATTTCCGGTATTCCAAATCACTTTTATTAGCATTTGCTATCGATTTTAATGTCCTTAGTTTATTAATTGCATAATCATATACTCTTACTTGAGAAAAGAAAATTGAATCCCTTTTTTGCTGAGATATTGCTGTATCTGGTGACTCAATGTTAAAATGATATTTGTTTACAATATTCTCTTTTATTATAGCTGTTCTTTCATCTAATTTAATATTCAAAGAATCGATTGCATTATTTAGTTGTTTATTATTCAACATTGCATAATGACCTTTATACAAATCAGTACTGGTACGCTTAAAATCAAATCCTGATAGATCAAAAAGAATTATATTCTCTTTAAACTTTGTAGTCCTATGAGGCTTCTTCTTTATTCCTGTTTTTTCTTTTTCTTCCAAATAACTATAACCATCAAGAAGCCTAAACTCCAAAAATCTTTCATCTTTAGTAAGTTTCATGCTACCAGATTCTGCAATAATGATATTATCGTTTCCATTTCTCTTTGTGTGGTTGTAAATGATGATGCTTTTTAGCGTACTTCCATCATCATTTTTTTCTTCAACTTTAATACTGTAGCCTTCAATCCCATTGTAAAAAACACCCTCTTTAATGTTGAGTGCTGGTTTTTGTTTTTGAATAGCATAAAGCAAACTGCCACTCTTTAGATTAGCTATTGGCATCACATAATTTGAAAACAAGAAAGAAGATGAACTTACAAAAACTACAAACAGAAGTAAAGGATTCAAGATTCTTCTCAGAGAGATTCCAGCAGATTTCATAGCTACCAATTCCGATTTTTCTGAAAGTGCCCCAAAAGTCATCACTGAGGCAAGCAACATTGAAATAGGTAAAGCTAGCGGAACAAATCGAACAGAAGCAAAAAACAATAGTTCTCCAATTTCATTAATTTCCAATCCCTTCCCCACTAAATCATCAACCCATTTCCATAAAAATTGCATTAAAAGCAAAAAGATAGCTATAAAAAAAGTGGCAATAAAAGGGCCTAAGAATGATCTTATAATGAAAAGGTTTAGTTTTTTCATTCAGATAGCTCTAAAAAATGCTTAAGAACCTAAGGCGTGTTTTAAATTCTCAACTTGTGTGTTCCACAATAGTGTATTTTCCTCTTTTTCGCCTTCATCCTCAGCAAAATCAGTAATCACTAAAGAAACATCATTGGTTAAATCATCTACTTGAATTGCAAATTCAAAGTAGCTTTCATCATTTTCATTGTCGAGCCAATGAAAACGCACAAATTGATTTTCTTTTTTCTTTACAATCTGTGCTGCTTGTTCACTTCCATCCCAAAAGAATTTGTAAATATCATTACGAATATGCACATCATCAGCAAACCATTCAGATAGGCCACTAGGGGTAAATAACCTTTTATAAAGTATATTTATAGAGGAATGAATGGGATATTCTAATTGGAATTTTATTAATTCAGACATTCGCCTTTGTTTTTTCGTTTTTGTTAATTTTGCGTCCTTAATATTTTGTGGCAATATATAAATAAAAGCTCATAAAAATGGCCTTAATACAAACATTCGAAAAAGAAGGTAATTTCTTGTTCAAATATAGAGGGCAATTCCCTGCAATTTTGTTTTTAATCGCTATTCCATTTATAAGTACAACGGACTATTTTTTAATTTCGGATTCTGGTGAAAAGATTTATACTATTATTTCATTCTCACTTTCTTTTTTAGGATTTCTAATTCGATCTTACACTATTGGAACAACTCCAAAAGGAACGTCAGGCAGAAACACCAAGCAACAAGTAGCAGAAGTTTTAAACTCAACAGGGGTATATTCAACTCTCAGGCACCCATTGTATTTAGGTAATTATCTCATTTGGATTGGGATAGCAGCATATTCATTTAATGTAGTATTTATCATTATTGTTTCTTTAATTTTTTGGC
Organism: Bacteroidota bacterium; assembly: GCA_036337275.1. Taxonomy (GTDB): domain Bacteria; phylum Bacteroidota; class Bacteroidia; order Flavobacteriales; family BACL11; genus DUAL01. Next base: position 127,080 of record JAYZEM010000001.1, on the reverse strand, counting down.
TCTTTTATGAGCGTATTATGTTTGCAGAAGAACGATTTTTAGAAAAGAAGTTTGGAGATGAATATCTAGATTGGTCAAATAATATTCCTGCTTTTATCCCTAACCTTTCAAACTTTCAGCGATCTAATATTCGTTTTTCTTTTATAACAGTTTTACGAAGAGAATATTCAGGATTTTTGGCTTGTGTAATTGGTTTTTGTTTTGTAGAGGTTTTGAAAAATAATAAAATGGGGCAGGAACTATTTTCTGATAGGATGTTATATGCTTTAGGTATAACATTAGCAGTAAGTTGTGTGCTTAGAATATTAAAGCGAAAGACCAATCTACTCAATGAAGCAAATCGCTCCTAAATTTTTAAAAAATAATTTTAGCAAAGGTGGATATATGTTATATTTGTCGACCATTATGGCGTGATAGCTCAGTTGGTTAGAGCGCAGGATTCATAACCCTGAGGTCGGCAGTTCAAATCTGCCTCACGCTACAAAAGCCTTTCTGTTTAACAATGAAAGGCTTTTTTTATTAAAGAATTAAATACTGTATTAATAAGCAACTAAAAATAACTCTGAACGCATAAGATTTTTTTACTTTTTTTAGTATAAATTTTAATTCTCGTTTTCAAAAGTTAATTTTGTTAAAATCTAGAATTGTAATTATATGAGAAAAATTATTATGATACTCATTCTTTTTGCATTCTCAAATGCAAGTTACTCTACTCATCTCATGGGAGGAGAAATAACATGGAAATGTATAAAATCTGGGCCTAATACTGGATTTTATGTTTTTGAGGTAAAAGTCTATCGAGATTGCCAAGGAATTCCTATTGATACAAATATTAATTTGGATGTTCATAATGTTCCGGGGCTCACTTCTATCAGTTTAACATGGGTAAGTGGTATCGATATTTCACCGCCATGTGATACAATTAATGGTCCAAACTTACAATTTAGTTGCAATGGTTTAAATACTGGCCAGACGGGTAACGGTAATGGATCTGTAGAAGAACATATTTATCGTTCAGATACTATTCGGATATTAGGTGCCCCTGACGCGAATGGCTGGCATTTTACATGGTCGTCTTGTTGTAGGAATGCTGCTATTATTAATGGATTAGCAAATGAAGGATTTACATTAAGAGCAGTAATGTATCCATTTACTGATTCTATTGGTACTGTATTTCCAAATGGAAATAATTGTTTTGATTCTTCGCCGAGATTTTATGAAATACCTAGAACAATTTTAGAGGTAGGTAATGGATATGATTCTCTTGCGTTTTCTAACGGATTTACTTATAGTCATAATGCTTTTGATGATGAAATGGACTCTATTAGTTATACTTGGGGTCGTCCTTTAGATGATCAGGGGTATAATTTTTTAAATCCAAATTCTACTTCTTTATCATTCACTTCTCCATATTCTTATACAAACCCTATTAATGGTATTGTAATGAATAGTTTATCAGGACGTACTTGGTATCCTGCTAATGCTCAAGGAAATTATGTCACTTGTACAAAAGTATCTGCATACAAATGTGGGCAATTAGTAGCTGAAGTATTTAGAGAAATACAAATTGTTTTAATTCCTCCAACATGTAATTTGGGTGATACAACAAATGGAAATGTAGGTGCTGACACTTTATGTAATGTGCGCCCACTTGTTCAGCCACCTTTTTTCTATCCAACTTCGCCATCCCCATACCAATGGGATACTTTAGTTCATTGTGGCGATACTGTTTCATTTGATTTTGTTGCGAATGATTATGACATTTATCCTAATGGAACGCAACAAGATTTATTGTTTGAAGTGTCAGGAGGGCAATTTTACAATTATAGTGCAGGAACTCCATGTCAGAACCCTCCTTGTGCAACTTTTGAAGAAGTAGGAACAGGAGTTGTACCACCGTTTCTAACTTCAGGAGGTACAGGTACAGGTTATTTTGAATGGATTACATCTTGTAATCATGTAATAAATACGTGTGGTAACAACCAAAGACCAGGTGTGTATACTTTTGTTATTAAAGTATCTGATGATTTTTGTCCTGCTCCTGCGATAGAAAATACATCTCAAGTGATAACGATAATAGTTTATCCTGCTTGTAGTAATCTTAAAATTCCATTAACCACAATTAATGCAACTTGCGCTTTTAATGATGGTACTGCTCAAGTTGCTCCATTTGGAGGAACACCTCCATATACTTCATATTGGACAAATATGAATGGATTAGTGGTAAATCCTAACACGTTATCCCCTGGAGATTATATTGTGAGAGTTACTGATTCTACAGGATGTTCGGCAATTGATACTTTTACAATATATGGTCCTGCTACCAATATTTTCATAAATTCTCATCAAACAAATGTATCATGTAATGGAGGTAGTGACGGAACTATTGATTTAATTGTTGTGCCAGATTCTTCTTTGGTTTTTTCATGGAATAATGGATCTACAACACAGAATATTGATTCATTATCATTAGGAGTATATGTGGTAAATATCACCGACACATTTAGTTGTGTGACTACACAATCTTTTGTAATTACAGAGCCAAACCAATTGTTAGTAGATAGTGCTTTAGTAAGCAATGTGACTTGTAATGGAGGTAATGATGGCGCTGTAGATATTTCTATCTCTGGAGGGACACAACCTTATTCATATAATTGGTCAAATAGTGATACTATAGAGGATATTTCTAATCTTTCAATTGGTAATTATACTGTAACAATAACAGATTCTAATTTATGTACGAGTCTACTTTATTCTTATAATATAACTGAACCTAATTCTATTGTAAATACTATGATTTCTACTCCTGTAAGTTGTTTTGGAGCAGTTGATGGTTCTGTAAGTTCTTTTCAATCTGGAGGAATACCTCCTTATACTTATCTTTGGTCAAATGGGAATACTAATCAGTCTATTTCCAATCTAGGAGGAGGGAATTATGTATTAAATATTTTCGATGCCTCTAACTGTTTATATGTAGATTCTATTTCAATATCTGAACCTAATATTTTGCAATCAATAGTAACGGATTCTTCGGGGGTACTTACTGGTATATCTATTGGCGGCTCTTTACCTTACAGTTATGAGTTCTGGGGTCCAAATGGATTTGTCGCATCAAATACAAATAACTTTGGTAATAGTTTCTCTATTAGTCCTAACGTAGCTGGTATTTATACTTTTATTGTGATTGATTCTAATAATTGCATAGATTCTGTTAGTATAAATTATTCCACTAATTTCTCACCAACGGTTAATGTAACCTTATCTAATACATTGTGTGATAGTCTAACAAATCTTACTATTGAAGTAAGTCAAGATTCTGGGGAGGTTGATATGTCTACTGCTCTTTTTCAATCTAATGCTGGGTCGTTTGATATCGTTTCTATGAATGTGGGTGATACAATAGGAACTGCAGTAATGATAGCAAATGGAGGTTTTATCAACCTTAACACATTTCTCATTGTAAGTGCTATTGTTTCTGCTAATCAAGTACTAATTTCATCTTGTTCGCCAGTAAATGGGTGTATAGGTAGCTTTGCAATAAGCAATATAATAGGTGGTGGTATTGCAATTATATCACAGACTGTTCCAGATGGGAATAATTATACAAATGGAAATTCTAGTACAGCTACATTTAATAATGTATTTGTAAACCCTTGTACCCCTTTAACTTTTGATTGGACTATTAATTCAGAACTAGGAGACGTGTTGATTGATTCAGTAACATTTATTTTAACAGGATTATGTTATTTTGATGAAACAGATATTATGCTTTACCCTAATCCAACATCAGGAAAAATTGTTTTAGATTTTAAGAGAATTTCTGAGAAAGTAAATATTCGAATTACAGATATATCAGGAAAATCAGTTTTGACACAATATGAGTTTAGAAAAATTGACAAAAAAGAGATTTCAATTTCTTTCCTTAGAAGCGGTTCTTATATTATTATGATAGATATAGATGGTATAAAATATTCAAAAATTATATTAAAGCAATAAGCACTTTTTGTGAAATATTTTTCTTTTATCTTTTTATTTTTTTTCAAAACTTCCTATTCTCAGATAAGCCAATTTATTGACTTGAAATTTTCAAATTATAGTGGTTATCATATTTCTTGTAAAGGAGATAATAGTGGCTGGATATCTGTTGATGTAAGTGGAGGAAATTTACCATATAGTTTCTTATGGTCAACTAATCAAACGACTGACTCGATTTATAATTTATATGCTGGACTTTATTCTTTAACCATCACAGATAGTCTGGGCTTTACAGAAACAATACAATTAAATTTATTAGAACCTCCTACATCGTTAAGTGGAGTAATTCAGGCAACTACTAATTATAACGGATTTAATATAAGTTGTTTTAATAATAATGATGGTGGTATAAGAGAAATTCCAATTGGAGGAGTCCCTCCTTATTCTTGGTATTGGAATGATACATTAGGAGGAGAGTTTCTTAACAATCAAATGGCTGGGTATTATAAAGTGAAGCTATATGATAATAATAATTGTTTTTGGGAAGATAGTATTATCCTCCTTCAACCTTCTGAAATAAATGTTCAAATTAGTTCGGTAACTGATACTTGTGGCAAACAGGTAGGGGAGGCTTTTGCAACTACTGCTGGAGGTGTTCCTCCATATCAATATAATTGGAGTTCAAGCGACACATTGAGTTTTGCAAAAGAATTAAAGGAGGGGAATCATCGCCTGGTGATTCTTGATAAGAATAGTTGTACTGATACTGCCTGGCACAATATTGAGAATCTCCCAGGACCACTAATTAATTTTAATATTTTACCAAATCGTAATCGTCTACATGAACAATTAAAAGATCCTTTTGTTTTTATAGATAATACAAATTCATATTGGCAAAATGTTAAATATTGGAGCTGGGATTTTGGCGATAATAATTCTGGAGCAGATTCAATAGCATATCATTCTTATCTAGATACTGGAAAGTATGATGTTTCATTAATTGTAGTTACCGAATATAATTGTATGGATACGATAACTAAAACTGTATTGGTAGATGATTATATTCTTTTTATACCAAATGCTTTTACACCTTTTAATTACAATACAGATAATAATATCTTTTATGTTTCTGGTTATGGTATAGATCGTTTCTTAATGAATATTTATTCAAGATCTGGGGAATTATTATTTGAGTCTAATAGCATGGGTATAGGTTGGAATGGGAGAAAACAGGGGTCTTCAGAAATTTGTCCAATAGGAACTTATATCTATTATATTGAGATTTATAATATTTATGGGGAGTTTTCTAAACTTGAGGGTCAAGTAATGTTACTTAGATAAAAAACCCTCCATTAATGGAGGGTTTTTTTATTAAACAATACTTAAAGAAATCTTATTCAATTATTAGTTTTCTGCTAACAGTTGTTTTTTCTGATTTTATATTCATTAAGTAGGTACCACTACTAAAAGAAGTTATATTGATTTTAATTGCATTAGCATTCACTTGTTTGCTATACACTATTTGTCCATTGATATTGTAAATCTCAATAGTATTGATTGCTGCTGCATAACTCACTACATTCACTTTTTCAGTAGTAGGATTTGGATATATTTCAGTAGAGAAATTAATAATGTCTTCAATTGAAGTTGTCATTAAAGTGTCTAGTCCTAGCGCTAAGAACATTCTAGGATTTAGATAGCCTTGAATAGTATCCAGATACGCATTTCCGTATGTAGATGACATATTGGGGTTTCCTAATATTGAATTTGCTGGCCCATACCCTGCAGGTGAGCCATGAATTGCTTGATGCATATTATCATACCACGTGTTGTCCCACCAATCCCAAGGAGCACCTTCTTCTTCATATGATTCTCCAAATGCATTTTGAGATGAAGATGGGGTAGGGGTTAAAAAAGGATATAGACCACCATAACCAGCATTATTTGCATTAGCTGCATTTGTGAAAGCATCCGAGAATCCTGCATTTGTAAAAACAGCATTGTTTCCATACATTGCTTGATGTTTCTGTACAATATAACTTCCCTGAACTTCTACTACATAATTACCATTTGTAGGAACAATTACAATACCATTAGCATAAGGCCCATAAGGATCATTAGTACAATGAAAACTTACCATTGGAACATCTCCTTGTTCTAACCAAGAACTGTCAGCTAAACAACCGCCAATATTAAAAACCATATTAATATCATTACTATAAGATGGCCAATTAGGTATATTCATCCATGAAGTATCAATTACCTGTCCGGTTATAGAATCTGGAATAGGAATACCTGCAGAATCAGTACCATCGATATTTCCCATAACACCAGGAATAACATAAGGTAGCATAGTGTTTAGGTTGAAGAACTTAGTAATGAAGAGTTCTGCCGTTGTGTCTAAAGTAGCATATCCTAATGATAAATAACCACCGGTACCCTGCCCACCAAGAGCAATTTTATTAGGATCTATTCCATAAGGATTTCCATCCAAGTCTTCCGTTTTTCTCAAGAAACGCACCATAGCTTTTGCATCTTGTATTCCTCTATAAGCTGCTTGCAAAAGCGTACCTGTTCTGGTGTCTTGATCAGGTGAGGTGGGATTCCAGCCCAATCTATTATTCATGGCAACAGCAACATATCCTTTTCTTGCCCAACGCATACATTGATGAACAACAGAAGAATCGGTTTTATCTCCAGTTGGCTGTCCATTTATAACTTGTGGTAAGAAACTTCCAGTATGTGCTAGAATCACTACAGGACGGTCATTCAAACTATCTCCAGTTGGCTCATAAATATCACACATAATTGGAGTAAGAGCTGGGGGATTAACGCCTCCTGATAATACAGTCGGTAAGACACTAATGTTTTCGGCATACTGAATATCAGTTGTTACAGTAACATTTGAAAAGACATTATCAAGATATCGAATTTGTTGTGCATTTACACTAATTGCACTAATAATAAGAGTAAATGCAATAAAATTTTGTAATACTTTTTTCATTTCTTTTGATTTTGATTAATAGCACAATATTACTAATTTTTTAGTAAAGTTCAATAACGAGAGAGCAATAAAGCATTCTACCGATATAAGGTCCGCCATAAACCTCATAATGCAGATTATCTAATAAATTAGAGGCCCCTACTTTAATTGTTGATTTTAGTTTTGGTAATGCTTTGCTTATTTGTGCATCTAATAGGCTGTAAGTTGGCACAAAGCCTGTAAATTGAGGAGATCCTTCATATTGAAATCCTTCCACCCATTTATAGTTAATACTAAACCCATAATTTTTCAACAAACTATAATCTTTACTGAGATTGATTTCTCTTCCAATCAAACCAATATTGTATTTAAATTCTGGGGTGTTGTAGGCAGGAATAATAGGATCTTCAGTACCTTCTTCATTGAGTCTATTCCAAGTAAAATTACCATTAATAGTAAAATTAGGATTCAAAAAATAATTTAATCCTAAGGATGCTCCTTGAGTGGTAACTGTATTTGTTGCATTTGCTGCAATTCTATATGCTTGTATAGATTGTAGTGAGATTGACTGTATGGTATCGTTAAAAAATGGGGGTAATACGGTTTCAAACCAATCAAATTTTACACCGATCTTGTAGCCAATAAAGTCGGTATATTGTGCATAATAATAATTGGCATCTAGGTATAACCTATCAAAGAGTGTTGTACGGTAGCCTAATTCAACAGATTTAGCCTGTTCAGGTCTAATAGGATCAATCTTTAAAAAAACTAAATTATTATAATCTTGATCTAGTATATCTATTAAAGATTCGAGAGTTACCATATTCTCTTTTAAATTGTCATAATGCGGCCCTTCATCAGAACCATGCCCTGAGATATTACCTATAAGGATTGCTCTACCAGTATTATAATATAAATACTGATCAGAAAGTGTTGGATTTCTAATAGCAGAAGAAAAAGATAAGCGAATAATATCTTTCTCTGTTGGTTTATACACAATAGAAGCTGCTGGAGAGAGGAGGTAATCAAAATTCTCATTTTTATCTAGCCTAAATGTTCCATTTAGCCTTAACAGTTCGCCAAGAATATTTTTCTCAATTCCAGAATAAATACCAAACTCTCTATTAACAATTGGCACATTATTTGTGTCGATAAATATACTACCTTTTGAATCAGGTTGGTAGATTCTAAAATTAGCTCCTACCTTTATTTTTGCAAATTCAGGGTCAAATTGGTATTCTCCATGAATATGATTTAAAGCAGATTTATCATAAAAGCCAGTTCCTCCCTCTAAATAAGATATTTTGGAAGTAATATCTTTTAGGGCATTCTCAAATTCTTGAGTTCCTGGAATTAATCGATTATCGTCTGTTAATACTCTAGTTGTATTATGTAAATCTTGTAGAAGATCTACATTTGCAAGTAATACAGAATCTGTTAAATCTTTCCAAAGATTAAATTCTATTTCTTCTCCCTCAAATTCCCAGAACCATATTGCAGTAGTGCTATCATATGTTAATTCTGGGAAGCTCCAACCAATATCCCCCCATTCAAAACCACCTATATCATCCCAATTTTGCATATATGCATTATACCATGGATAATTTAATGGTTGATTTCCAATAATAGTAGTTCCATAGTTTTGCAACTCTAATGCTGTAGATACGGCATCATATGACTTACCGGCATCTTCTTGAGAACGATAAACTCTTAAAAAGAACTTATCTTTTTTATTAATTTCTAGACGGTTTTGCCAAAATTGGATTCCTTTTAAGCTAAATCGGTTCTCTCCTTGATAGACTGTGGTTCCTCTTCCGTAGTTTAGTGCGTAAATAAGTTCAGTTTCCGGCTTTAACTTATAATGAAATGCAGTTCCTAATTTTAGATTCTGGGTATTATAATCTACAACATCTTTTTCCATATATCCAGTTCTATAAAAATTTCCTAAACCTGGGTTTGACTTGTAATAACGATTATCACTTGATATTAACTCATTTAAATTACCATCTGTATCTTCATCACCATAACGGTTTACAGCATCATATCCTCCAGGATTATTTTCATCCATTTCTGTACCATCTACAGCAGCTAAATTATTAGCTTCCCAATCATAAGCTTGCATATAAGAAAGGTTGAGTTTATATGCAAATTTATCTTCTCCGTCTTTATTTTTAAAAACCTGTGCTAATCGAAAAGCATTCTCAAGGAGATTCCTGTCACCAACTTTGAGTAATATCGAAAGCCCTGGTCTTATAAAAGGATTTCTGGTAGTCATACTAATTACCCCATTAAAAGCATTTGGTCCAAAATAAGCAGAACTTGCTCCCTGTATAATTTCAACCTTCATTACATCTAATTCGGAGGAGCCTAAAAAATTACCTAAGGAGAAATTTAATCCCGGCGCTTGGTTATCCACTCCATCAATCATTTGCAAAGAACGAACAGGGGAGGTGCTATTGAATCCTCTAGTATTTATAATTTTAAACCCCAAACTTGCAGCAGTAATATCAACTCCTTTAAGTGCGCCTAATCCATCATAAAAATTGGCTGCAGGAGTTTCCTTTATAGCCATAATATCCATAGCTTCAACAGTTAATGGCGATTCCTTTTGCTTTTGGGTAAGCCTGCTATCAATTACCTTTACTTCTTTTAAAGTTTTATTGTCTACTGAAAGAAGAATTATTCTATTTTTTTTGTTTGAGTTGATAACAACTTCTTTTTCAGTATAACCTAAATAGCTAATAATTAATATTACAGGAAGTTTATCTGATGTATTAATTTGGAAAAACCCATCTAAATTTGTGGCTGTCCCAATAGATGTTCCTTTTATTAGAATATTTGCACCAATCAATGATTCTTTAGTGTCCTTATCCTTAATAGTGCCAGAGATTGTAGTTTGAGCACAAAGTATTTGATAGCTAAAAAGTAAAAAAAGAATAAAAATCTTTTTCATTTATATTTTTTAAATAAGTTCGCAAAATACAATTTTCAAGAAGAATAAATGTCAAAAATAGTTTTCAATCAACACATATTAAATAAAGAAGAGTTTTCTATTTCTCTTAAAAACAGAGCCTTTTTGTATGGAGATGGGTTGTTTGAGAGCATGAAAATATTTGCTGGTAAAGCATTTAATTTAGACGCTCATCTTAACAGAATATTTATTGGGGCGAAACTTCTAAATTTAGATTTAAAAATGAATGTTGAAGATGTACAAGATAAAATCAAACTACTTTTAAAAGAAAATAGAATTAATAATGGACGCTTGAAAATCATGATATTTAGAGATGAAGGAGGTAAATATCTTCCAGCAAACAATCAATCTTCTTTTTTGATGATGTGTGAAGAAGATAACCAAAAGCGTTTTGAACTGAATATAAATGGGCTTGAACTAGGTTTGTTTTCCACACAATTAAAATCAACAGGAAAAATATCTAATTTCAAAACAACAAGTGCATTACAATCTGTGCTTTGCTCAATAGAGGCAAATAAAAATGGTAAAGATGATTGTTTAATGTTTAATACCAATAATAACTTAATAGAGAGTGCAAACTCCAATGTTTTTTATGTGAAAGATGATATAATTTACACACCAAAACTATCAGAAGGCTGCGTTGACGGTACAATGAGAAATTTAATAATGATGCTAAAAGATATAACTTTTCAAATTAAAGAAACAACAGTAACAAAAGCACAAATACTCAAGTCAGATGAAGTGTTTTTGACAAATGCAATTCAAGGCGTAAGTTGGGTTGGAAAGATAGATAATAGTGCTTTCAAACAACAAAAAATTGCTCAGCATTTAGTAGGGAAGATTAATCAATTAATTTAAAAAAGGATCTGCTGGCAAGTTAGTCCAAATAGCGTATTTCGCATCCATTTTTTTAATAAAAGAACTCCACAGTTCTTTGTTCGAACTCAACTTCATGCAACTTTCTTTTTCTGAAGGCACAACAATCCATGAATTTTCTCTTACCTCCGAAATAAGTTGATCTTTATCCCAGCCTGAGTAGCCAGCAAAAAAGCGAATATTATCATTATCAACATCCTGATTTTCTACCATTTTTTTTACCACTTCAAAATCTCCTCCCCAAAAAAGCCCGTCCATAATTTCTTGAGCACCTTCAATTTCTGAACCAAGCGTATGAATATAATGCAAAGAATTTCGTTCAACTGGCCCACCAATATAAACAGGAAAATCAGATTTAGGAAAATTTTCAATAAGGTGATGGATCTTGATTTTTGTGGGTTGGTTCAGTACAAATCCAACACTCTCATTTTCGTTATGCACTGCAAGTAAGATTACCGAACGAAAGAAATTTGCATCTTCCATTGATGGTTCAGAAATAAGTAATCTTCCTTTTTTTGGTTTTAGCATTAAAGCAGTTTATTTTTATTAGTTTTGGGGCTAATTTATAATAAAAGTGAGTGATTTAAAAAGGAAAATAAAAAATTTGAGAGAAGATTTCAACATTCAAAAAATGGATATTGAAAACCTTCCTATTCATCCCATTTCATTGTTCGGTGACTGGATAGAAAAAGCAGTTGAAAAAGAGAAAGAAGCAATTGCTTTTGTACTTTCTACTGTTTCAAAAGAAGCTATTCCTAGTTCTAGGGTCTTGCTTTTAAGGGATTTTGATGAAGATAGTTTTACTTTTTTCACCAATTATAAAAGCGCAAAATCAATAGATATAGATACAAACAATAAAGTGGCTTTAAACTTCTTCTGGCCTAAAATGCAAAGACAAATTAGAATAGTAGGAGATGCCGAAAAAATCCCTACTGAAGAAAGTGATAATTACTTTAATTCCAGGCCAAGAGAAAGCCAAATGAGTGCATGGGTGTCTGAACAAAGTAGGGTAATTGATTTGCATTTTGATTTTAGGGCTGAAATACAGAAATTAGAAGATCAATTTGATGGGAAAGTAGTAAAGCGACCAAAACATTGGGGAGGGTATAAAGTAAGGCCAATTGGTATGGAATTTTGGCAAGGACGACCTTCTCGTCTTCATCAAAGAATAAAATATAGCATTTGCAATAGTAAATGGGAAATAGAACGGTTGTCTCCCTAGGTGCTAAGCTTTCTTTTTGGTACTTTTCTTAGTTGCTGTTTTTTTCTTAGTTGTTGTTTTCTTTTTAGCAGGCTTTTTGGCAACTTCTTCAACTTTTTCTTCTGTCTTTTTCACCACAAAAGATTCAATAGTTTTTTTTCTAGGTCTTAATTTTCCATAAGATCCTATTCGTATTTTTCCTTTTTTAGTTTTTCTGTCTCCTTTTCCCATTAGTTAAATTTAAGTGCCAAATATAATAATTTCTATCTTTATTGAACTTTCAATTGCTTTAGATATCTTTTTTCAATATTTTTAGACTTCTTTATACTGTTCCTGAGCCAGTTCAATAGTACTATATCTTTCTCTCTTTCAGATAATTGCCAACTTTCTTTTGAGGCTCTTATTTTCCCAATTAACGATTGTATACATAATGCTGCTGCAACAGAGATATTATAACTCTCGGTAAATCCAAACATTGGAATAGTTACCCTTTCATCTGCAAGTTCTAATGCAATTTCGGACAGTCCTTCTTGTTCGGCACCAAATAGTAGTGCTGTTTTTTTGTTCTTCACCTCTACATCATAAATGCTTTTTCTGCCATATGGGGTAGTTGCTAAAATCTTAAACCCTTTATTTTTAAGTTTTTCTATACAGTACTTTGTGTTGTTTTTATTCTTATTATAAAAGGTTTGTGTTAGCCATTTTGAGGAACCCAGTGAAATATTTGGGTGTGTTAGATACTCATTTCGATTTTCTATAATATGGATATTCTGTACACCAAAACAATCCGCTGTTCTAAGCACTGCACTCGCATTCTGAGAATGAAAAATATCTTCCAAGACAATGGTAAGCCTACCAGTTCTTTGTTTTATATTTTTTTGAAATAAGCCTAGTCTTTCTTCAGTAACAAATTCCGAAAGATGCACTATTAGTTGCTTTTTTTGCTCTATATTCATTAGCAAACCCTAAATGTATTTTTGATTTGAAATCCGGCTAAGAAACTTCTTATGTCCAGCGCTTTTTTACCTTCCATTTGTAGCTTTAAGATACTTAGGCAACCATCTTTTACTGCAATTTTCAGATGACTTCTATTATCAGAAATTATATGGCCAATCTCATATGTATTTTTGATTATCTCAAAATCAGAAAGTAGTAATTTAACTCTAATTTTTTTATTATCCTCAACAAGAAGAAAAAACCAAGCAGAAGGGCAAATGGCTACATCCTTTAACAGCAAATTCTTATCTATACATGGAGATAACCCTCTTACTAAATTATGAATCTCCTTCGCTGATTTATCCCAATTTATTTTTAGTAAATCCCGTTCAATTTTTGGCGCTTTTTTATCAGTTGCAGTTGCTCGTTGTGCAGTTGATGTTATATTACCTTTCTCAATATTTTGAATGCTTTTTAAAAGTAAATTCACTCCTTTTTTCATCATAATATTATGCAATTGTGCGGCAGTGATCTTCTTATCTAATTCAATCTTTTCTTGCATAATAATATTACCTTCATCTATCTTGTTATTGATAAAGAATGTACTGATTCCAGTATGATTTTCCCCATTAATAATTACCCAATTAATTGGCGCAGCACCTCTATAATCTGGTAAAAAAGAAGTGTGTAAATTAACACAACCTTTTTTCGGAATTTGCCAAACCCCTTCTGGTAACAGTCTAAAAGCAACAATAATAAATAAATCAGCTTCTATATCAGTTATTTTATTGATGAAAGCAGTGTCTTCGAGGCTTCTTGGCTGAAAAATTTTTATACCTAAATCTTTGGCTTTTTGTTTTACTGCACTAGCTGTAATTTTCCTTCCTCTTCCACTTTCTTTATCTGGAGGACAAACAACAGCTACTACATCAAGGTTATGGTTTAATTTTTCTAAAATATAAGCTGAAAAGGGTGGGGTGCCAAAGAATATTATTTTCATATTGGCAAATTTAGCATATTTAAGCAATCCAAATATATTTGTTATCAGACAGTTTTACTTGTTCATTTTCTGATAACCACTTTAAAACTTTCAGTATTTTTTCTTCTCGCAAATGCGTTAAGGTATTTTTAATTTCAATGACTGAAAGAGGCTTTTCCTCAAGCATCCTTTTTATTTCAATTTGTGTATTTTCAAATTCTTTATCATTAACCCCTATTTTATTTAACTCTACACAAACATCACATTTTCCACATTTGTATTCTCTTTCTTCTCCAAAATAGCTGAGTAATTGTTTTGTTCTGCAAGTAATATTGTTTTCTACATATTCTATTACTGCACCTGCTTTTTCTACTTTTATTGTTTTTCTTTTAAGAAGTATTTCTTCCGAGATTTGTAGGTTTGATGCTGCGACTCTATTTTTAGTAAGTATTAGTCTAGGCGCATTACTTTTTGGTAAATATTTAAGGATTTCTAATTGCTGTAACTTTTCTATTAACCCTACTATTTGCTGCGGGGTTGTATTATACCTTTGAGCTATTGTTATCTCATTTATAGCAACATAGTCTTTAAAAAGCCCAGGATAAGATCTAAGTAAAAGTTTGATAAAAGAATCGTAATGAGCATTTGCAACTTGAAATCGATAAAGTTCAGCATTATCTACTGAAAAGTGTAATTTGGATGGTCTATGGAATGCATCTGTTAATTTAATGTACTCATGTCTTTCCAAATGTTTTAATATGTTATAGGTTTTAAAAGTATTCAATTGATACCGATCACAAAAATCATTTATCTTGAACTCAAAACTTTCTCCATCAGAAGAGTCGATTGCAATATGAAAATAGTCTGCTATCTTCTGATAGCAATCCTTTATTTCTTGAACCGATGGAAATTGAGATATCATAAATTGACTCATATGAATCCTATCACTTTTATTTGTTAGTAAAATGGCATAAGCCAAATTTCCATCACGCCCTGCTCTTCCTGCTTCCTGAAAGTATGCTTCCAATGATGATGGTGTATTGACATGCACTATAATCCTTACATTTTCTTTGTCTATTCCCATACCAAAAGCATTTGTAGCTACCATAACTCTAATTTGATTATGCATCCACTTTTCTTGTTTTTGATTTCTAGCATCTATATCCAATCCTGCATGATAAAAATCGGAAGATATATTATTATCTCTAAGTATTTGCGTAATCTCTTTTGTCTGTTTTCTGCTTCCAACATACACAATCGCACTGCTTTTAAAATGATTCAGAATTTTTACCAATTTGCTTTCTTTCTGCTCAGTATTGATTACAACATACGACAAATTCTCTCTTACAAAAGATGATTGCAAAAGGTGTTGTTCTTTAAATAGCAACTTTTTTTGAATAACTTCAATAATATCAGCTGTAGCTGTTGCAGTAAGTGCTAAAATTGGAACATCAGGAAGTATTGTTCTAATTTCAGCAATATGTAAATAGGATGGTCTGAAATCATATCCCCATTCAGCTATACAATGGGCTTCATCTACCGTTATTAGATTCACATTCATTGACTTAATCCTTTCTTGCACTATTTTATTTTGCAGTCTTTCAGGTGATAAGTATAGAAATTTATAATCTCCATAGATGCAATTGTTTAGCGCAATATTAACTTCATCTTTAGAAAGTGCTGAGGTAATGGCAACAGATTTTATACCCTTGGACTTCAAGTGTTCTACCTGGTCTTTCATTAAAGAAATTAAAGGTGAAATCACTATACAAATACCTTTTTGCATTAGCGCAGGAACCTGAAAGCAAATAGATTTACCTCCTCCTGTTGGTAGCAGGGCAAGTGTATCTTTTTTTTCTAAAGCTGCTTGGATTATTTCCTCTTGCATTGGGCGAAAATTCGTATGCCCCCAATATTTTATTAGTATTTCTTTTGCAACTAACATATTGCACGAAATTAGGTAAAATTTCGATTAAATATTTTTTTACTTTCTATGTCTTTTGTTTTTTCTTTTTTGCAGCAGGAAAAAGAATATTATTGAGAATTAATCGGTATCCAGGAGAATTTGGGTGCAAATTCAAGTCGGTAGGCGGATCACCTACTTTGTGCTGATAATCTTCAGGGTCATGACCGCCATAAAAAGTCCATGTACCATTTCCGAATTTACCATGAATATATCGTGCTTCATTTGTAGCTTTGGTTTCTCCCATAATAAGCACATTTGATTTTAAATATTCTTTTCTAAAGGCAGTAGTTTGTCCCATAAACCCAGCAATAACTTGCATATGATTCTGACAAAGCATAGTAGGAACAGGATCCCATTTTGCCGAAAAATCAAAAAGTGTAAAAAAGTCAATTTCCTTTTTTAGTCTTCTTGTTTGAGTTGCATCTATTGAGGAGAACTCATATTGATTGGGATTACTTACCAATTTAAAATCCTTAAACGCAAATGTATTATTAAAATTAAGTTTACTCTCAGCATTTCCATCAAATGTATCACCATCAAACATATAGGCACAAATATCAATACCTTCAGCTGAAAGCGCAATATCATAAGAGTCGGTTGCTGAGCACATAGCAAACAAAAAACCACCCCCAGCAGTAAATTCTTTAATTTTTTTGGCAACAGCCAATTTATGCTCAGATACCTTTGGATAGCCCGCTTTTTTGGCTGCTTGTTCGTACATTGTTTTTTGATCTTTGTACCAAGTTGCATTTTTGAATGCCGCATAGAATTTTCCGTATTGCCCTGTAAAATCTTCATGATGAAGATGTAACCAATCAAAAAGTGGTAACATTCCTGAAAGCACTTCTTCATCATAAACTATCTCATAAGGAATTTCCGCATATGTGAGAGCAAGTGTTACAGCATCATCCCAAGGTTGTTTGTTTTTTGGAGAATAAATAGCAACTTTTGGAGCTTTCTCTAATCGAACTACATCTTGATTTACCTCTGGACTGGAAATTGATGTTAGAATTTTAGTGGATTGTACATCAGCAATGATTTCAAAACTAACCCCCCTTATATTACATTCTCTTTCAATCTCTAGATAATGTTTAATTAAAAAACTTCCTCCTCTATAATTGAGTAGCCAATCTACTTTAATATCATTTTCCAAAGTAAAAAAGGCAATTCCATAAGATTTCAAGTGGTTTTTTTGGCTCTCATCCATGGGGATGAGTAAATGTGTTGCCCATAAATTAGTGCAGCAAAAAGTGAAGATTAAAAATAGAATATTTATCTTAATCCTCATCATTCATACTTGATGAATGCGAAATAAATGAAGGTTCATCCTCTAAACTTTCCTCTTGCTTAACACCATCAAAATAATCTAGATCGGAGAATTTAGCTAAATGAGAGATGAATTTGAGTCGTACATTTTCAAGTGATCCATTTCTGTGTTTTGCTATAATAATCTCAGCTTGCCCTCTAGAATCATCTGAATTTTCCCACTCATAAATTTTATAATATTCTGGACGATAAATAAAAGTAACAATATCCGCATCTTGTTCAATTGCCCCTGACTCTCTCAAATCAGCAAGAATTGGCCGTTTAGAAGTTGAAGTTCGGGATTCCACCCCTCTATTTACTTGCGAAAGTGCTATAACAGGTATTTTTAACTCTTTAGCAATTCCTTTTAATGATCGGGAAATAGTACTTATTTCTTGCTCTCGGTTACCATTTTTGTTGCCTCCAGCCGTCATGAGTTGCAAATAATCTACAATAATAATTTTCACCTCATGATTTTTCACTAGCCTTCTTGCTTTTGCCCTTAACTCAAAAACTGAAAGTCCAGGAGTATCATCTATATAAATAGGGGCTTCAGCTAAATCTTTGATTTTTTCATGAAGTTGAACAAATTCAAATTCTTTCAAGTTTCCTTTCCTTAGTTTGTCTGATGGAATTTCAGACTCTGAAGAAATTAATCGATTTACCAACTGATCCGAAGACATCTCCAAAGAAAAAATTCCAACAGGTGTGTTATGATTAATGGCGATATTTCTACACATTGTAAGCGCTAAAGCTGTTTTTCCCATACCTGGACGGGCAGCAATAATTACTAAGTCTGATTTTTGCCATCCTGAAGTAACACGATCCAACTTTGAAAAACCAGAAGGAACCCCACTTAAACCGTCTTTTTTGTCTTTTAATTCTTCAATACTGCTGATAGCATTGGAAATAAGTACACTCATTTTATCATAACTCTTTCTTAAACTCCCCTCAGTTACGCTAAACAAATCTTGCTCAGCCTTACTCAACAGATCAAAAACATCAATAGTTTCATCAAAGGAATCTTTTATGATAGTGCTAGAGATTTGTATTAGTGATCTTTGAATAAATTTCTCTACAATAATCCTGGCATGGTATTCGGTGTTGGCTGAAGAAGCAACATTGTTGGTTAATTGCGTGATATAAAAAGCCCCACCAATGTTTTCTAATTCTCCCAACTTTTTCAACTCTTCAATAACAGTAAGAATATCAACAGGCTTACTTTCATTAAATAGCACAATTATGGCATCAAAGATTTTTTGATGTTCCATTTTGTAAAAATATTCGGGTTTTAAGATATCTATAGTATCTGAAAGCGCCTCATTATCTAGCATTAAAGCACCCAAAACAGCTTCCTCTAATTCAATTGCTTGAGGTGGAAGTTTTCCGTCAATTTTACCTGTTACGCTTTTTAATTTTTTAGTTGTTCTTTTTGCCATTTTATTCTTTTACTATCCCCATTGCTGAGAATTTATTCATTCGTTTTGCTACTAATTTTTTTGCTTCTACTTTTACTAATTCATCAAGGTATGTTAAAAGTTCTTTTTTAAGGATTCTATACATTTTTTCTGGGAAAGCATGTGCTCCACCCAATGGTTCTTTGATGATACCATCTACTAATTTATTTTGAAGCATATCCTCACCAGTAAGTTTGAGTGCTTCTGCTGCTTGTTGTTTATAATCCCAACTTCTCCACAAAATAGTAGAACAATTTTCAGGAGAAATAACAGAATACCAAGTGTTTTCAAGCATCAGCACTTTATCGCCAACCCCTATACCAAGCGCTCCACCAGATGCACCTTCACCAATAATGATGCAAATAATTGGCACCTTAATCTGAAGCATCTCTATAATGTTTCTGGCAATGGCCTCTCCTTGCCCTCTTTCTTCCGCTTCTAAACCAGGATATGCGCCAGGGGTATCAATGAGGCACACAATGGGTTTGTTGAATTTTTCAGCCAAACGAAATAACCTTAATGCTTTCCGATATCCTTCTGGGTTGGACATGCCAAAATTTCTGTATTGTCTTTGTTTGGTATTGTGTCCTTTTTGTTGCCCTACAAACATCACTGATTTTCCGTCAACACTTCCCCAGCCCCCAATCATTGCTTTGTCATCTCTTACACCTCTATCACCATGAAGTTCAACAAAGTCACCCTTTGTTAGAGAATTTATGTAGTCTAATGTGTAAGGACGATTAGGATGTCGAGAGAGTTGAACCCTTTGCCAAGGCGATAAATCACCATAAATTTCTTTACGGCATTTCTCTAATTTTTTCTCCAAATCCTTGATGGTTGCACTAAGATCTACATCATCTTCTTCACTCAGTTCTTTTGCTTTTTCCATCTTTAGATTTAATTCCTCTAAAGGTTTCTCAAATTCTAAATATTCCATTACTAAAATTTATAAAGGGGAACAAAGTTAAATAAAATGATATTTCTTTCGCCAAAAAAAAGGATGTGATTACCTTTGTTGTTGAAAACTTAATTCTGATGATACTTTTCCCTCATGCAAAAATAAATATTGGCTTGAACGTGCTTAGCAAAAGGACAGATGGTTATCATGAAATTTCTTCTGTTTTTTATCCTTTGAAAAATTGTTGTGATATTTTAGAAATCACTGAAAGCAGTCATTTTTCTTTTGAAACAACTGGGATTGAAATTCTAAAAGGAGAGAATTTGTGCGAGAAAGCCTTTCATTTATTAAAAAAAGATTTTGCTATTGCTAATGTACATATGCATTTACACAAACAAATCCCTATTGGTGCTGGGTTGGGTGGAGGTTCTGCTGACGCGACATTTACTTTAAGGGGGTTAAATGATTTATTTTCTCTTGGAATAAGTCAAACTCAATTAACAAAATATGCTTTGAATTTAGGGGCAGATTGCCCATTTTTTATTGAAGATAACCCAAAATATGTAGAAGGAATAGGAGAGAAGATGACAAATATTCATTTAGATTTGAATAAATTTGAAATAAGAGTTGTAAATCCCGAATTCCATATTTCCACAGCTAAAGCCTATACTGGGATCATACCCAAGCCACCATCAACACCTTTAATAGAACTTATCAAAACACCAATTAAAAATTGGAAAGAAAATATAAAAAATGATTTTGAAGAGAGTGTTTTCAAAAAACATCCTGAGTTAGAGAAAATGAAAGCACAATTGTATAAAACTGGCGCAATTTACGCTTCCATGAGTGGTAGCGGAAGTGTGCTTTATGGGATTTTTGAAAAATAATTAACTAGGCGCTTTCATTACTAAGATGCCACCTAAGATAGTATAAATAATATTTGGGATCCAAACTGCCAGTGCTGCAGAAAGATTGCCGTTTGTCGCATAAGTTGTAGAAATTTGCATAAACAAAATATAAGAAAAACTTATCAGCAATCCTGCTCCTAGATGCAGTCCAGTTCCTCCCCTTATCTTTCTACTTGCCACTGCAACCCCAATTATAGTAAGTATGATAGATGCAAAAGGAAAAGCCATGCGCTTTTGTTTTTCAATTTTGTGATAGACAATATTTGCAGTGCCTTTTATTTCTTCTGCTTTTATATAGTCGTTTAATTCAAAATAGTTCATAGCCTCTACTTTGCTTAGGCGTGTTTTAAAATCAGTTGGCTTCAAATTGATAAGGGTGTCTAATCTATCACCTTTGCTTAATTTTTCGCCTTCATCTAAAAATTCCCTGATTTGCCATTTGTTTATTTGCCACCTTCCTGATGTGCTGTCCCACATAATATAATTGGCATTCAATTTGGATTGCAGTTTTCCGTCTTTTATGTTTTCTAAAGCAAATTTGTAAGCAATATCCTTTCTACTATTATAGCTTTCCATATAGACGTATTGTCCTTTTTGCAATTGTAAATGAATGTCTTTTCCTTTAAAATGAAATTTGTTTTTGATGTATTTATTCTCAAAATCTATTCTGTTTTTGTTGGCTGGAGGAATCACAAAATTCCCCAACACAAAGGATGCAGACGCAAGAAATATTGCAGTAATCATAAATGGAAGCAGGAGCCTCCAAAAACTCATTCCACTATTTAATATAGCAATGACCTCTGTGTTATTAGCCATTTTTGAAGTGAAAAAAATAACGGCAATAAATATGAATAGTGGACTAAACAGATTTGCAAAAAAGGGAATAAAGTTCAAATAATAATCAAAAACAATGGCTTCTAATGGAGCTTCACTTTCCAAAAAATCATCAATTTTTTCTGAGATATCAAAAACAATTACAATGACTAAAATTAGTGAGATGGAGAAAAAGAAAGTGCCCAAAAATTTTTTGATGATATATAAGTCTAACTTTTTCACTTTACAATCGCTTGTCTAGTTTTTTTACTATTTTGTTTTTCCAAGAAGCAAAAGTATCTTTTTTAATATGCGCTCTTGCCTCTTGCATTAACCACAGATAAAACCGAATATTATGCAAAGTAGCAATTTGCTTTCCTAAAAGTTCTTCACTTGCAAACAAATGCCTAAGGTAAGCCTTAGTGTAAGTTTTGTCTACATAAGAAGTGCCATTTTCGTCCAATAGAGAGAAATTATCTTCCCACTTTTTATTTTTGATGTTTATGGTTCCCTCTGAGGTAAATAGCATGCCATTTCTACCATTTCTGCTTGGCATTACACAATCAAACATATCTACTCCTAACGCTATACTCTCTAGTAAATTGGAAGGGGTACCAACTCCCATCAAATATCTTGGTTTTTGTTTAGGCAAAATATTACATACTATATCTGTCATTTCATATAGCATTTCATGTGGCTCACCTACTGAAAGTCCGCCAATAGCATTACCTTCCCTTTCAAAGCTGGCAATTTTCTCTGCTGATTGCTGCCTTAAATCTTTATACACACTTCCTTGAACAATAGGAAAAAGTGCTTGCTCAAATCCATAGAGTCCTTTTGTTTGATCAAAGCGATTGCAACATCTTTTGAGCCATCTGTGTGTGAGATGCATGGATTTTTTGGCATAATCATATTCGCACGGATAAGGAGTACATTCGTCAAAAGCCATGATGATATCTGCTCCAATTTTTCTTTGAATATCTATAGTGTATTCAGGAGAAAAGAACTGATAACTTCCGTCAATATGCGATTGGAATTTCACACCCTCTTCAGAAATCTTTCTGTTTTCAGCCAATGAATAAACTTGATAGCCACCACTATCGGTAAGTAGTGGTTTTTCCCAGCCAATGAATTTGTGCAGCCCCCCTCCTTTTTCAATGACATCTAGTTTTGGACGTAAATACAAATGATAGGTATTTCCAAGAATTATCTCTGCTTTGCTGTCTTCTACCAATTCATGCTGATGCATTCCCTTAACTGTTCCTGCCGTTCCCACTGGCATAAAAATAGGCGTTTGAATTTTCCCATGAGCAGTTTGTATTTCTCCAAGCCGAGCTTTTGACTTCTCATCAGTTTTTATTAAATCAAATTTCATGCTTGCAAAGATATGTTTTCCTTTTTGCCTATTTTTTTACTAAATACATTATTTTTGTGCAAATGGAACTTTTTACCCAAATTTTCTTTTATGTTTTCCTTTTTTCAATTCTTCTGCAACTTTTTTATGTGCTGTTTTTTTATATTCGATTACTGTTTTATAAAAAGGAAAATAATTCATTTTCCGAGCGAATATCTATTATCATTTGTGCTAAAAATGAAGCCGAAAATCTTACTCAATTTCTTCCAAAGGTATTGGAGCAGAAGTATGAAAACTTTGAAGTTATTTTGGTTGATGATCAGTCAAAAGATAATACAGAATATGTGCTAAAAGAGATTAAAAGAAAGTATTTTAATTTGAGAGTGGTAAAAATTGAGCATCATGTAAATAGCAGGGTAGGAAAGAAGTTTGCACTTACATTAGGGATTAAAGCAGCAAAGTATGAATACTTGCTTTTAACGGATGCCGATTGTGTACCTGTATCTGAGAATTGGCTAAGCGAAATGGTCAGTAATTTTTCAAATGAAAAGCAAATAGTGTTAGGATATGGGGCTTACAAAAAAGAAAAAGGATTATTGAATAAAATGATAAGATTTGACGCATTTTCTGTAGCAATGCAGTATTTTTCTTATGCTTTGGCAGGCATTCCGTATATGGGGGTAGGTAGAAATTTAGCTTACAAAAAGTCTGTTTTTTTTGATAATAAAGGGTTTGCATCTCACATTCACATGCCTTCAGGAGATGATGATTTGTTTGTGCAAGAGGTCGCCAATAAACAAAATGTAGTTGTTGAAATATCGGCAGATAGTCATAGCATCTCTGAAACAAAACAGGGCTGGAAAGAGTGGTTTTTTCAAAGAAGAAGACATATGACTACTTCCGAAAAATATAATTTTAAACACAAAATATTATTAGGGCTTTGGCCGCTTTCTCAATTTTTATTTTGGCTGTCATTTGGGGTTTTGCTATTTTTTGAGAGCACCATTTTTGTAGTGTTTCTACTTTTCATTTTTAGGATTTTAATCATCTATATTTTGTATTACTCTTTAATGAAAAAACTAAGGGTATCCGACTTACTCCTATTTTTTCCTTTGTTTGAATTACTGCATCTTTTCATTCAGGGAATTTTCGTATTATTGAATTCTAAAAATAAACCAACAAACTGGTAATGGGACTTTCTGAAAAAGGGAAAAGAGATTTAAAACTTATAAATAGGGCTTTAGAAACTGGAGATACAAGAGCGTATAATGAACTGATGCGTCTTTATAGAGACCCACTTTATTTTATGCTTTTCGAAAAAGTTGGCAATGAAGAAATTGCTAAGGATTTGACCATTGAAGCCTTAGGAAAAGCTTTCAAAAAGCTACACCTTTATGTTCCTGATTATGTGTTTAGCACTTGGCTTTTTACCATTGCTAAAAATAATTGTATTGATTATTTGCGCAAAAATAAATTATCCACCATCTCCATTAATAAATTAATTGTAAATGATAAAGGAGAAAAGCAAAGTTTTGATTTGCCTGCCGAAACTGATAATCCTGAACAGAAAATGATTAAAAAACAAAGGACTCATATTTTAAGGCAAATTGTGGAGCAACTCAAACCCAATTATAGGCTTTTGGTAAAGTTGCGTTATTTCAAAGAAATGAGTTATGAAGAAATTTCAAAAGAATTAGACATTCCACTAGGAACAGTAAAAGCACAATTGCACAGAAGTAGGGAACAATTATTCAATATTATGTCTGGAATAAAGGAAAGTTTTTAATGCAAATTATCAAGAAGTATTTTTCTGATTTATCAGAAAGACAGATTAGGCAATTTTCCGATTTACAAAATTTATACGCGCATTGGAACTCACAAATCAATGTTATTTCCAGAAAGGATATTTCAGCACTTTACAGCAAGCATATTTTACACTCTTTGGCTATAGCAAAGGTTATTTGTTTTAAAAAAGGAACAAAGGTGTTGGATATTGGCACAGGAGGCGGTTTTCCTGGGATTCCTTTGGCTATTTTATTTCCTGAAACCGACTTTCTACTTGCGGATAGTATTGGTAAAAAGATAAAAGTGGTAAATGAAGTAAGTGGTGCAATTGCTCTTACTAATGTACGGACCCTTCATGAAAGAGCTGAAAACATTAATGAAAAGTTTGATTTTGTAGTTAGTCGTGCAGTTACGGATATGACCGATTTTAAAAAATGGGTAAAAGGCAAGTTTAAAAAGGAACATAATAACGCCATTAAAAATGGCATACTGTACTTAAAAGGAGGAGATTTATCAGAAGAATTAAAAGGAATTGCACATCAAAGCTTTCCTATTACTGATTTTTTTGATGAAGATTTTTTTGAAACTAAAAAGGTAATTTATATTGAGTATTAAAGATTTACTAACTTTTGTTTATTGTTTTTGACAAAAATAAATCAACTCTCCTTTTGGCAAGGCATAGCGTTCTACCAATGTAGAATCTAAGCTATTTACAAAATCATCTGCCCTAACGCTAAAGCCTGCAGCAGCCAATCTATCCCCATAGTCTTTTCCATACTGACGAACATGATCGTCTTGCCCATATAAACGTTCTCTTTCTTTAGGATCGGTTACGCTTGGATCTTCTTCTGTTCTAGAATTGTTGTTGTCTATAGGTACTTGAAAAATCCCCCAACCTCCTGGTTTCATCACTCGGTAAAATTCCGTCATTACCTTATGATCGTCCTGCACATGTTCCAAAACATGATTACAAATAACTACATCAAAAGTATTTTTTTCAAAAGGAATATCATGTACGTCCATTCTTACATCTGCCCAAGGAGAAATTAAATCTCCAGTAGTGTAATCCAGATTTTTCATCCCTTTAAAAAGTTTGATAAAGCAATATTCCGGGGCAATGTGCAAAAATTTCAAATCAGTTGAAAAGAAGTTGGTTTTTTCTTTCATATACAACCACATCAATCTGTGTCTTTCCAAACTCATGCTATCTGGTGCTAAAGCATTTTCACGCGACTTTAATCTACCATAAGGCAAAAGTTTTCGATAGGTTTTCCCGTTTATAGGGTCCTCAAATTTGTCTCCTCTTAAAAACAGGGAGAAAATCCGCAAAAAAAAGTGACTTACATGTTGCAAGTAATGCCTAGGGATCAATCGTGTTGCTAAAGATATTAGTATTTTCATTTTATAATTTTAAGCTCTGCCAAAAATAAACATTGAAACTCATTCTTTGTCCTTAAATTGTTTAAATCCTAAACCCACTAGCATTTTCTTTTCAAAATTCCAGAAAAACTTAAATTGACCAAATAATGTACCAACAATTAAAATCAAAATTTGATAAGTTGGGAAGATGATTAGTATTCTGATAGGCCAAAAGACCCAAGGAGATACTGTTGATTTTGCAAGCCCAATGAAACTTAAAATTGGTTTTGCTATCCAAACCGCAATTGAGCCTGTAATTGAAAAGACAATACATATAACAATCAACTGAAAATTAGAAGTAATTCCCCATTTTTCTTTTAATCTCTTCATCTTGCAAAAGTAGGTTTATTATCCAAATTGTATAAATTAAATGCAGCTAAAATAGAGAACATTCCAACAATTAATGCAATGGTATAAAAACTATAACTTATGGAATGAATGTCCGCAATATAACCTAAAATAGGAGCTGAGATTGCAAATGAAATTCGGATAATAAGACTCCTTATTGAAAGCACAGTTGCTCTTTTGTTAGAACTTATGTTTTCATTTATTGCATTTCGTAAAATAGGCGTCACAATTCCTCTTAAAAGATAAATGAACACCACAAAAACAAGTCCAAATACAGTTATATTAGTTCCTAAAAGTAAAAATGAGATGAGCATGGCTAGTGCTAGGAAGATCAACATCCGATTCCCATTTTTACTTTTATCAAACCTATAAGAATTGAATGAAGTTAGTCCTGCTGAGAAATTAAGCCCTGCCCAAAGAATTCCAAAGTAGGAAAGTGGAATATCTACTGCTTTAAAAAATGGTTGCGCAAACCAGGCCATTGATAAAGTAGCAACTCCCATTGCAGATGAATAAATAATGAGCCATCTTAGTTTTAAATTATCTACCAATGCAAATTTTAAAACTTCCATTATTGCATTTAATGATCTATCCATTTCTTCCTCTTCATGAATTTTAGGCTCAATTAATGTAAGCGCAATAGGTATGCTTAGAAACAGAATTCCTGTTTGCACATACACAGGCAAATAAATTGAACTTACTGCCAAAAAACCACCTAAAATTCCAGCTATAGCTTCAGAGAAGTTGCCAATTGCATAATTTCTTCCTTCAATTTTAGTGTAAGTTTTTTTATCACCAATTTCTAAAAGGGTGTCATATAGCAAAGCGCTATCGCTACCTGACATTAAACTACCGCTAATACCAACTAAAACCTGTGCAATCGCAAAAGCAAAAAATCCACCATAAAAGGAAAAAACCAAATAGCCGAAAAAAGCAAATATGGTGCTAATCACTATTGTTTTTTTTCTACCAAACAGATCTGCTATGTAACCTGATGGAATTTCAAAGAAAGCAACAGAGAAAGAGTAAATTGCTTGCAATGTCATCACTTGTGTTAAACTGAGTCCGTGTTCCTGAAAAAACAACACAATAATAGGCATAGCAACCATAAACCAAAGCACTGCTTTTAGCAAGTACATCTTTATAATATTGTGTTTTAATTGCATAATTTTTATGAGTCTGCAAAAATAGATTTAAAAATATATCAATTCTTAGTTTGTAAAAGAAAAAACATTAAATTTGCAGCCAAAATAATTTAAGATTTCAAGTCATGCCAAAAAGAACATTTCAGCCATCTAACAGAAAGCGTAAGAACAAACACGGTTTCATGGAGCGCATGTCTTCAAAAGATGGGCAAAAGGTACTATCAAGAAGAAGAGCGAAAGGGAGAAAGCGCTTGACGGTTTCTGATGAAATGGGTCATAAATAATTGACTACTTCAAACCATATAGAAGGTGTTGTTATTATTAGCAACACCTTTTTTTTTGAGTCTTAATAAGATGTTAATACTTTAACAAAAGAAAAATAATAGCAAATTATCTAATTATATAAATTCGCGTCAATCAAAATAAAAAAATGCCAAAAAATAATTCATTAAAATCAATACTTATTATAGGGAGTGGCCCTATTGTAATTGGGCAAGCTTGTGAGTTCGACTATTCAGGATCACAAGCAGCCCGTTCCTTAAGAGAAGAAGGTGTTGAGGTTTCATTGATAAACTCCAATCCTGCAACTATTATGACAGATAAGGTTGTTGCAGATCATGTTTATTTAAAGCCACTTACTACTGCATCATTGGTGGAGATTTTAGAAGAAAGACATATTGATGCGGTATTGCCTACTATGGGAGGGCAAACGGCTCTTAACCTATGTATAGAGGCTGACGAAAAAGGGATTTGGAAAAAATATGATGTTGATATAATTGGTGTAGATATTGATGCTATAAATATTACTGAAGATAGAGAGAAATTTAGAAAACTGATGGGAGAAATTGATATTCCAGTTGCTCCTGCAAGAATTGCCACTTCATTTCTGCAGGGAAAAGAAATTGCTCAAGAATTAGGTTTTCCGCTGGTTATTCGCCCTTCTTTCACACTTGGTGGAAGTGGTGCATCATTTGTGCACACCAAAGAAGAATTTGAGGGTTTATTATCTAAAGGATTACACGCATCCCCTATACATGAGGTGTTGATTGACAAGGCAGTATTAGGCTGGAAAGAGTATGAATTAGAACTTTTACGTGATGACAATGACAATGTAATCATCATTTGTAATATTGAGAATTTGGACCCAATGGGAATTCATACAGGAGACTCAATTACTATTGCTCCTTCAATGACACTTTCTGACACTACTTATCAGAGAATGCGTGATATGGCCATTAAAATGATGCGTTCCATTGGAGAATTTGCTGGAGGTTGTAATGTGCAGTTTGCAGTCAGTCCTGATGAAAAAGAAGACATTATTGCAATTGAGATTAATCCAAGGGTTTCACGTTCATCAGCACTTGCATCAAAAGCAACAGGATATCCTATTGCAAAAATTGCTTCCAAATTAGCTATTGGCTATACTTTAGACGAACTTAATAATCAAATAACAAAAACAACTTCTGCCTGTTTTGAGCCTACTTTGGATTATGTGGTTGTAAAAATTCCTAGATGGAATTTTGATAAATTTAAAGGGTCTGATATTCATTTAGGTTTACAAATGAAATCAGTAGGAGAGGTGATGAGTATTGGTCGCTCTTTCCAAGAAGCCTTACAAAAAGCATGTCAGTCTTTAGAAATTAGAAGAAACGGATTAGGGGCAGATGGTAAAGGAAAAACAGATCAGGACACAATTTTGCATGAGCTGAAAAATGCAAGTGGAGATAGAATTTTCAGAGTTTATGATGCTATGAGAATTGGTATTCCTACAAAGAAAATACATGAGATTACAAAAATTGATTATTGGTTTTTGCACCAAATTGAAGAATTGATTGTGCTTGAAAGAGAAATTGAAAATTACACAATAGAAACTATACCAACTGATCTGCTATTAGAAGCAAAAATGAAAGGGTATGCCGATAGGCAAATTGCACACCTTGTTAATTGTTTAGAAAGTGCAGTTTATGATAAACGAAATGCTGAAAATATTAAACGTGTATACAAACTAGTAGATACTTGTGCAGCTGAGTTTAAGGCCGAAACGCCTTATTATTATTCAACTTTTGAGATGCCAAAAGAAGAAAATGGCAAGAAATTTGCAGAAAATGAAAGTGAGGTAACTGACAAAAAGAAGGTTATCGTTTTAGGATCTGGACCAAACAGGATAGGACAAGGGATTGAGTTTGATTATTCATGTGTACATGGTGTATTAGCGGCCAAAGAATGCGGCTATGAAACGATCATGATAAATTGCAATCCTGAAACAGTTTCGACCGACTTTGATACTGCTGATAAACTTTATTTTGAGCCCGTTTTTTGGGAACATATCTATGATATTATTTGTCATGAAAAACCAGAGGGCGTGATTGTACAATTAGGAGGACAAACTGCCCTTAAACTTGCCGAAAAACTAGAGCGATATGACATTAAGATTATGGGTACATCATTTCACGCACTTGATGTAGCAGAAGATAGAGGTAGGTTTTCAGAACTGTTAGAAGCAAACAATATACCTTATCCAAAATTTGCTGTTGCTGAAACAGCTGAAGAAGCATTAGAAATTTCAAAAACCTTAAATTTTCCAATATTGGTCCGACCTTCTTATGTGCTTGGAGGACAGGGCATGAAGATTGTAATTAATGAAGAGGAACTTGAGCATCATATCGTAAATCTATTAAAAGATATCCCAGGAAACAGAGTACTCTTAGATCATTATCTGGATAAAGCAATTGAAGCTGAGGCTGATGCAATTTGTGATGGCGAAAATGTATATATAATTGGAATGATGGAACATATTGAGCCATGTGGCATTCACTCAGGAGATTCATATGCAGTATTGCCAACTTTTGATTTAAGTGATAATGTGCGTCAGCAAATGATTGATATTACCAATAAAATTGCTGTTGCACTTGATACTGTTGGTTTAATCAATATCCAGTTTGCTATAAAAGATGAGGTAGTATATGTAATTGAAGCAAATCCAAGAGCATCCCGTACGGTACCCTTTATAGCAAAAGCTTATGATGAGCCTTATGTAAATTATGCAGCAAAGGTAATGCTGAGGTATAAAAAGGTTACTGATTTTGAATTCAACCCAACTAAAAAAGGATATGCAATAAAGGTTCCGGTTTTCTCGTTTAATAAATTTCCTAATGTTAATAAAGAATTAGGTCCAGAAATGAAATCAACAGGAGAAGCAATTTATTTCATTGATGATTTACAAGACGATTACTTTACTAAAGTATATTCTGAAAGAAACTTGTATTTAAGCAAATAAAGATGGGATTTCTTAAAACAATATGTGTTATAGTTATTTTCTATTATCTTTTTAAGATGATTATGCGTCTTGTAGCTACCTTTTTATTAAAACATTTTGCTAATAAGATGCATAATAGATTCCAGCAACAATTTAATCAAGAACATCAAAAACAACAAGTGAAGTCTGAAGAGGAAGGAAGTATAACGATTAAAACAACAGAAACTCCAAACCAGAATAAACTGAATGACTTGGGAGAATATGTAGATTTTGAGGAGATTGATGAATAAAATACTTATGGAACAATTTAAAAAAATAGCCCCGCATTTAATAGTCTTGTTATTATTCGTGGGTATTTCTTTTGTTTATTTTTCGCCAGTATTAAAAGGTAAGATGCTTGATATGCCTGACATTAAGCATTATAAGGGCATGAGTAAAGAGATTGCCGATTTCAGAAATGAAACAGGAAAGCAAGCACTTTGGACAAACTCAATGTTTTCTGGTATGCCAGCTTATCAGATTTCGACAAAATATCAAGGTAATCTTATTCAATATATCCCCAAAATCATATCATTAGGGATTCCGAGACCGGCAAATTTACTGTTTCTATACCTATTAGGTTTTTATATATTGCTCTTATCTTTAAAATTAGACTATAGATTATCAGTTGTTGGCGCTATAGCTTTTGCTTTTTCTTCTTATTTCTTTATTATTATTCAAGCCGGACATATGACAAAAGCACATGCAATTGCTTACATCCCTATGGTTATTGCTGCTGTTCTCTATACTTACAGGGGAAAAATGTTGTTAGGAGGCGTATTAACCGCCTTAGCTGTTGCTTTAGAACTTTATGCGAATCACTTGCAGATTACTTATTATCTGGTTTTGATATTACTGTTAATTGGATTAGTACAGTTTGCAAAAGATTTCAAACGAAATAATCTTATTGATTTTGCAAAACGAACAGGAATATTACTTGTTGCAGGTTTATTGGCGTCTGGCACTTCACTTACAAGACTTTCAACTACTATAGAATACGGAAAAGATAGCACAAGAGGAAAATCAGAATTAACTGATAATATTGACAATAAGACTTCAGGGCTAGATAAGGATTATGCTACTTCGTGGAGTTATGGGATTGCTGAAAGTTTTACCCTATTAATTCCTAATTTTCATGGAGGCGCATCACAAGGAACTTTAACAACTGAATCAGAAACTTATCAAGCTATAAAAAGAGCACCAAATGCAAGGCAACTGATTAAGCAATTACCGCTTTATTGGGGCGACCAACCTTTTACTTCAGGTCCAACATATGCTGGGTCAATCGTGATTTTTCTTTTTATTCTTGGTTTATTTTTTGTAAAATCAGAAATGAGAATATGGTTAGTACTTGCCACCATATTATCTATTATGCTTGCTTGGGGAAAAAACTTTATGCCACTTACTGACTTTTTCCTAGATTATTTTCCTGGTTATAATAAATTCAGAGCAGTATCTATGATATTGGTAATTGCTGAATTTACCATTCCTCTGCTCGGCTTTATAGCTTTGAATAAGTTTTTGTTTTTGACATCTGATATATCTGAAAATGAGAAAAAGAAACCATTACAATTGGCTTATTTTATTGCTTCAGGATTTACATTGTTATTTGCACTGATGCCAACATTGTTTTTTGATT
Source organism: Bacteroidota bacterium (assembly GCA_036337275.1). Classification (GTDB taxonomy): domain Bacteria; phylum Bacteroidota; class Bacteroidia; order Flavobacteriales; family BACL11; genus DUAL01. The sequence goes on along the minus strand of JAYZEM010000001.1, from coordinate 94,827 downwards.
TTGTAGGCGGGCAAGATGCAAGTCTAGAAAAAAATGGATGGCCAATAGATGCATTACAATCAGATAGGGCTAGGCTTTTAAGTGCTGATGCTTGGCGTTCTTACATTTTTATTTCGCTTACTGTTGTAACACTGTGGGCGTTTTTATTTAACAAACTAAAATCACAATATGCGGTTTTGATAGTTGGGCTTTTGATTTTGGCTGATATGTGGACGGTAAATAAACGTTACTTGAATGATAATCATTTTGCAAGAAAATCAAGGGTGCAGATTCCATATCAACCTACACAGGCAAATTTACAAATACTTAAAGATAAAGATCCAAACTTTAGGGTTTTTAATATGAGCGTTAGCACATTTAATGACGCAAGCACTTCTTATTTTCATAAATCAATCGGAGGCTATCATGGCGCTAAGTTAAAGCGTTATCAGGAACTAATTGAGCAACATATTTCAAAGGGAAATACAGCAGTACTCAATATGTTAAACGCAAAATATATTATTAATCGTAAAGGGCAGTTGCAACAAAATGTTGATGCAATGGGCAATGCATGGTTTGTAAAAAATGTTAATGTAGTCCCAAATGCTGATGCTGAGATAGCAGCACTTAATGGTTTGGATATACAGAATACAGCTTTAGTTGATGAGCGGTTTAAACTGAATATTTCTTCAGAAGAAAAAGTTGAATCGGGTTCTGTAAATCTGACGGAATATCAGCCAGATTATTTAAAATATAATTCAAATTCAACAACTGATCGTATTGCAATATTTTCTGAGATTTACTATGATAAAGGTTGGAATGCATATATTGATGGAGTGTTTGCACCTCATTTTAGAGCTAATTATGTTTTAAGAGGTATGCAAGTCCCAGCAGGACAGCATACTATAGAGTTTAAGTTTGAGCCCAAAACTTATAAAACAGGTGAGATTATCTCACTTACATCTTCAATTTCACTTTTAGTTCTTTTATTATTTGTCGTATTTAAGGAGATGAGATCTTAATGAACAAAGTTTTAATCATCACTTATTATTGGCCTCCTTTTGGAGGTTCAGGTGTGCAGAGATGGTTAAAATTTGCTAAATATTTGCCCAAGTATGGGTGGAAGCCTATTATTTACACACCAGAGAATCCGTATTTTGAAGTAAAAGATCCTGAACTTTTAAAAGAGATACCTGAAGAAGTTGAAATATGGAAGACTACTATATGGGAGCCTTATACTTTAAAAGATAAACTTCTTGGGAAAGGAAGTCAAAATCAAAGTGCAGGAGTAATCTCAAAAAAAAGCTTGATTAAGAATAAAATTCTCAATTGGGTAAGAGGTAATGTTTTTATACCAGACCCTAAAGTATATTGGGTAAAACCTTCAATTAAGGTATTACATCAAAGAATAAAGAAGGAAGGAATCAATTATATTATAACTACAGGACCGCCACATTCTATGCATCTAATAGGATTGGGTTTAAAGAAAAAAATACCTAGCTTAAAATGGATAGCAGATTTTCGCGATCCTTGGAGTGAGTTAGATTTGTTAGATGAGTTTAGTCTTTCTAATTTATCACGAGTAAAGCATCAGAAACTAGAGAAAAAAGTATTGAAAAATGCTAATATGGTCTTAACGGTTAGCGAAAGTTGGACGAAGGATTTGAAGCGATTGGGTGGGGATAATGTTGAACTTATTACAAATGGTTATGATGAAGTTGATTTTCTGCTAAAAGCCAAAACAAATGATAAATTTATTATTGGGCATTATGGTTTGTTAAATCATTTACGAAACCCTAAGAACCTTTGGAAAACATTGGATTTATTATGCCGAGAGGATAATCAGTTGAGTTCAAAGCTAGAGATTCACTTGTCAGGTAATATTGATGAGGAGGTGTTGTTGGATATTGAATCGTTTCCTATGTTGAAAGGTAAAGTAAAACTATTGGGTTATCTTTCTCACACTGAAGTTTTAGCTCGATACAATGAGACGGATATACTTTTGTTATTATTATTTAATTCTAAAAGCGGGGTAGGTAATTATCCAGGAAAGATCTTTGAATATTTTGCCTCCCAAAAACCAATATTAGCTTTTGGTCCATCAGGTAGTGATACAGAAAGATTAATTAAACGTACGAATACTGGCTTATTTTTTACGTATGAGGAATCCGAACTTAGGAGTAGTGTTCTTGATCTTTATAACCAAAGATTGAAGTTTGAATATAATGATGTTTTACAATTTTCAAGATTGTATTTAACTGATAGATTGTCTAAATTATTAAACAAGTTGTAAAGTGGGTATTGTAAGGAGTCAAAGTATTAGAAATTCGTTAAGTTTTTATATAGGGATGCTTTTTGGAGCGATAAATACTGTTATTATTTATCCAAATGTATTCAAAGACAATCCAGAGCATCTTGGTTTAATTCAGATTATTATTGCCTACGCTTTGGTTGTTTCTGTATTTACGACTTTTGGGATGCCACAAACTTTTGTGAAATTTTTTCCAGTAGTAAAGCAAAAAGGTCAATTATATTTTTTAGCTCTAATGATCCCGCTATTAGGCTTTGGATTAGCATGCCTTTGTTATTATTTGTTTAAAGAGTCAATATTTGAAATACTGAATGCAAGCCAATTATTGAAAGATAATTTCTTTTATATTATTTTGTTAATCTTTTTTATTGGCTTTTACAATATTTTATCTTCAATATCTAGATCTTTCTTAAATTCAGCTACCCCAATCTTTATCAATGAGGTCTTTTTAAAGTTTTATAGTATGTCTGTGCTTTTATTGTATTGGTTTAATTTTTTCGATTTTTCAACTTTTCTTAAAGTATATCTATTAGGGTATATTATAAAGTTTGCAATTCTTTTTCTAATACAATGGTGGTATGATCGTTTCGCATTGTCATTTTCTGTAAAACATTTGAATTTGAATGAACTTCTGCGATTTGGCCTATATGTTATGGTAGGGGGAACTTCATTAATGATAGTTACTAGGGTAGACATGATGATGATAGGTTCTTTATTAGATTTACAGCAAGTTGCATTTTATACAGTAGCATTTTTTATTGGGAATGCGATTCAAGTACCAGGTAGATCTGTTGTTAGTATTTCTGCCCCATTATTAGCAAAGGCGTGGGAAAATCAGAATTTCAATGAAATTCAGTTGCTTTACTCTAAATCCTCAATCAATCAATTGATAATAGGTGGAGTATTTTTTCTTTGTGTTTGGTTAAATGTTGATCAAATTTTTCTGTTGCTCCCAGAAAAATTTCAAGGCGGGAAGTGGGTTGTCTTTTATATTGGAATTTCTCAGCTATTTAATATTGCGTCAGGTGTTAATGGCTCAATAATAGTCAATTCGAAGTACTATAAGTACGACTTGTACACTAATGTTTTACTACTTCTTATCACTATTGTTGCAAATTATATTTTGATTCCAATATATGGTATTGATGGTGCTGCAATGGCAACTGCACTATCTGTCTTCTTATTCAACGCTTCTAGACTCACTCTTATAAAAGTTAAGATGGGGATGCATCCATTTTCCTGGAATACAGTCAAAACTATTTTATTATTACTTGTGATGTTTATCGCAATGATATATTTACCAGATACTTCTTATATATTTCTTGATATTGTATGGCAGTCTATGTTAGTCTTGATATTATATGTTCCAGCAGTCTCATATTTGAATTTATCAGAAGATATAACTAGGATTATTAATGAAGTCCAGAGTAGGCTTTTTAAATAATATAATTAATAGTGATATTTTTTTAGATTTTCTAATACAATAATCTTATTCTTTACTTCCTAAAACTTATTACTATCACATACAATTATGAATAAAAATTATCTTAACTTTGTGATATTAATGAATAATTCTGGTAGTTGTTCCAAACTCATTAAATAGCATTTAACCGATCAACATATATGATACCTGTAACAAAAACATATTTACCAAATAAAGAAAAATATAAGAAGTTGGTTGATGAGATTTATGCTAATGGATGGGTAACCAATAACGGGCCTATGGTAAGATTATTAGAAGAAAAATTATCAAAATATCTTGGTGTTAAGAATTTGGTGCTTGTTTCTAATGGCACGGTTGCACTAGAAATTGCTTACAGAACATTAGGAATTAAGGGTGATGCTATTACAACTCCATTTAGTTTTGTTGCTACTACCAGTTCTCTAGTAACTAATGGCTTAAATCCTAAATTCGCTGATATAGATTCTAGAACATTAAATATGAATCCTAAAAATATTGTAAGCCTTATAACTAAAGGTACTAGCGCGATAGTTCCGGTACATGTGTTTGGGAATGGTTGTGAAGTTGAGAAAATTGATTATATAGCTAAAGAAAATAATTTAAAAGTAATTTATGACGCAGCGCATGCCTTTGGAGTTAAATATAAAGGAAAAAGCATTTTAAATTATGGAGATATATCAACATTAAGTTTTCATGCCACTAAAATATTTCATACTATTGAAGGAGGTGCATTAGTAATAAATGATGATAGCTTAGTTCAGAAAGCAAGGTTTCTGATAAATTTTGGTATTGAAAATGCAGGATCTATCCCTGAATTAGGAACAAATGCAAAGATGAATGAGTTTGAAGCTGCAATGGGATTATGTATTTTAGAGGATATCAAAAATATAGACTTAAAGAGAGAGAGAGTCTATGATTTTTACATTAATGAACTAAAAGGACATGTAAATTTGCCAAAGATGAATCCAATTTCTTCACTTAATTTTAGTTATTTCCCAATTATTTTAAAAGATGAGACTCAATTATTGAAGATAGTAAAGCTATTAAATGATAAAGATATATACCCTAGAAGATATTTTTTTCCATCTTTAGACACTTTGGATTATATTTGTCCAAAACAATTCAGTCCAATTTCAAGAGATATTTCTAAGAGGATACTTTGTTTACCAATTTATCCAGAATTAGAACTAGTATTTCAAGAAGAAATTATTAAAATTATTATTAATCAAATAAATAACAAGTAATGATACATAAAACAGCGAAAATTCACAATTTAGCATATATTGAGGATAATGTTGAGATCGGTAAAGATGTTTCAATTGGACCATTTTGTATAGTTCGATCAGGTGCAAAGATTGGGGATAATTGTAAATTTACAGCTTATTGTGAGATTAGACAAAATGTAATTATCGGAAGAGGAACTACAATGGGTAGTAGATGTACTATATCTGCTAATGCTATCATTGGTGAAAATACAACCATTAAATACTCTTTTGTTTTAACTGACACTCCTAATCTAAAACAAGGCGATTTAAAATTAGTTAAGGGAATTGGGGATAATGTTCTTATTGGTGCTAATGTTACACTTATGCCAGGTTTTAGTATTGGGAACAATTCAATTATTGGTGCGTGTTCACAAGTAAGGTGTGATATACCAGAAAATGAAATTTGGTATGGTTCACCAGCTAAATTCTTTAAGAAAAATATTTAATGGTCGAGCAAGATAGGTGTTTATCAGTTTTACGTAATGCTAGTGATGGTTCTATCACATATTATGTTGGAAATGACGAGAATGATGTAAATCATTTATCTAATTGTACATTGATGTGTAATGAAAGTTTTAGTCCAAACTTAACTAATGTAGAACTTGTTAAATGTGATGATCCTCAATTAGAATTTTATAAATTGTCACAACAATACAAGAAGAATTACCTGAAAGATGATGAATTAGAGTTTCGTAATGGCTATTATTTACATAAAGATGCTAAAATTGGAGAGAATGTTGATATTGGTAAAGGTTGTGTGATTGGTAAAGTGATCATTGAAGATAATGTAAAAATACATCCCAATGTTGTCATTTATACTGATACAATAATTATGTCTAATTCTATAATTGAGGCTAATACTGTAATTGGTGCTGAAGGTGTAATGTGGGTGTGGGATAATAAAGAAAGAGTGTATTTACATCAGTTAGGTGGCGTCATTATAGAGAAAAACTGTAAAATAGGTTCTAATGTTACTATTGTTAGGGGCTCTGCCAATGAAGATACAATTATTGGCGAGGGAACCTGTATGGCTCATGGAACATTAGTTGGGCATGGATGTATGATTGGAAAAAATAATCATTTTGCTAATAATGTTTCTTTAGGGGGGGGTGTTCAGGTATATGATAATTGTTTCTTTGGTTCTGGCGTCGTATTATCTGCTGGCTGCTCTATAGAAGATGTTATTCTAGTTGGTTCAGGCGGGGTGTTAAATGGTAAGATTGAAAAATCAGGAGTTTATGTAGGTGTTCCTGCAAAATGGATAAAAGAATATACTGGAAAAATGTCTGGTGTTCCTTTTAAATCTTCTTAAAATAGAAATATATAATTTACTAGACTATATATGATTGTTCACTTATTTGAGGATCAAAAGTTTGTAGATATTACAATTGAAAACTTTGAGAATGTATCATCTGGATTAAATAAGTATATAGTTTTTTCTAATAACAAAGAATTAAGATATGTTTCTAGAAAAGAACAAATTTTAATATTACCAAATTCAAGTTATAAGTTAGATTTTGGTTTAATTTATAAAGATTGTCAATTATTAATAATTCATTTTCTTTCTCCTATTAAGTTGTATATTATGAAGAATAGACCTCCAAATGTACAAGTGATTTGGTCTGTTTGGGGTTCTGATGCATATGATCATTTTAAGAATCAATATATTTATGAGCCATTAACCAAAAAGAATAGTCAAAAAAGCCTTTATCACTTTTTTAATAAGTCTTGGTTTTATGAGATTTATCACTTTCTTAGATATAGAGTCAAGCCTATTCGTCAAGAGTTAGAACTATTGCGAACAATTAATCATATTATTACTGTATTGCCTTATGAGTTTAAGATTATAAAGAAAGAATTTGGTTTAATTGCTAAATATATTGATTGCAACTATGGAGTAAATAAATTTAATAGATTCTCTAATGTGTCTTTAGGAAGTTCAATATTAATAGGAAATTCAGCAACCCCTACAAATAATCATTTAGATGTTTTTGATATTATTAAAAGTACTAATAAAAGACTTCTTGTTCCTTTGAATTATGGTGCTTTAGGATATAGAAGATATAGGAGAAATATAATTGTCCAAGGGAAGAGATTATTTGGAGATAGATTCACTCCTCTCACTACCTACTTACCAAAAACAGAATATGATGATTTATTACTATCTTGCAATACTGCAATTATGTATCATATAAGACAGCAAGCATTAGGAAATATTTTTAACGCTTTATTTATGGGCATGAGAGTCTTCTTAAATAGTAAATCATTAACATATAAATATTTAAAAGAGGAAGGTGTTATTGTATTTGATTTAGAAAAACATTACAATTTACTTGGTGTTGAGTTAGATGAAGATGAGAAGGAAAATAATAGAAATGTTGTATTAAGACTGGGAAGCAGGAGGGTGATTAAAGAAAAAGTAAAAGGTATAATTGACTTGCATAATAAATCAGTTGCATAGCATTATAGGCAAAAATATCCGAAATCAACTCTTTGACGGAGTCTTTCTTTAGGCATCCTTCGTATATTTATTTCTCATCTCAATAGGTGATTAGAAAGTTCTATTTATTCCTAACACCCATCTGAATTGCAAGAAACCATTAATTGGTTATAGTTGGCCTGTTCAAGAATATTGGCATATTTATAGACGCGCAAAAGAATACGTTAGTTATTGTTAATTGTAAATCAAATACCCCCTTTTAACCTCCTTAAACTTCTCCAATCCTACTTTCCAACTTTCTTTAATTTCTTGAGATGTCTTACCTTCTATTATTTGCAATCTTAACTTGTCTGTTCCAGTTAATTTATCAAAAAAGTTATTGAAGAACTTTTCTTGTTCTGGATATTGATTGTAAGTTTCTATAAGCCAGTTTAAGTTTATGGCCTTTAAATAATCTTTCTGAAAGCGTAAATCTGTTCCATAGCAAAGCGTATTCTCATGCTTTGGGTATTTGCTTCCTTCACCACTTTTTGGTGTAAAGGAATAATTACTTGTTAGATATGGAGTTCCAAAATGCTGAAAGGGATAATTAGTTCCTCTTCCCACGCTTATTGTTGTTCCCTCAAAAAGGCAAAGTGAAGGATACAGATTTACTGCTCTTGCATTGGGTAAATTAGGAGATGGTTGTATCGGTAGATCATAATGCATATTTCTACTATAATTTTCCATTGGTATTATATTCAAGTCACATTTTTTATCAATCCATTGCTCTCCATTTATCATTTGTGCATATTCAGCAATAGTCATTCCATGTACTATAGGAATAGGATGCATACCAACAAAACTTTCAAATCCTTCTTCTCTTATAGGACCATCAACATAATGCCCATTTGGGTTTGGTCTATCCAAGACTATTACTTCAATATTATTATCTCCTGCAGCTTCCATTACATAATGCAATGTAGAAATGTAGGTGTAAAAGCGAGCGCCCACATCTTGTATGTCAAAAAGTATTACATCAATACCTTGTAGTTGTTCTGCAGTTGGTTTTTTGTTATTCCCATATAAAGAAATAATAGGAAGCCCTGTTTTTGAATCTATTCTATCTTCAATTTCTGCCCCTGCATCTGCCCTTCCTCTAAATCCGTGTTCTGGAGAAAAGACCTTTACTACATCTATCTCTAGACTGATTAAACTATCCACTAAATGTGTATTTGAAATCATTGAAGTTTGGTTAGCTATTATCACTACTTTTTTATTTTCAAGAAGAGATAAATATACTGTAGTCCTTTCTGCCCCTAATTTTAGTGTTTTCTCTTTTTGGCAACTAAAAAGTAAGAGGCAGAAAATTAAAAGGAAAATTTGCCTTATTTTAGCCATCTGAATTTATGAATGTAGAATATTTTATAGCAAAACGATTAGTAACTGCAAAGGAAGGAAATAATCGCCTTTCTCGCCCTATCATTCGCCTAGCAATTTTAGCAATTGCATTGTCAATTGCAGTAATGCTTATTTCAGTTGCAGTTGTAAAAGGTTTTAAAAAGGACATTGCCGACAAAGTTATTGGTTTTGGTGCTCACATTCAAATTACAGCATTCTCAGATAATAATTCATTTGAAACTAAAGCTATTAGCAAAAATCAGGATTTTTACCCATCTATTGAGAAGGAGGGAGGAGTACAGCACATTCAGCAATTTGCTACCAAAGCAGGAATTATTAAAACTAAAGAAGAGATTCATGGTGTAATATTGAAAGGGGTTGGTAGTGATTTTGATGCATCTTTTCTAAAAAGTAATTTGCTAGAAGGGAAAGTGCCAATTTATAATGATTCAATAACTTCTTCAAGTGTGCTTATTTCCAAAAAGATAGTTGATATGTTAAAACTTCATTTGAACGAAGATCTCATCATCTTTTTTGTGCAAGATCCACCAAGAGTTAGAAAATTTAACATTGAGGGAATTTATGCTACTGAGTTGGAAGAGTTTGACAATTTATATGTTTTTGCTGATATTCGGCACATTCAAAACCTAAATAGTTGGGGGGTCGATTCTGTTGGTGGCTTTGAAATAAATATTAATGATTTTGATGAGTTGGATGCGCAAACGGAGAAAATTTATGAAAAGATTGCATTCAATTTGGACGCGCAAAATACAAAACAGCTCAATCCTCAAATTTTTGATTGGCTCAAATTACAAGATATAAATGTAAATGTAATTATTATTTTAATGCTCATTGTTGCACTTATCAACATTACTACTGCCCTTCTGATTCTAATATTAGAACACACTAAACTTATAGGGATTTTGAAAGCGATTGGTCAAATCAACTGGAGTATCAGAAAAGTGTTTTTGTACAATGCATCTTATTTAATTGTTAAAGGATTGTTTTGGGGAAACTTGATAGGGATTTCTCTTACTTTAATACAAAAGCACTTTCAAATTCTTAGTTTAAATCCAGCAACATACTATATGAAATTTGTACCTATACACTTACCTTTTACTGATCTTCTTCTGCTTAACTTTGGAGTAATGTTTATCTGTATTTTCATGCTAATAATCCCTACTTTTTTAATTACAAAAATCACCGCTATAAAAGCAATCCGCTTTGAGTAGAATTTGGTAATTTTGCAGCTCAAAATCTTATATGAATTATTATAAAAACATCATAGCTACCATAGGAAACACTCCCCTTATTCAGCTAAATAATGTGGTAGAAACAAATGCTTTAGTTTTAGCAAAAGTAGAAACCTATAATCCTGGTCATTCAATAAAAGATAGGATGGCGCTTAAGATGATAGAAGACGCAGAAAAAGATGGCAGGCTAAAACCTGGTGGTACGATTATTGAAGGAACTTCTGGAAATACAGGTATGGGCTTGGCACTAGTCGCTATTCAAAAGGGGTATAAATGTATTTTTGTGATGGCAGACAAACAATCAAAAGAGAAAATGGATATTTTACGTGCAGTAGGTGCTGAAGTTGTAGTTTGTCCTACAGATGTTCCGCCGGAAAGTAAAGAATCCTATTATTCAGTTGCAAAAAGATTAGCAAAGGAGACTCCAAATGCTTGGTATGTTAATCAGTATGATAATCTTTCCAATTCAGTAGCCCATTTTGAAAGTACTGGGCCTGAAATTTGGGAACAAACTAAGGGAAAGATTACACATTTGGTTGTTGGAGTAGGAACTGGCGGTACAATTTCAGGAACTGCCAAATTCTTAAAACAGCAGAACTTAAATATTAAAGTCTGGGGTATTGATACTTATGGTTCTGTTTTTAAGAAATATCATGAAACGGGAGTCTATGATAGTGATGAGATTTACCCTTATATTACAGAAGGAATTGGGGAAGATATTTTACCTGCAAATGTTGATTTTTCACTCATAGATCATTTTGAAAAAATAACAGATAAAGATGGTGCAATAATGGCCAGACGTCTAGCTCGTGAGGAAGGCATTTTGGTTGGATACTCTTCCGGAAGTGCAGTCGCAGGTATTAATCAATTAAAAAATAATTTTACAAAAGAGGATGTTGTTGTAGTTATTTTTCACGATCATGGTAGCCGTTATGTTGGCAAATTGTTTAATGATGATTGGATGAAAAAACATTCCTTTATTTAAATTCAAAAAGTTATTAACTTCTTTAAAAGTCAGCTTAAAATAAATGGGCTGACTTTTTTGTTTTTGTAAATTTACAATCCTTATAAATTTAGCCCAGAAATTAATAAATGTATCTGATATTTGACACAGAAACCACAGGATTACCTCAAAATTGGAAAGCGCCACTAACTGATTTTGACAATTGGCCAAGATTGGTACAGTTAGCCTGGCAAGTACATGATAAAGAAGGGAGATTAGTAGATGTAAAAAACTATATCATAAAACCTGAGGGATTTGATATTCCTTTCAATGCTTCAAAGATTCATGGAATCTCCACTGAAAGAGCAACACAAGAAGGGGTGGATATATCTGAAGTTTTAGCTGTTTTTATGAAAGAGTTAGAGAAAGTAAAATTTATTGTAGGGCATAATATTGGTTTTGATAATAATATTGTTGGCTGTGAATTCTTGCGCAAAAACATGCCTAACCTTTTGCAATCCTTTGCTAAAATTGACACAAAAAATGATGCTACTGATTTTTGTAAAATCCCAGGAGGGAAAGGAGGGAGGTTCAAATGGCCTTCCCTTACAGAATTGCATCAACATCTTTTTGGAGAAGCTTTTGCTGAAGCTCATAATGCTTCTGCGGATGTAGAAGCAACAGCACGATGTTTTCTAGAATTATTGCGTTTGGAAGTTATCCCTTACTCTAAAGCAGGATTCAGTACTGAGCAGTTCCAAAATTTTCAAACGAAAAATCCAAATCCTTTTGAACTGATTGGACTCAATATAGAGCCATACAAACCTTTGGATAATAAGGAAAAGTTTCAGGATTCTGAAAAAATGATAAATGAGGATTCTGAAAAAATGATAAATGAGGATACTGAAAAGATACAAATACAATCAGAGGCTACTTTTTCTCATTTGCATTTACATTCTCAATACTCTGTACTTCAAGCTACACCAAATATCGATAAATTGGTAAAGAAAGCAGTGGATGAAAAGATGGCTGCAGTTGCCATTACCGATCATAATAATATGTTTTCTGCATTCAAATTCACAAATGCGGTACTGAGTCATCCAATTAATGAGGGATGGAAAGATTCGGGAGCAATTAATTTGAAACCAATTGTTGGATGTGAATTGAATGTGTGTAAAGATCGCAAAGATAAATCGGTGCAAGATAATGGTGCTCAAATTCCTTTTTTAGCTAAAAACAAAAATGGCTATCATAATCTTGCTAAACTTTCTTCATTGGCTTACATTGAGGGTTTTTACTATTTACCTAGAGTTGATAGGGATTTAATTTCGAAATACAAAGAAGATTTAATTGCTTTAACTGGTAGTCAGTATGGTGTAATTCCAAATTTAATCTTAAATGTTGGCGAAAAGCAAGCAGAGGAAGAATTTAAATGGTGGCAAGAAACTTTTGGAGATGATTTTTATATAGAAATATGCAGACATAATTTGGAAGAGGAAAATCATGTAAACAAAGTTTTAATTCAGTTTGCCCAAAAATATAATGTAAAAGTAATTGCTTCAAATAATGTGTATTATTTGGAAAAAGAAGATGCTAATGCACATGACATCTTACTTTGTGTGAAAGATGGGGAACAACAAACTACAGCAATAGGAAAAGGTAGGGGCTTACGATTTGGTCTTGCAAATGATGAATATTATTTCAAATCTTCAGCTCAAATGAATGAATTGTTTGCAGACATCCCAGAGTCAATTGAAAATATTACAGATCTAACAAATAAGATAGAGCCCTATTCACTTAAAAGCAAAGTGCTTCTACCGGCTTTCGACATTCCAAAATCATTTTTGGATAACCTATCTAAAAAGCAAAAAGAAGATGGGGAAAATATTTATTTGAAACATCTTTCTTATAAAGGTGCAAAACAAAGGTATAAGGAGATTACAAATGAAATAGAAGAAAGAATAGAACTTGAATTGGAGACTATTGCAAAATCAGGTTATCCTGGGTATTTCCTAATTGTACAAGATTTTGTTGCGCAAGCCAAGAAAATGAAGGTGTCAGTGGGACCTGGTAGGGGATCAGCAGCCGGCTCTATTGTGGCTTATTGCACTGGTATAACAAATATTGACCCTTTAAAGTATGATTTGCTTTTTGAGCGTTTTTTGAATCCAGAAAGAGTTTCGCTTCCCGATATTGATATTGACTTTGATGATGAAGGCAGAGGAAGAATTATCGATTGGGTGGTAAATAAATATGGTAAAGAGAATGTGGCGCAAATCATTACTTATGGTTCTATGGCAGCCAAATCTGCCATACGAGATACTGCCAGAGTACTGAATTTACCATTGCATGAGGCTGATAGAATCGCGAAATTAGTTCCTGATTTCACATCTCTAAATAAGCTTTATTCTTGGGATGAGAAAAAGTTAAAGAAAGAGGTTAAATCAGATCAATTAGCTAATGCTCAAACTTTGATTAAACTTTCTGATGGTGATGATTTGGTAGCAGAGACTATTAATCAGGCTAGAAAGTTAGAAGGCACTATCAGAAATGTTGGCACACATGCTTGTGGGGTAATAATTACTCCTGAGCCACTAATGGATTTAATCCCTATTGCGAATGCGAAAGATTCTGAGCTTTTAGTCACCCAATTTGATAATGATGTAGTGGAAAAGGCAGGGCTTTTGAAAATGGATTTTTTAGGTCTTAAAAACCTCACCATTATTAAAGATTGCGTCAAAATATTAAAAGCTTTGCGTAATATCGAATTGGATATTGACAACATTCCACTAGATGATGAAAAAACACTAGCAATATTCCAAAGAGCAGAAACCAAAGGAATATTTCAGTTTGCATCTGTTGGTATGCGTGCGCATCTCAAACATTTGAAGCCGGATAAATTTGATGATTTGATTGCTATGAACGCCCTTTTCCGTCCAGGCCCAATGGAGTATATTCCAAATTATATCAAACGAAAGCAAGGAAAAGAGGAGATTGAATATGATTTGCCAGAAATGAAGGAATATCTTGATAGCACTTATGGTATTACCGTTTACCAAGAGCAAGTAATGTTACTTTCCCAAAAGTTAGCCAACTTTACAAAAGGGGAAGCGGATTTACTTAGAAAAGGTATGGGAAAAAAAATCAAATCAATTCTAGAAGATTTGAAGCCAAAGTTTTTTTCTGGCTGTGAGCAAAATGGTTTTGATGAGCAAACAGTAGCAAAAATTTGGACAGATTGGGAAGCGTTTGCTTCGTATGCTTTCAATAAATCCCATTCTACTTGTTATGCGCTTATCGCCTATCAAACCGCCTATTTGAAAGCGCATTATCCTGCAGAATTGATGGCAGCAATCCTTACCAACCACATGAAAGATATAAAGGATATTACTGTTTATATGGAAGAATGCAAGAGAATGGGATTAAAGGTGTTAGGACCAGATGTGAATGAGAGTTTTTACAAATTTGCAGTAAATGAAAAAGGAGAAATCCGTTTCGGATTGGGTGCTATAAAAGGTGTAGGAAGGGCAGCTGTTCAAGCTATTGTAAATGAGCGAAAAGAAAATGGGAATTATATCTCTTTTGATGATTTTGTGAAAAGGGTTGACTTGAGAGCTGCCAACAAAAGGACTTTAGAGGGAATTGCAATTGCAGGAGGTTTTGATTTATTTGGACTTTATCGTTCACAATATTTTGAAATAACAAAAGAGCATACCTTTATTGAACAAATGATAAAGTTTGGAAATAAAGTTCAGGACAAACAAAACTCTAATCAAGTAGACATGTTTGGAGATATTGAAGAAGCTGGCCTGCAAGCTCCTATTCCACCTAACTCAAGCCCTTGGGAGACTATGAAAATACTCTCCAAAGAGAAAGAAGTAGTTGGTATTTATATTTCTGGACACCCATTAGATGACTATAAATTTGAGATTGATAATTTTTGTAATGGAGAATTATCCCTTATAAGAAATTTGGATAGTATAAAAGGAAAAGATCTTGCTCTTGCTGGAGTAGTTAGTAAATGTGAACATAAAATAGCTAAAAATGGAAAACCCTATGGCGTATTGTATTTAGAGGATTATCATGACAATAATCGTTTCTTTATTTTCAGTGATGATTATATAAAATTCAAATCATTTTTTACTGAAGGATGGCTACTTTTTGTAAAAGGGAGAGTGCAAGATCGCCCTTTTAATGATGGGCAATTGGAATTTAGAATTCAAGACATTCAACTGCTATCTGAACTATTAGACAAAGAGCCAAGAAATATAGTATTAACTGTAGACTTGAACGATATCAATGAGGATTTTGTGAATAGAATTTCTAACTCAACTAACAAAAATGGTGGGAAGCATTCTTTGATTATTCAGGTTAATAATCAGGAAAAGAAATATGCTGTTGAACTTTTGTCGAGAAATAGAAGAATAGATATTGATAAGGAATTTATTCAAGAGATAGAAAAAATAACAGAAGTAGGATTAAAAATAAAATAGAATTAAATAGATTTGCAGAAGAATTAAAAAATTAAAAAATGGCATTAGAAATTACAGACGCAAACTTTAAGGAAGTTGTTTTAAATTCGGAGAAACCCGTTTTGGTTGATTTTTGGGCAAGTTGGTGTGGTCCTTGCAGAACGATAAGCCCAATTATTGATGAATTGGCAATAGAATTGGATGGAAAGGCAGTGGTAGGAAAAGTAAATGTGGATAACAATTCTGAAATTCCTCAAAATTATGGAATCAGAAACATTCCTACTTTGCTTGTTTTTAAAAATGGTGAATTGGTAGATAAGATGGTTGGAGTGGTTCCAAAAGGCCAAATGGTTGAAAAACTTGAAGCACAAATGTAAGCTGAGTTTTAAATTTAGTAAAAGGGCTTTAAGCCCTTTTTATTTTTATGAAATTTATAAAAGAATCCGATAAAAATTTTAACCTACTATTTTTTGCTAAACAAGTAGTTGAAGGCTTCATTACTGGTTTGCACAAAAGCCCTTATCATGGATTTTCAGTTGAATTTGCAGAACACAGATTATACAATAGTGGAGAATCGACTCGTCATATCGATTGGAAATTATTTGGAAGAACGGACAAATTGTTTGTAAAGAAATACGAGGAAGAAACCAATTTAAGATGCCAATTGGTAATAGATATTTCATCTTCTATGTATTATCCTAACTTTGAGAAACCATCATTAGAAAAGCCAAATAAGCTGTTATTTTCAGTCTATGCTACTGCCGTTTTGATGAATCTATTAAAAAGACAAAGAGATGCAGTAGGCTTGAGTATGTTTGCAGAGAATGTGAATGTTCACACGCCTTGCAGGACTACTTTAAGACATCATAATTTGATTTATCACGAATTGGAAAAAGTGTTAGAAACGCATACGATTGAAAACCCGAAAAAAACTTTTTCTATTGATGCGCTTCATCAAATAGCAGAAAATATTCACAAACGCTCTTTAGTGATGTTGTTTTCTGACATGTTGGATAATTCTAATAAAAGTTTAGAAGATCTCTTTTCTGCCCTACAACATCTAAAATACAACAAGCATGAAGTAATTTTGTTTCATGTAAGTGAGCCCATAACGGAATTAAATTTAGGATTCGATAATAAGCCTATTCGTTTTGTAGATGCGGAAACAAATGAGGAGGTAAAACTAAATCCTGTAGAAGTAAGAAATGAGTTTTCAAATATATCGAGAAAGCATTTAGAAAAGATAAAACTAAAGTGTTTGCAATATAAAATTGATTTAGTAGAAGTAGATATAAATAAGGGATTTGACAAAATTTTAACGTCCTACTTACTTAAAAGGCAGAAAAATGTTTTAAGAAATTGAAAAATCTTTTAGTTTTGCAACACTTTTATAGATCCGGTCTGGTAGTTCAGTTGGTTAGAATACATGCCTGTCACGCATGGGGTCGCGAGTTCGAGTCTCGTCCAGACCGCCACTTTAAAACAGAAACCCTTGTAAATCAATTATTTACGAGGGTTTTTTAATATTAGTAGAACATATAGTAGGATAGTATTACCCATATATCCAATTTTGCGATATCGATAGCGAAAGGGCATCAACGATTATAATACAAGTATGTTTTAAGATTTATACCGCCTCACCATCAATATTTTGAGTAAACCCTGTAGTAGAAAGTGGAGAAACTGTCAACGAATCTGTCAACCAATAATTAACCGACTTTCTTATTATAGTTTAAACTAACATCTAATTTATTAGTTGATGAAATAAAATTTCTTATTTTTGGTAACTATTAATTAAAAAAAAACTAAAATATGGGACTTAGTGATTTATTTAAAGAAAAACATAACTGGAATTTAGATGAATTAAAAGCAATCAATGCTTTAATGTCTGCTCAAGCTCAAATTGATGGTAATATGGATCAGAATGAGATAGACCTAATGTTTAATGTTGTCAGTCGGTTACCTGGAGAAAAGCCTTCAGATTGGAAAGAATTCTGTCAATCCTCTATGTCTACTAGACCGGAAGATCATTTTAAGGTACTTAAAAATATGCATACACACAAAAGGAAGGTTCTTATAGCTTCTCTAGCTCTTTTAGCTGAGGCTGATGACAATGTTGATGAGGATGAAATAAAATTCTTAGGTGCAACAGGATTGCTATTGGGTATAAGTCCAGAAGACTTTAGTTAATAAACCTAGTTTATAATGGAGGAAAAACAATTATCTGTACTTCACTGCATCTTTTTTATTTATCACACTTTTGCTAATTTTTCTGACGGAAAACTAGATGAGCAGGAGAAAGTAGCAATAGCAGGCTTTATTAAAAGATGGTCAGGAGGAGATGATGAACTGACAACAAAAATATTCAACGAAACTGCTAATTGGGCAAAAGAAAATGTTCAAGACGCTAAACAAGCAATTGAATATATGGCATCTATGGTAGATTTTATAAATAATCAAGAGGAATTTGATATTTATAAGAAAGAAAATCTGTTATTAGATATAAGAAATATTTCTAGAATTGATGGTCATTTTCATGAAGCAGAGAAAAAATGGCATGATTTAATTGCTCAACAATTAAATGTTCCCATAAGAATATCAGAAAACACACAAGATCAATTACAAAGAGACGCACATAATATTGAGAAAAGAAAACCAATGGGCTTCAAAATGTCTTGGCAAAAATAAATTAATCGGTCGTATTTCTTTTGAGAACCTTACGTAATCTATTGTAATTTACCATCTTTATAGGTTTTATCTTCGTAGTATCTTTTTAAAGATGAAGAAGATTTATTTTCCGATACAGAATCGACTAAAAATATTACCCAACAAATCATCAGTAGTAACTTCTCCAGTGATTAGCCCCAAATGATAAAGCGCTTGCCTTATGTTTACTGCAAGCAAATCACCACTTATATCATTATTCAACCCATCAATTATTGCATTGATTTCAGTTAAAGTATTACTGAGTTCTTCTTGATGTCGGATATTACTGATAATGGTTTCATCTTGAGAAAAATGATTACCTATAAAATCAACAAGTTGTTTTTTCAATTGCTCTATACCCTCCTTCTTTTTTGCTGAAATAAGCAAATAGTCTTTTTCTTTTATTGTGTTAGATACGCTTTTATTTAAATCCATTTTATTTACCACAACAATCAATTTGCTTTGTAGTTTATTTTCAAGTTTTTTAATTTCATTTGTTTGCCCTTGAATATGAACTGTCGCGTCTAGCAAATAAATCACCAACTTTGCTTTTTTTGCCTTTTCAATTGCTTTTTGAATACCTATATTTTCGATTTTGTTTTCTGTTTCCCTTATCCCAGCAGTATCAATAAATCTAAATTGCAATCCATCAATATTGATAAGATCTTCAATGGTATCTCTAGTAGTTCCAGGAATCTCTGATACAATAGCCCTTTCTTCATTTGCCAAAGCATTCAGAAGGGTTGATTTCCCCACATTTGGAGCTCCCATAATTGCAATAGGAATTCCATTTTTGATTACATTACCCAATTGAAAAGAAGCGATTAACTTACTTAGTTTTTCTTTTATCAATAAAAGCAAATCACTAAATTGTTTACGGTTTGCAAATTCAACATCCTCTTCTGAAAAATCTAACTCTAACTCAATTAATGAGGCAAAGTTTATGAGTTGCTTTCTTAATGCCTTCAAATCATTAGAGAAGCCTCCTCTCATTTGATCTATTGCAATTTTGTGTGCTTTCTTTGTTTCAGATGCAATCAAATCAGCTACTGCTTCCGCTTGCGAAAGATCTATTTTTCCATTTGCAAATGCCCTTAATGTAAATTCACCAGGATTTGCTATTCTTGCTCCATTTTCTACCAGTAATTGTAAAATCTGCTGTTGGATGTACTGAGATCCATGACAAGAAATTTCAACTAAATCTTCACCAGTGAATGATTGGGGGTTCTTAAAGATACTTAGCAGAACTTCATCAACTACTTCTTCTTCTTTATTTTTTATTGTGCCAAAATGTATGCTGTGCGACTTAACATTTGTAATATTTTTGGAGAAGATCTTATTGCAAATATCAAAAGTTTTTTTCCCAGAGATACGAATAATGGCAATTGCCCCCAAACCACTTCCAGTTGCTATAGCACATATGGCATCTTTTCTGCTAATATTTTTCATGCTGCAAAAGTATTTAAAATCCTTTGTTATACGCTTTAATGTTCTAATTTTGCACATCAAAAATAAACTAAACATATGAGCGTATTAGTTAATAAAGATTCAAAAGTTATTATTCAAGGATTTACTGGAAGTGAGGGCACTTTCCATGCCGAGCAAATGATTGACTATGGAACAAACATAGTAGGAGGTGTGACGCCAGGAAAAGGAGGGCAAATTCATTTAGGAAAACCAGTATTTAATACTGTGGTAGATGCAGTAAAACAGTTGGGTGCAGATACTTCTTTAATTTTTGTTCCGCCTGCATTTGCAGCAGATGCGGTTATGGAAGCAGCAGAAGCGGGAATAAAAGTGCTTATTTGTATTACAGAAGGCATTCCTACTAAGGATATGATAATGGTTAAAGAATACATATCGGATAAGCATTGTGTATTAGTTGGACCGAATTGTCCGGGAGTAATCACTCCAGAAGAAGCAAAATGCGGTATAATGCCAGGTTTTGTTTTCAAAAAAGGCAATATTGGTGTGGTTTCAAAATCAGGAACACTTACTTATGAGGCTGCCGATCAGGTAGTAAAAGCAGGGATGGGAATCTCTACTGCAATTGGGGTAGGTGGCGATCCGATTATCGGCACAACTATATTGGATGCTGTTAAACTTTTTATGGAGGATAAAGATACGTCAGGTATTGTAATGATAGGAGAAATTGGCGGGCAATTAGAAGCAGATGCTGCTAGATGGATTAAAGAAAATGGAACAAAACCAGTAGTTGGATTTATTGCAGGGCAAACTGCTCCAAAAGGCAGAACAATGGGGCATGCAGGAGCAATTGTTGGCGGAGCAGATGATACAGCTGAAGCAAAAATGAAAATTCTTAGTGAGTGTGGTGTAAATGTAGTTGCTTCTCCAGCTCAAATAGGTGCAAAAATAGCGGAACTCCTTGGTGTACATGCTTAATAAAATTGATTAGAGTTGTAAGTATCCTGCCTTTGGCGGGATTTTTTTATCTTTGAATGCTTATTAAAAAAATAAACGAATGCAATTATTAGAAGGCAAAAATGTAATTATAACTGGTGCGAGTAGAGGTATTGGTAAAGGCATAGCAGAAGTGTTTGCAAGGGAAGGTGCTAATATTGCCTTTACTTATCACTCATCTCATGAGAAAGCAAAAATTTTAGAGCAAGAACTATCCAAAAATGGATGCAAAGTAAAAGGGTATAAATCAGATGCATCTGACTTTGATGCAGCACAGCAATTACTAACATCTGTAATAGAAGAATTTGGAAGCATTGATGTGCTTGTAAATAATGCGGGAATTACTAAAGATAATCTTCTGATACGTATGAGTGAGGAGGATTTTGATAATGTGATGAGAGTGAACATGAAATCAGTTTTTAACCTAACTAAAGCCGTAATGCAACCTATGTTAAAACAAAGAAAGGGGTCTATTATAAACATGAGTTCGGTTGTTGGTATAAAAGGAAATGCTGGGCAAGCAAATTATGCTACATCTAAATCAGCCATTATTGGTTTTACGAAATCAGTAGCATTGGAGTTAGGTTCAAGAAATATAAGATGCAATGCCATAGCTCCTGGCTTTATTGAAACTGAAATGACAGATGCATTGGGAGAAGAAACAATAAAAGAGTGGAGAGATTCCATTCCACTTAAAAGAGGAGGAACTCCAGAAGATATTGCAAATACTACTTTGTTTTTAGCATCAGATTTGTCCAATTACATTACAGGTCAAGTGCTGAATGTATGTGGTGGAATGCTTACCTAAATTTATGTTTGACATAAGTACAAATTTACCATCTTGGTTTATTCTATTAGCCTTAGTAGTTGGTCTAGTGTATGGTTTTTCCTTGTATCAAAAAGAAGATAAAATTGAGAAAGATTGGCTAAAGAATCTACTCTTTTTAATTAGAGCATGCTTTGTATCTTTCCTATGCTTTTTGTTGCTTGGACCTATTTTAAATCTCTACATACAACAAAAAGAAAAGCCCATTTTGATTATCGTTCAAGATGCTTCTTCTTCATTACAAGAGCAGAATAATTTTGATATTCTTAATGGTTTGCATCAGAAAGCAGCAAATGAATTTCAAGTTTTTCCGTTTCACTTTTCCGATCATCTAAAAGAAGGATTAGTAAAAGAAAATAAAGGGTTAAAAACCAATTATGCTGCCGTTTTTGATGAAGTTGAAAGTAAATTTACAGGAAGAAATGTAGCGGCTTTGGTATTGGCTACTGATGGGCTTTATAATATGGGAGAAAACCCAACTTACAAATCAAACACAACAACTATCCCAATTTTTCCAATAGCTTTTGGCGATACGCTTCAACAGCAAGATTTGCTGATTAAAAACGTACAATATAATGAGGTTGCTTTTTTAGGTAATGATTTTCCAGTTGAGGTTTTGATAGCAGCTCATTTTTGCAAAAACAAAGTGGTAGAACTCAAATTAATAGATGATGATCAACTTTTACACAAGGAAAAGCTAACTTTAAGGACAGCTAATTTTCATCAGAAAATTTCCTTTAAAATATATGCAAAACAAAAGGGATTGAAAAAATATAAATTACAATTAAGCAGTTTAGAAGGAGAAAAGAATAAGTTAAATAATACTTATGAAATTTTTGTAGATGTGCTAGATTCAAAACACAATATTTTATTACTTTCCAATAATACTCATCCTGATATTGCAGCATTTAAGAGCGTTTTGTCAAAACATAAGCACTATAATATTGAATCCTACAAAATAGAGAAATTTGATGGGAATATTGAAAAATATAATCTAGTTGTTTTGTTTGGAAAGGCATATAATTCAGAAATAATCCAGAAAATTAAAAGTTCAAAAGTTCCCCTGTTGTTTTTTGTTGGTGCAAAAACTAACATTAATCAATTTAACACTTTACAAGATGCTTTGTCTATTAATGTAAAAAACAGTTTGCAAGAAGTAAATGCTGCTGAGAACGAACATTTTTCTTTATTTACTATTTCCACAGCATTATCCAATCTACTTCCAAAACTTCCACCAATTCATACGTATTTTGGTAATTATCAACTTACTGCTAATAGCGAGGTATTTCTAAATCAAAAGATAGGAAAGATTGTAACTAAAAAGCCGATTTTGTTTTTTCAAAATTCCACTAACAAAAAAGTGGGGGTTTTTGTAGGGGAGGGTTTTTGGAAATGGAAATTGATGGAGTTTTCGGAACAAAAGCAAAATAATTGTTTTGATGAGTTGTTTTTAAAAACTACTCAGTTCCTATTATTAAATGATGATAAATCTAAGTTTAGATTAAAATATAAGCATAAGATAAATGCAAATTCCCCAATCATTTTTGAGGCAGAATTGTATAATGAAAGTTATGAATTAGTTACAAAAGACGATATCTCATTAAGTATCTTTGATGAAAAAGGAAAGGAATATGCTTTTGTATTTTCAAAGCATAATAACTCATATCAGCTAAATGTTTCTTCATTTGCTGTTGGAGATTATACATTTGAAGCGCAAGTATATGAAAAGAATCTAATCAGAAAGGGGAACTTCTCTGTCATTCCTTTTCAATTGGAGATGCTCCAAACTAAAGCAAATCATCAATTACTATACAACTTAGCCTATCAGAGTGGAGGAGCACTTTTCTATCCTGATAAAATTGATTTGCTTTATAATAAAGTGAAAAATTCAGATAGGAATCAAACAATTATTCATAAGAAGGAAAAACTGCAGGAAATGATTAATATTCCATGGATTTTATTTACTTTGCTAATTCTAATCTGCACAGAATGGTTTATTAGAAGATTTAATGGCTTGCATTAGAAATATATTAATTAAAACAATTAAAAATTAAAAATTATGGAAAACAAGAGTTTACCGTCAGCAATAGTAATAGGAATAGTGGGTTTTGTACTGCTAACACTGTTTGGATCGAGTATGTTTTTAACTATTGATCCAGGAGAGAAAGGCGTATTATTCAAACGCTTTGGGGGAGGTTTAGACAAAGAAACCATTTACGGTCAAGGCTTTCATGTAATTGCCCCATGGAATGATATGCATATTTATAATGTAAAAATTCAAGAAAACTACGAAGCCATGGAGGTGCTTTCTAAAAATGGACTTTCGATTAAAATTGATTTGTCTTTTAGATACAATGCTATTGAGAATCAGATTGGACATTTACATGACAACATAGGTAAAAGCTATGTAAATAGTATTGTAAAGCCAGAGATTCGTTCAGTAACAAGAGAAGTAATCGGGAACTACCTTCCGGAGGAGTTGTATTCTAGTAAAAGAGAAGCAATTGAAGATGAAATATATGCCCAAACAAAAGAAAGAGTTGTAAGTAAACATATCAATATAGATGCTATTTTGATTAGAGATGTAACTCTTCCCCCTACATTACAGGCAGCAATTGAACAAAAGTTAAAACAAGAACAAGAATCATTAGAATACGAATTTAAAATAGATAAGGCTAGAAAAGAGGCAGAAAGAAAAGAAATTGAAGCAAAAGGTATTTCAGAATTTCAAAGAATTGTTAACAGAACAATTACACCACAACTTTTAAAATGGAAAGGAGTAGAGGCAACTCAAGAGATAGCAAAATCACAAAACTCTAAGGTGATTGTAATTGGAAATGGAGATGGAGATTTACCTATAATTCTAGGTGGACAATAATAAAAGCCCTAAATTTGCGTTCGCTAAATTATTAAAAACAAAAAAATAGAAACAATGAAGAAGTTAATCGTAATTATGTTAGTGTCTTTAGTGCCTTTTATCACTATGGCTCAAAAAAGAAGTAAGAAAGATAAAACTGCAAAATCAGAAATTAAAGATTCAGGGCTAAATTTTATGGTAATTAAGGGGCTTAGTATTTCTGATTTAGCCGCTGAAGATTTAGTGCAAGAGCAATTTCATATCGATGGAGACAGGAGTGCTGAGAAGGTAATAATAAAGTTTGATTTTGGTTCAGGCATTAATAATGACAAGGAAGCAATTAAGTTAATGGAACAATCTAGAAAAATACATTCATTGACTGATGCTGTTAATCTTTTAGGAAATCATGGCTGGGAATTTGTTTCAGCAAATATTGAAAGAGATGGTAAGTTTACAACCTACTATTATTATATGAAAAGGTAATAATCAGTTTCCATATATCAAATAAATCTAAGTTAACGCTTGGGTTTATTTTTTGCTTTCTAATTTGTTCTTCAGTTCAAACAACCTATCTCTTAACTTTTTTGCCCGAATAAAATCAAACTCCTTGGCTGCAGTTTCCATTTCTCTTTTTGTTTCAGTAATTGATTTCTGAAGTTGTTTCTTGCTTAGCTTTTCAATTGCCATCCCCTTACTTTCTTCTTTATTATATGGACTCAATCTTTTTACTAACGCATTATCTGCTTTTCTTCCGATTTGAGTAGGAGTAATATTATGCTTAGCATTATATATCTTTTGAGTTTTTCTCTTTCGCTTATTATCATCTATTGCTTTTTGCATAGAATTAGTGATTTTATCTGCATACATAATTACTAAGCCATTAATATTTCTGGCTGCTCTACCTGAAGTTTGTATCAGTGCTTTCTCTGAGCGTAGAAAGCCCTCTTTATCAGCATCCAAAATAGCGACTAAACTTACCTCTGGCAAATCCAATCCTTCACGCAATAAGTTTACGCCTATTAATACATCAAAAGCCCCATTTTTTAATCCACTTATGATTTCAACCCTTTCCAAAGTTGGTACATCAGAATGAATATAATTGCATTTTATACTAAATTTTTCCAAATATTTTGTGAATTCTTCTGCCATACGTTTGGTTAAAGTTATAACCAATATTCGCTCATGTCTTTCAATTCTTAGCCTGATTTCTTCTAAAAGATCATCAATTTGATTCTCTGTTGCGCGAACACTTATTTCAGGATCTAAAAGTCCAGTAGGACGGATTAATTGCTCTATAATTACCCCTTCACATTTTTCTATTTCATAATCGGAGGGGGTAGCGCTCACATAAATTGTTTGGTTGCATAAATCTTCAAATTCGCTAAATTTTAAAGGACGATTATCTAATGCTGCTGGTAGACGAAATCCATGTTCAACTAATGTTTCTTTTCTTGACCTGTCTCCACCAAACATTGCTCTAACTTGCGGAAGCGTTACATGGCTTTCATCAATTACGGTAATATAATCATCTGGGAAATAATCCAACAAACAAAATGGTCTTGTGCCTGCAATTCTACCATCAAAATACCTGGAATAATTTTCAATTCCAGAACAGTATCCTAATTCTTTTATCATCTCTAGATCAAATTCAGTCCTTTCTTTTATTCTTTTGGCTTCTGTTTTTAATGCTGATTTTTCAAAAAATTCAATTTGCTCGCACAAATCATCTTGTATGTTTGAGATGGCTCCATGCACTTTATCCTTTGATGCAACAAAAATACTTGCTGGATAAACCCTAATCATTTCAACCGACTCAAATACATTTCCACTTGCAGGATTAATACTTTCAATCTCCTCAACTTTATTTCCAAAAAAGTGAATACGATAAGCAATATCAGTATAAGCAGGAAATACATCAACAGTGTCGCCTTTTACCCTAAAATTTCCCCTTTCAAATTCTCCTTCTGTTCTTGAATATAATGCACTTACAAATTTTTGCAATAAATGATTTCTGCTAATCAAATACCCAACTTTAATCTCAATCATTCCTGCATTAAAGTCCTCAGGATTTCCAATTCCATAAATACAACTAACTGAAGAAACAACAATAATGTCTTTCCTCCCAGAAAGCAGGGAAGAGGTTGTATTTAATCTCAGCTTTTCAATTTCCTGATTTATAGAAAGGTCTTTCTCAATATAAGTTCCAGTGCTTGGAATATAAGCTTCCGGCTGATAATAATCGTAATAAGAAACAAAATACTCTACTGCATTATTTGGAAAGAATTGTTTAAACTCACTATAGAGTTGTGCGGCTAAAGTTTTGTTATGGCTAAGCACTAATGTTGGCCGATTTACTTCATTGATTACATTTGCAATTGTAAATGTTTTTCCACTTCCCGTGACGCCTAATAAGGTTTGGAATCTTTCCAAAGCCGTTAATCCATCTGATATTTGCATGATGGCTTGGGGTTGATCGCCAGTAGGTGAAAAGGTAGAAACTAACTCAAAATTCATGAGTTAGTGGCTGTCATTATTTTTAGCTTCTCTTTTAAAATAGACACCTCTTTTTCCGCCATTTCTATTCTAGCTTCCACTTCTTTTTTCAAACTTTCATTGCTTTTGTTCTTCCCAAAGAAGGAGATATTATTTTCATATTGAGATATAAATTTCTTTTGTTTTTCAATTTCAGAAAGGATAAAACTTCTTTCTTTTTCCAATTTCGCCTGATTTCCATTAATAGCTGTAATTCTATTTTTAAATTTCTCTTTGGAAATTTCATTCTTATCTATTTTAATGGAATCAAAATGCTTATTCATAAGTTCTTCAAACTTATTCTCAATATTTTTTTCTTTGAAAGGTACAAGTCCACAATCTTTCCACTTTTTTGAATAATTATTTAATTTTTCAAAATCAGATTTTCCGTTTTTTGAAGGGCTGAATTTTTCAACCTCTTTGAATAGCTTTTGCTTGGCTAATAAATTTCTCTCTTTTGCTTTATCAAGACTTCTGAAATGATTTTTTTTGGCATCAAAAAATGTATTACAAACTGATTTGAATCTTTTCCAGATCTTATCTGTTTTTTGCTTTGGCGAATATCCAGCCCTTTTCCAATCTTCTTGCAATTTAATCAGATGCTTAGTTGTGCTTTTCCAATCAGTACTTTCTTTTAAAGATTCAGCTTTTTCACAAATAGTAGTTTTTTTTAAAATTACTTTTTGAGCATCTGCTTTTCTGTTTTTGTAATAAGCGTTTTTACTTTGGTAAAAATCATCTAACACATTCCTTAAATTTGTCCAAGCAATTTTGTTCTCTTTTTTACTAAGCCTCCCAATTGCTTTCCATTTATCTTCTAATTTTCTGCATTTAACAGTTAGACTTTCCCATTGACCATGCGTATTTACAGTATTTTCGGTGAGCACACCTATTTCTTTACAAATCTCATCTTTAGCGGCTAATTTTTTGTCATTTTCTTCCTTTTTATCAAGGAAATAATCATTTCTTTTTTTATGAATTATTTTAGTAGCCGATTGAAATCTTTCCCATATATCTTCTCTTTTTCCTTTTTCTACAGGCCCAATATCTTTCCAATGCTCGTGTAATTCTTGCAAAGCATCATGCATTTTATTTAATGACTTTTCATTGATAAGAGCCTCTGCTTTTTCACAAATTTTAGACTTTTCTTCAAAATTTCTTTTAAAATCTAAATCTCTCAAATCATTATTGATTTTGATATAATCATAAAAAAGCTCAACATGATGATGATAACTTTGCCAAAGATTATTCTTCTCAGAAATTGGAACATGTCCGGTATTTCTCCATTTTTCCTGTAACAGTCTGAATTGTTCAAAAGTCTTTTTTAAAGATTCTTCCTGATTAGTTAGTGTATCAATATCTTCAATGATTTGCTTTTTGATTTGCAAATTTTTCCTTTCTTCCAGTTCTTTATTTTTTCTGGATTTAGTTTTTTCTCTTTTAAATTTGTTATACTCTTTTCTGAATTTGATTTCTAAAGGATGCAAAGTTGCTTTCTTTTCCTTCTTATCTGATTCTTCAGTTTCAGCTACTAAATCTTCTTTATTAATTTGCTTTAATTGTTGGTAAAAAACAGACCTTACCTCTTCTGCTTTTTTGGATACAGCAAGCACATTACTATTTTCTGAAAAATGACTCATTTCCAATATCAACTCTTCCATACTCATCTCAGAAATATCAATTTCTGCTGCTTTTCTTATTTCGTTATTTTCAGAAGTCTCAGCAACTTCCATCTCAATAATTGGATTTTCTTGTTTTTTTATTTCTCCGTTTCCGTCTAGCATTCGCTTTGGTTTTGGCTTACAAATTTACTATTTTAATTCCATATTTTCCAGCTTTCCTCTGCTTGTAGATGAAGCATTTGCTTTCCATTCTTTATTTGGGCACCATTAGCTTTTCCATTTGCTAAAAAGATTGTTTGCTCAGGATTATATACTAAATCAAATAATAAATGTTTCGTATTTATAAATTCATATGGTAAATAAGGAAAAGAGCTCACATCTGGATGCATTCCCAGTGGTGTGGAATTAATGATTATGTCATATTGCTGCAATATATTTTTATCAATTTGCTTTATTGTAAAGTCTGAATTCCTACTTGCTACTAAATAGTTTATGTTATTTCTTTGTAGTACATATTGTATGGTCTTTGATGCTCCTCCATTACCTAAAATGATTGCGTTATTCCTTTCACCAACAACTTGCAAGAAACTTTTCTCAAATCCAAGAACATCTGTATTGTGCCCAATTATTTTTTCCCCTTTTATTTCAATGGTATTTACCGCCCCTATCTTTTTTGCTTCATTCGTAATTTTATCTAGGAATGGAACAATACTTTCTTTGAAAGGAATCGTAATATTAAGTCCTGTGATGTTTTTTTTAGTTATTAATTCACTTAAGTTTTCTAACTCCTCTAATTCAAAATTCAAATACTGACAATCTTTGATGTTTTCTTTGAAAAACTTCTCTTGAAAATAATGTTGGGAAAAAGAATGAGAAAGTTTCTTACCAATTAAACCAAAAGTTTTCATCTGCCTGTTTTATCTGAAAAACTTTCTAGAAACCATACAATAATAACTCCAAAAATAATTAATGCAAATCCAATGAGTGTTTCTGCTGCTGAAATGTTTGGAAAATACCAAGAATAAGAAAGCACTTTCTCTTTACCATTTACAACTACACTTTCAGCTATATTTTTCCAAGGCCAAATGATATTTAATGAACCTAGAATGAAGCCAGTTAATAGCGCGAGAGTTGCATCTTTATAATATTTTAATACCCATCCTAATAGATGTGAAAAACTCAACAAACCAAATACAGAGCCTGCCAAAAACACAGCTAATAATACAAAATTCAATTCTGTGATCGCAGTAACCATCAATAGTTCATAATTACCAAGAAGTATAAGAATAAATGAGCCTGAAAGTCCAGGAAGCATCATGCCACTTATTCCAATAATTCCACACAAAAAGACGAAAAATAAGTTGCTATTTTCAGTAGCTGGCGTAATAAAACAAAGCGAAACTGCAGTCAAAGTACCTAAACACAAAGCTATTTTGCTTGTAGAGCCCCAATTTTCAATACGTTTTCCTACAAAATAAACAGATGCCAAAATAAGTCCAAAGAAGAAAGCCCAGATCAAGATAGGGTGATGTTCAAAAAGATATTCAAATAGATTTGCAATACTAAAAACACTCACTACACTTCCTCCAAATACAGATAATAGAAAATAAAAATTTGTGTATTTAATAAATGCTTGAACATCTAATGATAAGAGCAATTTTAATGCTTTTGAGTCTAATGATTTTAGTGAATTAATTAACTTTTCGTAAATCTCAGTAATTAGCGCAATA
This sequence comes from Bacteroidota bacterium, assembly GCA_036337275.1. Classification (GTDB taxonomy): domain Bacteria; phylum Bacteroidota; class Bacteroidia; order Flavobacteriales; family BACL11; genus DUAL01. The sequence continues at coordinate 64,628 of JAYZEM010000001.1, read as the reverse complement.
GTTCCCCCAGAAACCCCAGGAATAACATTTGCAATCCCCATTGCCACCCCTTTTAGAAAAAGAAGGAAATAGCGATTCATTTATTTTTTATATAATCGAAAAAAGTATCTCCTCTTAATCCAATTCGCAAGGTTTCAAGTGGTATTACTTCATCCCAAGAAATGTTACCCAGGTTCACATTTGAACCTAATTGTTTGATAAACCAAACTTGTTGGGGTTTCTTAGGCGCTTCCCACAAGATGTCTTCTTTTGGAATTTTCGTTAGAATCTCATCAATCAGATCAGAACGAACATCCCCACTTTTGTTGTAAATTCCAACATTTCCTCCTTCACGCGCTTCAGCAATCACCTTCCAACTCCCGGATTCTAATTCCTTTTGCATCAGTTCAATCCATCTATAAGGAGCAATTAATTTATTTTCATCTTTCGAACCAACTTCAGAAACAACCCTAAATTCCTCGGATAATTCTTTTATATAATTGCATTTTTCCTCATGAGAAATTTTTATACTACCATCAGATACTTCACACATATTTAATTTCCATCTTCTTATCAATTCCTTATACTCTTCGAACATTCCCCTAATGATAAATGCTTCAAAAAGTGTTCCGCCAAGATAAATACTCAATCCAGCATCTTTGTAGAGTTTTATTTTTGTTTCAATATGAGGAGAAATAGCAGATGTGCCAAATCCTAATTTTACAATATCGGTATGTGGACCGCACATATCAATAAAATTCTTGGTATCATTTATACTTAACCCCTTATCCATCATCATGGTTAAGCCATTTTCTCTTGGCTTCTGAGTTCTTTCGGGCATATCCGATAAATAGAAATTCATATTATTAAATTATTAATGCTTATTATTTTTACAAAGATAAAGTTTCTTAAATTATTGTTTTAGTTTTGCGGCACAAAATCAATTATTAATTATGACATTGATAAAATCAATTTCAGGGATAAGAGGTACAATTGGTGGAGAAGTTGGCAATTCACTCTCCCCTTTAGATATTGTAAAATTTACCTCTGCATATGCTAAATTTATCAGCAATCAGGAAAGTGATTCTAACACAATTATTATTGGCAGGGATGCTCGTATTTCTGGAGAAATGGTAACCAATATTGTCTCAGGAACTTTAATTGCTTGTGGATTTGATGTCTTAGATATTGGGCTATCAACAACTCCTACAGTTGAAGTTGCTGTACAATTACATAAGAGTGCAGGTGGAATGATCATTACAGCAAGCCATAATCCAAAGCAATGGAATGCATTAAAATTATTGAATAATAAAGGAGAGTTTTTGTCGGCTAAAGATGGAGAACAAATTTTAGAAGTAGCAGAAAGTGAAGATTTTTCTTTCTCAGAAGTAGATGCTATTGGGCAATATACTTTTGATGATTCTTACAATGAGAAACACATTGAAGCGGTATTAAAACTCAATCTAGTTGATGTTGATTTAGTAAAATCTGCAAAATTTAAGGTTGTTGTAGATGCTGTAAATTCCACAGGAGGATTTATGATTCCTAGATTATTAGAAAAAATGGGAGTTAAGTGTGTAAAATTATTTTGTGAGCCAAACGGACAATTTCCGCATAATCCTGAGCCGCTTCATGAAAACTTAACTGAAATATCAAACTTAGTAGTTGTAGAAAAAGCAGATTTAGGAATTGTAGTTGATCCGGATGTAGATAGACTAGCTTTTATTTGTGAAGACGGAAGCATGTTTGGTGAAGAATATACATTAGTTGCAGTTTCTGATTTTGTGCTGAGTAAAACGCCAGGAAATACAGTTTCCAATCTTTCATCAACAAGGGCGCTCAGAGATATTACTACAAAGCATCATGGCAATTATGAATCTTCTGCTGTTGGAGAGGTTAATGTTGTAGAAAAAATGAAAGCTACCAATGCAATTATTGGGGGAGAAGGAAATGGCGGTGTTATTTATCCAGAACTGCATTATGGTAGAGATGCGCTAGTGGGTATTGCACTCTTTTTAACACAATTGGCTGAAAGAAAAATTTCTGCTAAAACCTTAAGAAATTCATATAAAAACTATTTTCTTTCAAAGAATAAAATTCAACTCACTCCAGAAATAAATGTAGATGCTATTCTGTCAACCATGGAGGAGAAATATCAAAATGAACAGATTACTACAATTGATGGGCTAAAAATTGATTTTGCAGATGGTTGGGTTCATTTAAGAAGATCAAACACTGAACCGATAATTAGAATTTATGCTGAGAGTGAAGGGGAGGAAAAAGCAAATTTTTTAGCACAAAAAATTATAAACGAAATAGAAGAATTGATTTAATAATGAGCAAGAAAGTTTTTTTAGATAATGCAGCCACAACACCAATGGCCCCAGAAATTATTAAGATGATGAGTGAAATGATGAAAACGCATTTTGCGAATCCTTCTTCTACACACTCTTATGGAAGAAAATCAAAAATTGTTGTAGAGGGTGCTAGAAAGAAAATAGCAGAATTGTTGAACGCTTCACCTGGTAATATCTTTTTTACTTCAGGCGGAACAGAGGCTGATAATATGGCAATTAAATGTGCAATTGAAGATCATAAAATTACACATGCCATTACCTCAAAAATTTCGCACCATGCTGTTTTATACCCTTTAGAGGACCTGGCTGCAGAAGAGAAAATAAAACTTTCCTATATCGATATAGATGAAAGCGGTGTAGTTTCTTTGTCACATCTTAAAGAACTATTAGGAGAGAATCCTAGAACATTTGTATCCATAATGCATGCCAATAATGAAATAGGTACTATTCAAGATATCAAATCAATTGGCGAAATCTGTAAAGAATATAATGCTATATTTCATTCCGACACAGTACAAACCATTGCGCATTTTCCTTTTGATATGCAAGAATTAAATGTAGATTTTATGGCGGCTTCTGCTCATAAATTTCACGGACCTAAAGGAGTTGGATTTGTCTATATCTCAGAAAACATTCAGATAAAACCAATGTTAAGAGGCGGTGGGCAAGAACGAAATATGCGTGCAGGAACAGAGAATATTTATGGAATTGCAGCTCTTGCTATGGCTATGGAAATGGCTTATGGCAATTTGGAAGAAGAAGTCAATTACATAAAAGGAGTAAAAAAGTATATGATAGAAAAGCTACAAACTGAAATAGATGATGTGCAGTTTTATGGTAAATGCACAGATCTAGATAATTCTCTCTACACAGTGCTTTCTTGTCACTTTCCAGAAACAGATATTGCAGAAATGTTGCTTTTTAACTTGGATATATTAGGAGTGGCTTGTAGTGGAGGAAGCGCTTGTGCTTCCGGTGGTAGTAAAGGCTCTCATGTACTTTCAGCCTTAACACCTGATAGCAAACGTCCAGGAATTAGATTCTCTTTTAGCAAATACACTACCAAAGAAGATATCGATTTTGCAATTGAAAAATTAAAAGAATTGTTTGCTTAATCTCTAGCAAGTGCAATATAATAAAGCAGATAAGATGCTGCTGCAATCGCAGCCACTACATAAGTGCTAGCGGCCCATTTTAACGCATCTTCAGCCATAACTAATTCTTCATCATTTGTAATGTTTGATGATTTGAGCCACACTAATGCTCTTCTGCTTGCATCAAATTCTACAGGAAGCGTAATCAAACTAAAAACGGTTATCATAGCTTGAAAAAAGATAATTACCATTATCATTTGGTAAAAAGAGAACATATGTAAAACACCCGCTCCTAAGAAGCCAAGAATAAAAATTGTATTCATCATCGTGCCACTAAAATTTACAATAGGAACCATTTGTGATCTTACTTGTAGCCATTGATAGGCTTGTGCATGCTGAAGAGCATGCCCACACTCATGAGCAGCTACTGCAGCAGCCGAAATATGCCTACCTTGATAAACCTCTCGGCTAAGATTAATGGTTTTGTCAGTAGGATTATAATGATCGGTCAATTTTCCAGGAACTGATACTATTTTTACATCTGTTACTCCATTGTCAATCAGCATTTTTTCTACAATCTCTTTACCGCTCAATCCTGATGCAGTTGCAACCATACTGTATTGTTTAAATTTTCGTTTTAATTTTCCGCTTACAAGTCCTCCAATAATCATGAAGGCAATTACAATTATCCAAATCATTTCTTTATCATTTTTTATGAATTACAAAATTAGGAAAATCTATATTATAATACAACAATATTATAGTAGTTTTGTTGTGTAAAATGATAAAATGAATAAACCTTTAATTTTAGTAATAAATGATGACGGTATTTCAGCTCCTGGAATACGCAAACTCATTAGAATTATGAATGATTTTGGCAAGGTGCTTGTTGTTGCTCCTGAAGGGCCACAATCTGGAATGGGGCATGCCATAACTATTAATGCAACTTTAAGATGTGATAGAGTAACTATTGATGACGGACCTCAAATGGAGTATGCAGTAAGCGGAACACCAGTGGATTGTGTAAAATTAGCAGTAAATCAGATACTTGACAGAAAGCCAGATTTGTGTGTTTCAGGAATTAATCATGGTTCCAACTCTTCTATTAATGTTATTTATTCCGGCACCATATCAGCTGCTGTAGAAGGCGCTTTGGAAGGAATTCCATCAATAGGTTTTTCGCTTTTAGATTTCTCTCATGATGCTGATTTTTCTGAAGGCGAAAAATATATTCGGAGAATCACACAATCTGTTTTAGAGAATGGTTTGCCTGACGGGGTTTGTTTAAATGTAAATATTCCTAAGTCAAAGGAAGATGAGAAAATAAAAGGTATCAAGATATGCAGGCAAGCCAAGGCTAATTGGGTGGAAGAATTTGATGAAAGAAAAGACCCTAATGGCAGGACTTATTATTGGCTTACTGGAAAATTTGTCAATTACGACAAAGGAGATGATACAGATGAAAGGGCTTTAGAAAAGCATTATGTTTCCGTTGTTCCTGTGCAGTATGATGTAACGGCTCATCATGCCATTACAGCACTTAATAATATGATTAATGATGAATAAAGATTTTAAGAAAGGAACTTTTGTTGGATTGCTTGCACCAATTGTTGCCTATGTTGTGTATGTTGCTTTTTATTTGGAAGCTGATGTTGAACAGACTTTTCACGCTATTCTTGAGATGAATAAACTTTCTCATGTAATCAGTTTGAGTGTACTTGTAAATTTACTTTTATTTTTCATGAATTTAAAAACTAACCGAGATGATATGGCAAAAGGAATCCTATTTGCCACAATGATCTATGCATTTATAGTTCTTGGAATAAAATTATTCTAATGAAATATTACGTCATTTCAGGCGAACAATCGGGGGATATGCATGCGGCAAATTTAGTTGCTGCTATTAAGCAACAAGATACTCAAACAGAATTCAGGGTTTGGGGAGGAGATAAAATAAAAGCAGAAGATGTCCAATTGGTAAAGCATATAAAAGATTTGGCCTTTATGGGTTTTTGGGAAGTCTTGATTAATTTACCAACCATTCTAAGAAACATCAATTTCTGCAAAAAAGATATTTTAAAATTTCAACCAGATGCACTCATTTTGGTTGATTATCCTGGATTTAATTTTCGAATTGCTAAGTTCGCTAAGCAAAGAGGCATCAAGGTGTATTATTACATTTCTCCTCAAATTTGGGCTTGGAAAAAAAGCAGGCTAAATCAAATAAAAAAATATATAGATAAAATGTTTGTCATCCTGCCTTTTGAGAAGCAATTTTATCAAGACAATAATTTTGAAGTAGTTTTTGTGGGGCATCCGCTTTTGGATGAGATTGCAAAAGATAATTTTAGCTTTTCAATAAAAACAGATAAAAAGATTATTGCACTACTTCCAGGAAGTAGAAAACAAGAGATACGAAAGATTCTACCACAAATGTTAAAGATAGTTGCGGATTTTCCTAATTATCAGTTTGTAGTAGCTGCCACAACTACTATTGAAGAGAGTTTTTATAAAAATATATTAGAAAACAAAAATGTTTTGCTTGTAAAAGATGAGACCTATGGACTATTGAAAAATACGAAAGTAGCTTTAGTTGCTTCTGGTACTGCTACTTTGGAAACAGCACTTTTTGCTGTACCACAGATTGTTTGCTACAAAACTAACTCAATATCATTTCAAATTGCAAAACGATTGGTAGAAACTAAATTTATTTCGCTGGTGAATATCATCATGAACAAATTGGTGGTAAAAGAATTGATTCAATCAGAATTGAATCCAAAGAATCTTAAATCATCTTTATCAGAAATTCTGGAAAAAGGAAGTAGTGAAAGAATAAAGAAAGAGTATAGTGTATTAAGAGAAAAATTGGGAGATACTGGTGCATCTGAGCAATTAGCTCAATTGATTGTTGAAGATATTGTTAAATAAAGAATTACTTTATTTGTTATCTTTTTCATCTTTTGTTAAGTTGGACTCATACTCTAATGGTATGTCAACACATTCATTAGGAGAGAGCCAAGCCTTTCCATACCATTGTATTTCTCCTAAGTTGTCAATTGCTTCAAATGATATCTCGATATCATTAGGATTATACCATTCTATTGTTGCTGTTGTAAACCCTACTTGATGACAGTATGGAGTTGTATTTGTTGCAACATCAAAGAAGTCATAAACGTCTTTCCCAACCTCAATATTATCAACAACATACTCTAAGGACAGAACTCCAGGCTCATCATTTAAGAATGCTGCAGCATTATAGTCCATATGAAATACTATATAAGCTTCATATATGCAACTACCATCATTAATGTCAGCCCAACTTTTATAATTTACAGCAATTGGATCTGTACATCCCCTGCTTTGACTTTCTTCACAAGCACTAAAAGTAAAGATGCAAAAAATTGAAAAATAAATTAGGTTTTTCATTAGTTCAAGTTTTTTAATAAATGTTACACCAATAACCTTCTACCCAAAAGAAACCACGAGGTGTTTCTTCCCAATAACCATCATGCCAATGAAAGCCATGTCGTTCTCTTTCCCAAGAACCACTAATCCATATATAAGTGTGCCCTGTCCATTTCCAAAATCCAGAAACCCAAACAAATCCTTTTCTTTTCAAGAAAGGTTTTTTTACATATCTAGGGTTCTTTGGTTTTTTTACAATGATGTTTTTTCTATTATTTTTTATAATAACTTTTCTATTTCCATGATGATGAGGATGTTGCCCTCCATGATGAGTAGTATGAGTATTGTGCTTATTGCCTTTTACAACAACTTTTTTACTGTTGTTCTTTTTTACAACAACTTTTTTACTGTTGTTCTTTTTTACAACAACTTTTTGTGCTTGGAGTGAGTGAGTAGCAAAACAGCAGGTAATAAGCAGTGCTAATATTCTTAATGTTTTCATAATAGTGTTTTTGTTAAGAACGAGAAATTATTGGTAAAAGTATAATTATTTCTTAAATCTTCTTATTTGTAATCTGAATAATTTCATTTTCTAAAGCACAAGCTTTTTCTACTAGTTCTTGTCCTTTTTTTAGAATGTCTTCTACGAAACTCTTATCTTCACAATCTCCACAATTAATCTTAACATTTAAGAATGCGCCAATAACTGCAGTTCTCGCACAAAGAGTTCCAACTCCAGCATCCGTTACTGAGTTAGGATTTCCAAAGTCTGCCATAGCTTTCATCACTTCCATAGAGTTATAAGCAGTTTCCATAACTTTAAAAGGAGTAAGGATTGCATATTTTGTAGCTTCTTGTATTGCGTCTTTCCTTTTCTTTTTGTCTTCATCTGTATTTTTTGGCAAACGGAATGCATCCATTATTTTATTAAAGGAATTTGTGTCTTCATCTACCAATTCTAGAAGTGTATTTTGATATTTGATTCCTTTTTCTGCCCAATCTGAGAATTCTTCCCATCTATCATCCCATCCTCTTTTATGAGCTGATAAATTTGCTACCATTGTTCCTAGTGCAACTCCCATCGCTCCACAATATGCAGAAATTGATCCGCCACCAGGTGCAGCACTCTCACTAGCGGTCTCATTAGCGAAATCAGTAAGGGTCATATTTACCAATGGTTTATTAGAATCAGATTCTAGCATATACTCAATTACTCTTTCTTCTGGATTGAAAGGCGCTAATTCATTTAGCCCTAAAGATTTTATTGCTATTTTAATTATTTCTGATTCGTGAATTCCTGTAGATCTTTCTTGCTTTCTTAAGAAATATTTTCCAGCATCAATTAATACTTTTTTAGGAACTAATCCTACTAGTTCTGAACCTGTGACTCTTAATCCTCTTGCAATAGCTCTCTCGCAAGTTTTGTCAAAAACCTCATGTAATGGAGATGTGTTTATATTTGTTAGATTGTATGAGATTTGAGCTACTCCATACTCTTCAATAAACCATCCAATTCCTTTTACTGCTTTAAATAAACCTGGAGTTTTTAATGGATTTCCATCTTTATCTTTTATTATTCTCCCAGTAATTTTTCCTCCTTCTCTTTTAATTCTTCCTGCCTCTCTGATATCAAAAGCAACAGCATTTGCTCTTCTAGTAGAAGTAGTATTTAGATTCACATTATAAGCCACTAAGAAATCACGAGCCGAAATAGCTGTAGCTCCTGACTTTTCTACAGATTTGTTAAATGCTGCAGGACCAAAATCTGGTTTCCATTCTGGATCAATTAATTTTTTAGAAAGCCCTTCATATTCCCCTTGTCGGCAATTAGCTAGATTTTCTCTTTTTTCTTCTTGAGCAGCTGCTTCATAATGATAAATAGGAATTCCTAATTCATTCCCAACTCTTTCTCCTAATTTGTGTGCCCATTTAGCTGTTTCTTCCATGCTGATGTTTGCAATTGGTACTAGTGGACAAACATCTGTAGATCCCATTCTTGGGTGTTCTCCAGAGTGTTTGCTCATATCAATCAATTCTTGTGATTTTTGTATCAGTAAAAATGCAGCATCTATAACTCGTTGAGGCTCACCAACAAAAGTAATTACAGTTCTGTTTGTTGCTTTTCCAGGATCTACATTTAAGAGTTTTACACCATCAATTTTCTCTACAACTGAAGATATTCTTCTAATCTTTTCTTTATCTCTTCCTTCAGAAATATTGGGTACACATTCAATTATTTGTTTCATTATTTAATTTTTCCGTTAATTATTACTTTCTCAATTACATTATGCCCAAAAGAATAAGGAAGATAAGAATAAGAAGATATTGGTTTTGTAATAAAAAGATTTGCCTTTTTACCTACACAAACACTCCCTAATTCGTGCTGTACCCCCATAGCATAAGCGCCATTTATTGTTGTGGCATTAATAACTTGTTCTGGCGTCATTTTCAGTTGAATGCAGCCTAAAGAGGCTACAAAATTCATATTTCCACTCGGGGAAGATCCTGGATTGTAGTCAGTAGCAAGTGCAACAGGAAGTCCTCTATTTATCATTTCTTCTGTAGGCCCATAAGGAATACCTAGAAAGAAAGAACAAGAAGGCAAAATAGTAGGCATGCATTTTGAATTTTTGAGTGCTTCAAAATCTTCTTCTTGCATTTGTTCCAAATGATCTACTGAAAGAACTCCTGAATCTACTGAGGCTTTCACTCCTCCAATTGTATTAAATTGATTCACATGTGTTTTTCCTTGTAAGTCGTATTTATTCGCTGCTTCTAAGAGCCTTTTTGTGTCATCAACTGAGAAATAACCTTCTTCACAAAAAATATCTACATAGTCTGCTAAGCCTTCATTTGCAACTTTTGGTAACATCTGATTAATTACCAAATCCATATAGCCGTCTTTATTGTTTTTATATTCCTTAGGAAGGGCATGCGCTCCTAGGAAAGTTGCTTTTATGGTGATATCAGAAATTTCTTTTAACCTTTTAATGACTCTGAGCATTTTCAATTCAGCTTCTAAGTTTAAACCATAGCCACTTTTAATTTCAATTGCTCCTGTACCCATACGAATTACTTCATTAAGGCGAATAAGTGAATCTTCAAAAAGTTGCTCTTCAGTAGTTTCTTGCAATTTGGTAGCTGAGTTTAGAATTCCACCACCTCTTTTCGCAATTTCTTCATAAGAAAGGCCATTGATTCTATCTACAAATTCACCTTCACGGCTAGTAGCAAAAACTAGATGTGTATGGCTGTCGCAATAAGTAGGGAAAACCATTCCTCCCTCAGCATCAATAATTTCGGTATGATTCCAATCCTCAATACCAGCCCAATCTTGCATACTACCAAATGCAGTAATAATTCCATTTTCAATCTCTACAAAAGCATCTTTTATAGATTTGATTGCTGACATCTCTTTGCCTGCAACCCACTTTCTAGGTTTCTGCTCTGTTTGGATAAGCTCAGCAATATTTTTAATAACTGTTTTCATAAGTAAATTTGATTGTGCGAAAATACAAAATTCACTCTTACCAATTATGTTATATTTGCCCTATGGGAAATTCTTTTGGACAAATCTTTAAGCTTACTACTTTTGGAGAGTCGCACGGAGAAGCAATAGGGGGTATTATAGATGCTTGCCCAGCAGGATTAGAAATTGATTTTGAAAAAGTTCAACAGCAGTTAGACAGAAGAAAACCAGGACAAAGCAAACTTAGTACACAAAGAGATGAAAGTGACAAAGTAGAGTTTTTATCTGGATTATTTGAAGGAAAAACTACTGGAACACCTATTGGTTTTTTGATTAAAAATGAAGATGCAATAAGTAAAGATTATACTCATCTGAAAGACACTTTTCGTCCTTCCCATGCTGATTTTGCTTATCAGCAGAAATACGGAATAAGAGATTATAGAGGAGGAGGAAGATCATCTGCGAGAGAAACAGCTTGCAGGGTAGTGGCTGGTGCTATTGCTCTACAATTGCTAGATAAGATTGGTGTGCAAACAACAGCTTATGTAAGTGCTGTTGGAAACATAAAAATGAACAAATATCACAAGGATTTGGATTTCACTCAAATTAATAATTCGGTTGTCAGATGCCCTGATGTTGCAATTGCTGAAAAGATGGTTAGTGAAATTCAAAGGGTGAAAAAAGAGGGTGATACTATTGGAGGAGAAATAACTTGCATTGCCACTGGTGTTCCTGCTGGTTGGGGAGAGCCAGTTTTTGATAAATTACATGTAGAAATTGGCAAAGCAATGCTCAGCATCAATGCAGTTCACGGCTTTAAATACGGCTTTGGAGGAGTGGATATTTCTTCTAGTAAGGGTAGTGAGGTGAATGATGTTTTTCTTGATGAGAAAGGCACAACAAAGACCAATTACTCTGGTGGAATACAAGGTGGCATAAGCAATGGTAATGATATTTATTGTGAAGTGGCTTTTAAGCCAGTAGCTACCCTTATGCAAACACAAGAAAGTATAAATGAAAAGGGAGAAAGAGTAGTACTTAAAGGAAAAGGTAGGCATGACGCTTGTGTGGTGCCAAGGGCAGTTCCTATTGCAGAAAGTATGATGGCACTCACTTTAGCAGATGCTTATTTAAGAAGTAAAACCAATAAAATATGAAAAAACTAGCATTACATTGGAAAATAATAATTGGTATGGTGGCAGGGGTTCTCTTTGGGCTTTTAGCTGCCAGTATGGGCTGGATCGGATTCACAAATGACTGGATAAAACCCTGGGGTGTAATTTTTGTAAACCTGTTAAAATTAATAGCAGTACCCCTTGTATTTGCTTCCCTTATTAAAGGGGTGGCATCTCTTTCAGATATTTCCAAACTCTCACGAATAGGAGGAAAAACCATTACTTTTTATTTAGTATCAACCGTAATAGCCGTAACCATTGGTTTGTTTTTGGTGAATAGTATGGAGCCAGGCAAGTCATTCTCTAAGGAGAAACGAATGGAACTCAAAGCTGCTTATGCGTCTAAAGCGGATGCTAAAATTGCTGCTGCGAGTAGTGTAAAAGAAGAAGGTCCTCTGCAGTTTGTGGTAGATATGGTACCGAGTAATTTTATTGCAGCAAGTGGTAAGAATAGCAATATGTTACAGGTTATCTTTTTTGCCATATTGTTTGGTATTGCAATGGTAATGCTACCGAAAGAAAAAACTACTTATGTAAAAGGTTTTTTTGATGGCGTTAATGATATTATTCTGCAAATTGTAGATATGATTATGCTGATGGCTCCTTACGGTGTTTTTGCTCTATTAGGCGGCTTAGTAGTAGATTTTGGTGCTAGTACCGATTTATTTGTTGCATTAGGGATGTATTCTTTAGCTGTTACTAGTGGTTTATTACTGATGATTTTTCTGATATATCCTATAGTATTACGCTTCTTTACCACAGTAAAATACTTGGATTTTTTCAAAGCAATTTCTCCAGCACAAATGCTAGCTTTTTCTACTTCTTCTTCAGCAGCAACCCTACCAGTAACCATGGAAAGGTGTGAGGAGCATCTAGGTATTTCGGAGGAAGTTTCTTCCTTTGTGTTGCCATTAGGTGCTACCATCAATATGGATGGAACCTCCTTGTATCAGGCTGTAGCGGCAGTTTTTATTGCACAGGCTTTTGGTTACGATTTAGATTTAGCAGCACAACTTACCATTGTCCTAACCGCTACTTTAGCTTCCATTGGTGCGGCAGCTGTTCCTGGTGCAGGTATGGTAATGCTTGTAATAGTACTTTCTGCAATTGGTATTGAACCTGAAGGCATAGCGCTCATTTTTGCAGTGGATAGAATACTAGATATGATGCGTACAGTAGTAAATGTAACAGGTGACGCTACAGTTGCTACAATTGTTGCCTCTACAGAGGGGCAATTGCGTGAAGTGTCGGAAGAAGAATTAATGAGTTAAAATGCAAAAAGGATTTCTTTTTATTCTTTTGTTTTCTCTGCAAACTGCTTTTGCGCAAGATTGTGAACTTCCACAAGGAAAAGTAAAGACTATTTGCAAAACTGCTGAGCGCCTAATTAAAAAAGGAAAATATTTCCAAGCTCAACAAACTTTAAAGAAAGCAAAAGGTGTAAATGAAATTGCTGAGGTAAGTTATTTGCAAGCTATTACCTGTTGGCATTTAAAAAAAAGCTTAGACGCTGAAGATTATGCACTTATTTGCCTTGCCATTTGCCCTGATAAGTATCCGGTTATTTATTATTTGCTAGGGGAGATTAATTTTAAACGCAAAATGTATGTGCATGCTGAGAGGTATTTGAAAAAAGCAATAGCATTAGGATTGACAGAAAGTGCAACAGAAAAGGCTGAAGAAATGCACCAACAAGCCAAAGCGATAAGCGATATTATTCAAAGTCCAGTACCTTTCAATCCGGAAGTGGTAAAAGGTATTTCCACTACTGCAGATGAATATTTACCCATACTATCTCCTGATCAGGAATTGGTTTTTTATACAAGAAGAGGAGAAAAAGATGAGTTAGGAGGTTTAACAAAGTTTGTTGCAGAAGAATTTGTTTTCAGCAAGGAAGAAAGTACCGAATTTAATACAGGATCTCCTATGCCTTTTCCTTTTAACAGAAATTCAAATGAAGGAGGCGCAAGTATAACCATTGACAATAAAACTCTCTATTTTACGGTTTGTCAAAATATAGATGGAGGCTATAATAATTGTGATTTGTTTTACACTCAAAAAAAAGGGGATGAGTGGTCAGAGATTATGGCTTTCAACACGAAAATAAATAGAAAAGACAGTTGGGAATCTCAGCCCTCCGTTTCAACTGATGGCAATTCTCTTATTTTTGCTAGTGATAGAAAAGGAGGTTTTGGTGGTTCTGATTTGTATATTATCAGAAAAAACGAAAAAGGGGAGTGGAGTAATCCTGAGAATATAGGAGAGCATATCAATAGTAGAAATAATGAAAAATCTCCTTTTTTGCATACCGATAATGAAACTTTATTCTTTGCTTCCGATCAGTTTCCATCTGTTGGGGGCTATGATATCTTCTTTAGCCGAAAAGACACTTTGGGTATCTGGCAAAAGCCACAAAATATTGGCTTTCCAATCAATACAGTTTCAGATGAGTTGGGGCTTTTTGTGAGCACAGATGGTAAAAAAGCCTATTTCGCATCTAATCAACTGGATGGAGTAGGTGGTTGGGATTTGTATGCTTTTGATTTATATGAAGCAGCAAAGCCAAAAAAAGTTTTGTTTTTGAAAGGAGTATTAAAAGATGAAAATGGGCAAATTATTGAAGATGCTGCCATAGAACTAAAAAACCTAAATGATAAAGAAAAACATATTGTTCAGGTGCAAAATGGAGAATATACTGCTGCTTACACATTAGAAGAAGGGGATGATATTTTGCTTACGATTAATAAAAAAGGATTTGCTTTTAATGCTAGATATCTTTCGTCTGATGATGAAGTATTTAATTCACCTACCGAACTTAACTTAAGCATCCAACAATTAGGTCATGGTAAGGTTTTCAGATTAGATAATATTTACTTTACAACAAATTCCTTTGCATTAACTCCTGTTTCTAAAGAGATTCTAATTGCTTTTGCAGATTATTTAATTCTAAATAGAAATCTAAAAGTGGCTATTCATGGTCACACCGACAATGTTGGTTCAGCAAGTGATAATCTCAATTTGTCTGAAAATAGAGCGCGGGCAGTTTTTCAGTACTTGCTAGATAATGGAGTGATCAATAAAAGATTAGAATATAAAGGTTTTGGGGAGAAAAAGCCGGTGTCTTCAAATGCAACTAAAGAAGGGAGGGGAAAAAACAGGAGGACAGAATTTGTGATACTAGCACAATAAAAAAAGCCCGACATTGGGCTTTTTTATGTATCTTATTTAAAAAAGTTATTTTCTAATTTCCTTGATTCTTGCTTTTTTACCAGTTAGTTCTCTTAAATAGAAAACTCTTGCTCTTCTTACTTTACCTTTTTTGTTTATTTCAATTTTCTCTAAGATTGGTGAATTTACTGGGAAGATTCTTTCTACTCCAATTCCTCCTGACATTTTGCGAATAGTAAAAGTTTCGGTAGTTCCACTTCCCCTTCTTTGCAAAACAACTCCTTTAAAGTGCTGTGTTCTTTCTTTATTTCCTTCTTTAATTTTATAGTAAACTGTAATTGTATCACCAGATGAAAATGCTGGAATCTGATTCAATGTGGAAATTTCTTTTGATATGCTTTCTACTAAGTTCATGACTAAAAATTGTTGTTTAGAAATCGGTTTGCAATATTACAATTTATTTTTCAAAAAATAATACTACTTTTTAAGATAAAATTTATTTATTTCTTAAAATGTCAGGTCTTCTTGTTTTGGTACGAATTTCTGCTTGCTGTTCTCTCCATTTCTCAATTTTTTTATCATCTCCAGAAAGTAAAATTTCAGGCACTTTCCATCCTTTGTATTCTGATGGTCTGGTATAAACAGGGGGGGAGAGTAATTCGTCTTGAAAAGAATCAGTAAGCGCTGAAGTTTCGTCAGAAATAACACCAGGAATTAAGCGAATAATTGCATCTGAAAGCACTAATGCACCTAATTCTCCTCCTGTTAGCACATAATCACCAATGCTTATTTCTTTTGTAATCAGATGATCTCTTACTCTCTGATCAATTCCTTTGTAATGTCCACAAAGTAAAATTATGTTTCTGTAAGTAGAAAGTTGATTGCAATTTTCCTGGTTGAGCGTTTGCCCATCAGGAGTAAGGTAAATGATTTCATCATAATCTCTTTCGCTTTTTAATTTTCTAATCAAATCATCAATGGGTTGAATAGTCATTACCATTCCTGCTCCACCGCCATATTGATAATCGTCAACACTTCTTTGTTTTTGTGTAGAATACTTTCTAATGTCATGAATGTTGATATCTACAATGTTTTTTTCTTTCGCTCTTTTCAATATGGATAACTCAAAAGCGTTTGTAAAAAAATCTGGCAATATTGTTAAAATGTCAATTCTCATTTTGCAAAACTACAAAAACTACTTTTCATAAATTATAATCAAAATCGCTTTATTTTTTATAAAAATACCTTATGACAGTATGTCATATAATATTAATAAATAACATGAAATCAGTTAAATACAAAGATATAATAAAGTTATATGATAGGTTATATTATTATTAAGTGCATTTTCTTGTTTTTTGGTAGATGATGCAAAAAGAGTTAAATTTTGTTGAAAATTAATATGACTTCTATTGTCTTTAGAAATGTAAAAAACTATTTTTACGCTTCTATTTTAAAGCCATGAAAAAGCACATTTATTTTGTTATTATGAGTTTAATGTTCGCAACATTTGGCATTGCTCAAACCGCAGATACATTACTTTTTGATAGCACAATAAATAATCAAGAATTAAATTTTCAGGACTCTATTGCTAATCTCAATTTGCAGCAGCAACAATTTAAATTATCCCGTGATGCTTATAATGAAGGGATTCAGTTGTTTGAACTTAATAATTTTTCTGATGCCGTTAGTCGTTATACTAATGCCATTGAAATCGACTCTTTGTTTGTTGCAGCTTATTTTAATAGAGGAGTGTGTTTTTTTACTTTATCTGATTATGATAAAGCTATTTCCGATTTTACAACTACTTTTAAGTTAGATAGCACTAATTATCTATCACTCTTCAAAAGAGCTGAGATTTACAGAATAGTAAATAAAAATTCACTAGCACTTGTTGATTATAAAAGAATCATTGCCTTAGACGATCAGAATTATAAATCCTATTATGAGATGGGCGTTTTGATGTTTTTGCAAAATAATTTTGAGGAGGCAATTCAAATGTATTCCAACTCAATAAAAATTAAGCCAACAGCAAATACCTATAATGATAGGGCGTCTTCATATAGAAACTTACAGAAATATGAAAAAGCCATCTCTGATTACGAAAAGGCAATATTACTAGATGATAAACTTGCATTTGTGTATAACAATTTAGCAGCTATTTACAGATTAAAAGATGACAAGCAAAAGGCATTGAGTAATTATAATAATGCTATTTCAAAAAATCCAAATTATGATATTGCTTACAATAATAGAGGGAGATTGTATTTTGAATTGGAGGATTATGCTGCTGCTACTGCTGATTTTAATAAAGCTATTTCCTTAAACCCTGAAAATGCTTTAGCATATAACAATAGAGGTGTCACACATCATAAAAATAAAGATTATGTAACAGCTATTGCTGATTTTGATAAAGCCATTTCAATAGATAAAGATTATGCAAAAGCCTACCTAAATAGAGCAATCAGCAAGCAAATGCATAGAGATGAACAGGGCGCTTGTGCTGATTGGGATAGAGCAAATCGTTTGGGTATATCATTGGCTAAAAAGTATTTAATGAATGATTGCCACTAGATCTCATATCATAAAAACATTATTATTAATTTTACTTTCAGTTAATTTTGTGTTTGCGCAAAATATAGTATTTAAGACATCTAATTTTAAATCAGATAAAGATGGGTTAAAAAAAGCGCTTAAAAATATAAAATTGGGGGATGAGTTTTTGCAAAGTGGGAATGACGCCATATTAGCTAGAAATGATGCCATCAAGTTTTTTGAGCAAGCACTCTTCTTTTATTTGCCAGCCAACAAGTTTAACCCTAAAAATATTGAATTGAATGTAAAAATAGGGAATGCTTACCTTTACACTAATCAAAAATATTTAGCATACAATTTTTTACAAAAAGCAATTACACTAGATGATAAGGAGCAAGAAACTGATCCTACTATTCATTTCTATTATGCCATGAGTTTGCAACTAGAAGGTAAGTTCTCAGAAGCCATTGATCAATTTAACATTTTCAAAAAAAGACAAAAAGACAAAAAATTTGAACCTTTTGCTGATTTTTATAAAAAGCACATTCAAGAATGTGAGAGTGCTATTGAATTAATCAAAAAACCGCAAAAAGTATGGATTGATAATCTAGCATTAAATTCTGAGGCTGATGATTGGAGCCCTTGCCTTAGTGCGGATGGCGAACTTTTAATTTTTACTTCTAATAGGGCAAATGAACATTTGCCAGATAGTTATGGAAGATATGATAATGAGATTTATTATTCTACTTTGGAAAACAGAAAATGGATTAAAACAGAAGCTATAAACACTTTAAACACTCAAGAAGATGATGCTGTTGGCGGTCTTTCTTATGATGGACAAAGATTACTCATTTATAAAGTGGAGAACGATAATGCAGATGTATTTGAATCCAAATTAAATGGAACAAAATGGGAGGAGCCAGAAAGGAAGATGGGAAAAGCAGGAAATTCTGTAAATACAGTTGATAATGAAACCCTTGCATCTTATGATCCTAAAGACATCAAGGTGTATTATTTAACTGATGGTGGCTATGGTAAAAATTGGGATATTATGTTTTCAGGGGTGATGAATAAAGAAAGAAATATTTGGGGAAAAGGACAATCTGCTGGCCATGAAGTAAATACCAAATATCATGAAGGCTCTGTTTATCTACATCCTGATGGAAAGACCATGTATTTCTCTTCTCAAGGTCACAATTCTATGGGAGGATATGATATCTTTGTTTCTCATGTTGATGAATTAGGGCATTGGGGACCAGCACAGAATTTAGGAGCGCCTATCAACACTCCTTATGATGATTTATTTTATTCCTCAACTGCAAGTGGAAAAGTTGCTTATATTGCTTCAAATAGAAAAGGAGGTGAAGGTGGTATGGATATCTACAAACTTACACTCTGGGGTACTGAAAAGCCACAATCATTAGATGCTGAGGAACAATTAATTGCATCAATTGCAAATCCTATACAAGATAAAACGATTTCTCAGCCTGTAATGGTTGAAGAAAGAAATTTAACTGTTTTCAAAGGGAAAATTTTAGATATTATCACCAAGGAAGCAGTTGGAGCAAATATTAGTATTACTGATAATACTACAGGAAAGAATTATATTTCACTAACTTCAAATGCATCAACTGGAAAGTTTTTGATTTCATTACCCTCTGGAAAAAATTATGGCATTGCAGTGAGTGCAGATGGTTATTTATTTCATTCAGAAAATTTTGACATCGCAAAAGGAGAGACTTATAATTTGCTAGAGAAAGATATTGAATTGATGTATATTGATATCGGTAGTAAGATTGCCCTTAGAAATGTTTTTTTTGAGATTGGGAAGTCCATTGTAAAAGAAGATTCTTTTGCTGAGTTAGATCGTTTGGTCGATTTGATGAATAAACTACCCAATTTAAGTGTTGAATTATCGGGACATACCGATAATACGGGATCTGAAGTTTTGAACATTAGGCTTTCCCAAAAAAGAGCAGAAGCAGTTGTAGACTATCTTATCAAAAAAGGAATCAGCGAGGATAAACTCACTGCAAAGGGATATGGCTCAACTGCCCCAATAGATAGCAATGAAAGTTTGGAAGGCAGGAAAAACAATAGAAGAACCGAATTTAAAATTATTGGAAATTAGGGAATCATCAGCTTTTCACTTATTGATTCCCCATTTTTCAAATTCATATTTACAATATAAATTCCTGCATCCAAAAAATTAACATTTATAGCAGAAGGCAATTGTAAGTCGTTATTTTCAGTTATTAGTTTCCCAGAAATATCATAAATTTTCAAATTACTAATAGTTATCGGTTCCAAAGTGTTAATCATAATGTCTTTTGATATAGGATTAACAAAAGTTATGATTTTGTTTTTAATTTCACTCACAGAAGAACTTGCTTCAACAAACGAACGACTTTGTGTATAAACTTCATCTCCATTATTATTCCCATTGCCATTAGCTGACATTGCACTAACATAGAATACAATTCCTCCAGAGACACTTGTAGTTGGAGCTGTCCAATTTACACTCCAACTTCTGGATCCAGACCCAAATACACCTCCTTGGGTATGAGTGATGGCAGTATTGTTATTTATCAATTTGGTTGTTGAAGCATCTAATATCCCAAAAGCACCTACCTTTTGACTACCAAAATTACCTTCTTCACAAGTTATTTCAAATCCAAACCTATTTATCGCAGACTGTACAATATTTACTGTAATCTGATATGTCTGTCCAGGCGTATATCCCTGCATTGGAATGTTAGTTGCAACTGACAGCGCTCCCAAACCTGAATTTACAGTACCACTATGACAAACTGTGCAGTTATTTCCATCCATTGGCGATCCTGTTTTAGCTCCAGGAGAGCCACCGATTGTACTAAAGATATCTGGTGCTAAGAACAAGCAAATTATGATTGTCGAGAAGTAATAATAATAAATAGATTTTTTCATAATCTTTGTTTTTTAGCAAATTTAAATAAAATTATGAGAATATCATTTTTTATAGTATTCCGCTATTGTAGTTGCTTTTATCTCTATCTTTCAAAGATAAACTAAATTCTGTTTATTAGTTTTTAGTTGTTAGGATTTTATTTCTAGTAACTATCTCTATCTTTGCCTTCATGAGAAACATTTTTTACTTATTTCTACTTATCTTTCTTTCTTGCGCTTCCACTGATAATAAAGTATTGGTTAGCAATTCTGGAGAAGTTCAAGGAACTTTTTATCACATTAAATATCTATCAGAAAATGCTGAAGATTTTCATTTTAAGATTGATAGCTTATTCGCTGAGATAGACAGTTCTGTTTCTATCTATATGCCAGTTTCTATCATTTCACGCTTAAATAATGGTGAAAATATAAATACAGATGCTATTTTTAATAAGGTATATACTCAAGCAATGCAAGTAAATCAAATAAGTAATGGATATTTTGATTGCACAGTTTTTCCGCTTGTAAAATACTGGGGATTTTATCAAGATCATTATCAAAAGGTAGATGCAATTGATTCTTCAGTTGTTTTAAAGATAATGCAAAATGTTGGTATGCACAATACAAGATTAACTGATAGTAGTATAGTATTACCAAAAGGTGTGCAATTGGATTTTAATGCTATTGCACAAGGTTATACTGTTGATTTGATATCTACATTACTTGAACAAAATGGAGTAGAAAACTATTTAGTGGAAGTAGGAGGAGAGATCAAAGCGAAAGGTATAAATGCAGACGCTAAGGTTTGGCGAGTAGGAGTGGACAAGCCAGTTGAAGAGATTGATGTAAATCAGCGTTTTCAGTTTATTTTAGATTTAGAAAATAAAGCTATGGCAAGTTCAGGAGACTATCGAAAATTTTATGTTAAAGATGGTGTAAAGTATGCTCACACGATTAATCCAAAAAGTGGTTTTCCTGCTCAAAATAGATTGCTAAGCGTAACTGTAAAAACTGAGAAATGCGCACTGGCAGATGCTTATGCTACAGCTTTTTTGGCGATGGGTGTAAAACAGACAAAGCAGTTGTATAATAAACTGGCAGATGAATTAGATATTTATTTGGTTTATACCGATAAGAATGGAGAGTGGAAGACTTTTATCAGTCCTGGTATGCAAAAACGGATCGTAAATTAATTCTCATTATTTTTACAATTTTCTTCTGGTAAAGCTCCACATAATCCGCATGCTTCTCCATCTTTATTTATTAGAGGATTATGACTTGCACAAGTCCCAGAGAACTCTCCATTATTCTTCAATAATATTTTAATTGCAATTCCAGCAAAAGCAACTGCAATCATACTTAATGTTATCAAGAATATTTTCATAAGAACAAGAATAGATAAAAAAGGGCTACAAAGTAGCCCTTTTATGTTATTTAATTTTTGCTAATTATCGGCTAACTACAAATCTCACATTTTTTACTTCATTGTTAAACTCATATTTCACAAAATATGTTCCGCTCTTTAAATTAGAAGTGTCAAAAGTAATATTGTGTATTCCTTTTGTAAAATCATCACTCTTAATTTCTTTTACCTTTTCACCTAGTATATTAACTACACTAATTTCTAACGGCATATTTTTCTCAATGTTTAATTCAAAAGTAGCTATTTTGTTAGTAGGGTTTGGATAAAGATTTACGTTTATATCTTCTGTAGATGGGTTTGATAAACTTGATATAATCATTCCTCCATTTATCTCTATATCATCAATATACAAGTTATTACCTCCTGCGCAAATACCTCTAAATGCAATCATGACTTCAGCATTACCATCATAAGCGCTTAGGTCTACAGTGTCTGTTTCCCAGGCATTAGCAGTTGGGTAAAAGTTTGAGCTTACACCTACTGGAGCTGTAGTTGCTAGGTTAGATCCTGAAAGTTCAGACTCAAGGCTCCAAGTAACTCCACAGTCTGTTGAGACTAGAATCTGCAATCTATTATTGTCAAATCCATTATTTTGAGCATGTGCATACGAATATGACATTCCATGTCTATTTGAGTTAGAGAAATCAAGTTTTGCAAAGACCAGGTCTGCATAATTACCACCACTCATTTGGACGAACTGCCACCTAAAAGAATTGTTACTCATACCATATCCTCCAGAATTTGGCCCAGGCCATGTTTGATCAATAATAAATACTCTATAGCCTTGAGGGTTTAAAAGCAAAGCATTATTTGGTGCTGGAGTAGTATTACCGTATCCTTCAAAACCTTCACTATGCGATGTCGCGAAAGCTGTTGGAGAAATAGTATTAAAGCTCCCAGAACTTGCTAAATTATTATTAGGCACATTATCTATGAATGAAGTTCCTCCGATAGTTGCAGCACTGTATGATATTGTATTCTCGCCAGATGGAACAGTGATCATAGGAAATGTAATCGTTGTACTTGCTGAAGGCGCTAATGAAGTATAAATAGCTTGTGTTACAGGATTTCCAGTATTGAGGGTATAACTTACTTCAAATGTATCTACACTTATTCCGCTCTGGTTTATTACTGTAATTTCAGGTGTAATATTATTATCACATAATGATGCTGGCATACTCATATTTGTAGTTGCACTTAAGTCGATTAAGTTAATTCCAGGAGGGACTACATATGTCATATTTGCCATATTACCACTTAATATTTCTTGTTGTCCTTCTGCAACAAAAACAGCCACCTCTAGATTAAACAAGTCGTATGCAACACCATTTAGATCAGTAGGGATGATGTAATTATATGTTTGTTGGAAAAGAGCACCAGTTGTAGTTGATGTAATGTCATCTCCCCATTGACCTGTTAGAAGGTGTCTAAACATATGCTGATGGTTGTAATTCCCATTTGGTAAAATAGCTGTAGGATTATAACTAGATCCTCCTGTTTGAGGGCCTTCAACATTATTTTGTAATAACACAACATTTAATTTATTGGTAGGATTTGTACTGTTAGCTGTATAATAAGCCTCTACATTAACTGTTAACAGTCTTGTACTAACATCTAATGTTGCTTCAGCTGCAACATTTACACAAGAAGGTTGTGCGAAAATTTGACCAGCTGCACCAGCCCAATCTCCTCTACTCATTGCTGTTACATTTGCTCCGCTCTGTCCTAAACCTGGAAATAGATGTCTATTAACTGTTCCAGCAGGATAACCAGCAACACCAGATTGATTTGCAATCCCAGCCCCCTCTGGATCAGATCTAAAGTCCGGTTCTCCTGGGTTAGGGCTTGCATAAGAACCAGTATGAATATTGATTAACACAACATCTCCAGGATTTGCATCAGATAACTGTTGCGCTTTTAGATGTCCGTCAGGACAATATACACAGTGTATACCTGTAAATTCTTCTAATACTACATTCTTATTTTCTGGACTAGTGCTTACAAAATTCTGTGCTAATAGATTGCTTACGAAAAATAGAGCAGTAATTAGGGTAGTTAGTTTTTTCATAATTGATATTTTTAATAATTAATTTTTTACAAATATAATACAAAAAATAAAGTTTCCAATAAAGCATAAATTAAAACTTATGCGTTCAATTTTCTTATTTGTAAAATGTTAAATTTACAGCCATCAAATTAAAAGAAAATGCAAAAAAAAACAGCAAAAGAATCCTTTGTTCGTTTATTAAAAATTATGGATGAATTACGGGAAAAGTGTCCTTGGGACAAAAAGCAAACTATGGAAAGTTTACGCTATTTAAGTATTGAAGAAATGTATGAGCTTTCAGATGCAATTGTAGAGAAAAAAAATGATGAAATCAAAAAAGAATTGGGTGATTTGCTTTTACATATAATTTTTTATGCACGTATAGCTTCAGAAAGCAGTTCTTTTGACATTTCAGATGTCATCAATACAGTTTGTGATAAATTAGTGCATAGGCATCCTCATATTTATGGTGATGTGGAGGTTAAAGATGAAGTAGAGGTGAAAAGGAATTGGGAAAAACTAAAACTCAAAGAAGGTAAAGAATCTGTTTTAGAGGGGGTGCCAAATTCCCTTCCAGCAATGATAAAAGCATTCAGAATTCAAGAAAAAGTAAGAGGAGTTGGTTTTGATTGGGACAACAAATCACAAGTTTTAGAAAAAGTTAATGAAGAGTTGAATGAACTTCATGATGAGGTAGTAAAAAAGAATGCCGACCAGATAGAATCAGAATTTGGAGATTTACTGTTTGCACTTATCAACTACGCTCGATTTATAAATGTTAATCCTGATGATGCATTAGAAAAATGTAACAAACGTTTTATAAATAGATTCAAAATTATGGAAAGCAAACTGAGAAAGGAAGGAAAAGATTTATCTGCTATGAAATTGGAGGAAATGGAGAGATATTGGCAATTAGCAAAGCAGGATTCCTTGAGTACATAAGAATAAAATCAGTTTTTATTGACTAGAAAAAAATATTTGTATTTTTGTAAAAAATTAAAAAATGAAGAAGTCTCTCTTAATTTTATTCTTATTTACAATTACCATTACATCCTTTTCGCAGGATGTTTTTGATATAGGAATTCGAAAAATAGAGATCTTTTTTTCAGAGCCTAATTGGGATGATACGCTGGACTTATATTATACAAACGATTTAGGAGAGCGTTTAATCGCTGATTCTGTGGTTATAGATGGAGAAGCAGATCAAGATGTTGGGGTTAAGTATAAAGGCAATAGTTCTTACAATGCTAATAACACTAAGAATCCCCTTAATATTAGGCTAGATTATGTACATAATGGCCAGTCTATTGATGGGTATAATGTCTTAAAACTTTCAAATGGTTTTAGAGATCCTTCATTCGTAAGAGAGGTTCTAGCTTACGAGATAGCTCGAGAATATATGCCTGCCTCAAAGGCTACCTACGCAAATGTATTTGTTAATGGTAATTTCCATGGGCTTTATACTTGTGTGCAATCAGTTGATGATGACTTTACAAATGAACATTTTTATGAAAGAAGAGGACCTTTCTTTAAAGTAGAAAATACAGGCGTGCAAGTTCCTAATTGTCCCTCTGGTTTTAATGGGGTTTGGCAGTATTTTACTGACACCAATTGTTTGCAAAAAGCTTACGAGATACAATCATCTAATGATTGGACAGATTTGGGTGAATTTTTAGACACTGTTAATAATGTATTTTCTAACATAGAAGAGGTGTTAGATGAAGACAGAACGCTTTGGCTTATGGCTTTTTCAAATTTGACTGTTGCTCTTGATGGTCCTGTAAATGGTATTCCGCACAATTTCTATTTATTTAAAGATAATAATGGGAATTTTTCTCCTATAATTTGGGATTTGAATGGTGCTTTTGGGACTTTCAAGAATGGATTGCCTCAACCCGTTACTACTCAAGATTTGCAGGAATTAGATATATTTCATGGAAGCTCAAACAGTTTAAATAAAATGACTACTCAAATGTTTTCATCTGATCAGTATAAAAGGATGTATGTAGCGCATATGGGAACAATTTTAAATGAACAATTTGTAAGCGGGAATTATATAACTAGAGCAAATCAATTGCAAGCAATGATTGATTCTTCAGTAACAGCCGATCTAAACGGATTTTATTCGCATTCTGATTTTTTAGCAAATATCAATTCCTCTATCTCTACAGGCTCTCAAAATATGATAGTTGGTATTTCAGAATTAATGAATGCAAGAGTTTCCTATTTACAATCACTTGTTGAATTTACGTCTATTCCGCCAACAATTTCAGCTATTATTTCTAATCCTACAAACCCAACTCCACATTCTAGTGTTACGATTTCTGCTCAAATTGCAAATGCTACAAGTGCATTCTTAGGATATCGTTTCAAATTTCACGACGAATTTAAGAAAATAGCAATGCTAGATAATGGAGGAGGAAATTATAGTGCAGCAATAGATGTAGACGCTAGAGATGTACAATACTATATTTATGCCGAGAATAATGATGCAGGTATATTTTCTCCTGAAAGGGCAGAAAAGGAGTTTCATCAATTACCAGTGGTGAATCAGTTGGCAATTAATGAGATAATGGCTTCGAATATTTCAGCGATTTCTGATCAGAGTGGTGAATATGATGACTGGGTAGAACTTTACAATGGAAATAATTTTTCTGTGAATTTAAATGGTTATTATCTCTCAGATTCGGAGAACGACTTGACAAAATGGTCTTTTCCAAATATAAGTATTGCTCCTAATGATTATCTGATTATATGGTGTGATACTGCTGGAAATTCACAAGCAGGACTGCATACTACTTATCGACTTTCTGCTGATCAGGAGGAAGTGTACTTAACAACTCCTAATGGGCTAGTGGTTGATGCTGTTCATTTTGTAAATATGCCTAATGATGTAGCGTATGCAAGAGTACCAAATGGCACGGGGATTTTCGTTCATCAATCAGAAACATACGATGGTCACAATCAGCCTTTTACATCGATCAACAATATAGAACACCAATCTAATTTTCGTGTTTATCCAAACCCTAGTAATACTCGTATTTATATTTTAGGTGCTAAAAGTGAACTATGTATTTATAATTTAATTGGTCAAGAAGTGTTTAATACAACAGTAGCAAATACTTTCTCAATAGATATATCTTCTTGGGAAACTGGGGTGTATTTTGTGAAATCAAATCAGCAAGTAGAAAGAATTATAAAACAATAA
The DNA here is from genome assembly GCA_036337275.1 of Bacteroidota bacterium. Classification (GTDB taxonomy): domain Bacteria; phylum Bacteroidota; class Bacteroidia; order Flavobacteriales; family BACL11; genus DUAL01. The sequence goes on along the minus strand of JAYZEM010000001.1, from coordinate 37,843 downwards.
AATGAGAAAATTAATCTACATATTACTAATTGGCATAGCATTATCAGCATGTAAGAAAGAGGCTGGAGAAGGAGGAACCTCAGTAATTGAGGGTAAAGTATATAAAATTTACACCTTTCAAACTCCTCAAGGGCAAAAAGATACTCTTTATTACCAGTTAGATGCAGGCGAGGATGTATTTATTATCTATTCAGATGATGAAGGAACTGTTTATGATGATAATTTTGAAACAGATTTTAATGGCAGATATCGATTTGAATTCTTGCGGAAAGGAAAGTATACTATTTACACTTATGCCGATAGTTCGGATGTAAATACAACTTATGATTATGCTGTTTTTCGTCATATTGAAATCACATCTAATAATACTACCTATAAGGTTGAGGATTTTGTAATCGAAAAAAATCAATAGATGAATCTTTCAAGCGCTATTTCCGATTTCTCTCCAATTACATTAAAAGAGATGGACGGAGTGAAACTGATGAGCCGAACAGACACAAAATTTGCCTTTCGACTTAATCAATTAGAGCTTTTACTTAATAGAATGCAACCGTTTTATAAGGTATTGGAGATAAATAAAGAAAGAATTCAGAATTATCATTCTCTTTATTTTGATACAAACGATAGAAAGTTTTATATCGATCATCATAATTCTCGTGTAAATAGAAACAAAATTAGATTCAGAGAATATGTAGATAGCAGGCTTATATTTCTAGAAGTAAAACTCAAAAACAATAAGGGAAAAACAATCAAAAAAAGAGTAAAGGTTCCTAAGATAAGTAATAAACTTTCAGTAGAACAAAAATCTTTTATTGAGGAAATAATAGGTAGAAAATTGGAAGTAAGCGCAAAGCAATGGATTAGTTTTAGTCGCATTACTTTTGTACATAAGAAACAAAAAGAAAGATTAACTATTGATGTAGATTTGAGTTTTAAGAATGATGTAAAGAAAGGGGATTTAAAGCAGATTGTAATTGCAGAGGTGAAACAAGAAAGAATGAGTCGTTCCTCTGATTTCATACGTATTGCAAAAGAAATGAGTATCTTGCCCATACGTTTGAGTAAATATTGCATTTCAACAATGCAATTACATCCAAATATTAAACAAAACCGATTTAAGAAAAAACAACTTTTTATAAATAAATTAAAACAAGCATAATGGATTTATTAATCATATTACTAGATAGCCTAGAATTCTTAGGCTCTCCTGTTTGGGACGCACAAGATTTCTTTAAACTTATTATTAAAGGATTATTTAATCTAGGGGTTGTTCTTTTAATCGTCCGTTATATTTATTATCCAGTAACCAAAAATAAAGATTATCTTTTTACTTATTTACTTATAAGTTTGACTGTTTTCCTGCTTTGTTTCCTGCTTGATAATGTAAAATTACAATTAGGATTTGCATTAGGGCTTTTTGCTATTTTCGGCATTATTCGCTACAGAACCGACCCAATTCCTATTAAAGAAATGACCTATCTTTTTATGGTAATTGGTATATCAGTTGTAAATGCATTGGCCAACAAAAAGATTTCTTATGCTGAATTGGTTTTTGCAAACCTCCTGATTGTTTTTATTACTTTTGGATTGGAACGACTTTGGCTTTTAAAGCATGAATCGCGAAAGAATATTATTTATGAAAAAATTGAACTCATTAAGCCAGAAAATGAGGCAGCATTATTAGCCGACTTAAAAGATAGAACAGGAATAGATATCATTCGTTTTGAGATTAGAAGAATTGATTTTTTAAGAGATGTCGCAAACATCCGTATTTTCTATTATGAGGACGATTCTAAATAGGTGTTTTTTACTTCTTTTTCTTCCAGTTGCAGTAATTGCTCAAGAAAATGATTTTCAAACATGGGCATCTATTTCTGCAAGCAAGAAGTTAATTAAAAAGACCGACATATTTTTCAAACAAGGTATTCGATTCAGAGAAAATTCTTCTTTAAAGTCAAAACTTTTTACTGATTTAAAGATTAAAAGAAAACATAATAAACATTTCTTTTATGCAGTCGGTTATCGTTTTTCAAATGATTGGGATAAACAGTTAGATTTTAGTCAGAAAAGTAGATTTTATGCTGATATTTATTATAAAGATAAATACAAAAAAAGATTTTTGGTTTCAATGCGAGCAAGATATCAAACTCAAGGGAATGTTCAAGAATATTTTTCCGCTTTAAGGCATAAATCGGCATTTGCTTATAACATCAAAAGAACAAAATTAGAACCCTCAATTGCCTTGGAATATTTTTTGTATTTAGAAAGTATGCTTGTTGAAAAAATAAGATATACAATTGCGCTTGCTCGCCCACTCACAAAAGATTTAGATGCTGAGATAGCCTATAGAATTCAACAAGAATTTTACGCCAATATTCCTGAAACTTTGTTTATCTTTGAAGGGAAATTATCATATGATTTTTAGCAAATGAGAGAAGAAAAAATAAACTTAACTTATATAAAGGCTGATTTTGATGAACTTGATAAAATTGAGCAGCAACTTGTCAATAAAGCGAAAAGAGCATATTCAAATGCTTATGCACCTTATTCAGGCTTTTTGGTTGGAGCAGCTATTTTACTTGAAGATGGAGAGATTATAAGTGGGAATAATCAGGAGAATGTAGCTTATCCTTCTGCTCTTTGTGCCGAAAGGGTAGCGCTCTATTATGCTAGCGCTAATTATCCAGATGTGAAAGTGAAAACAATCGCAATCTCTGCAAAATCAAAGGCTTTTGAAATTACAGATGTTGTAAGTCCTTGTGGCGCATGTAGGCAAGTGATGGCTGAATATCAGCAAAAACAAAAGGAAAAAATTAGGATACTTTTACATTCCCCAAATGATCAGGTGCTTATTGCAAATTCAGTAGAAGATTTACTGCCTTTTATGTTTAACTCAGAGCAGTTAAGAAAGTTTTAAATAAAATTAATCTCCTTTGCTTCAAATTTCTATTTTTGTCTTCATTAGTCTATTCAAATGAAAATATCATATAGTTGGCTTCAAAATTATTTACATTTAGAACTTCCTGCCGAGGAAGTTGCTCAACTTTTAACTGATACTGGGTTAGAAGTAGAAGGGATTGAAGAATTTGAAAGAATAAAAGGAGGATTGAAAGGTGTTGTAATTGGAGAGGTACTTACAAAGATCCAGCATCCCAATTCGGATAGATTAAGTTTAACCACTGTAAATATTGGTACTGATAATCCTTTACAAATTGTTTGTGGAGCCCCCAATGTTACTGCAGGACAAAAGGTTACTGTTGCTACTGTAGGCACATGGCTTTATTGTGGAGACGAGAAATTCAAAATCAAGAAAAGTAAGATTAGAGGAGAGGTATCTGAAGGGATGATATGTGGAGAAGATGAATTAGGCCTTGGAGATGCTACTGACGGTATAATGGTGCTTGATAAAAATACAAAAGTGGGTACTGCTGCAAGTGAATATTTCAATTTAACATCTGATACAGTATTTGAGATAGGACTTACACCAAACAGATCAGATGCAATGAGCCATATTGGTGTAGCACGTGATTTACTCACGGTACTTAATCATCAAGGGAATAAACTAAAAATGTGTAGACCTTCAGTTGAAAAGTTTAATGTTGATAATACAAGTAGATCTATTGCTGTTGAAATAAAAGATAACACGCTTTGCCCTAGATATTCAGGTTTAAGTATTAGTGGAGTTAAAATTTCCGATTCCCCAGAATGGTTACAAAACAAACTTAAAGCCATAGGATTAGTACCTATTAATAATGTAGTTGATATTACTAATTATGTTTTGCATGAGACAGGACAACCCTTACATGCTTTTGATATTGATAAAATTGATGGCGATAAAGTAATAGTTGCTACAGCAAAAAACAAAACTAAGTTTACAACTTTGGATGATGTTGAAAGAGAACTATCGAAAGAAGACTTGATGATTAGTAGTCCTAGTAAGCCAATGTGTATAGCAGGGGTGTTTGGTGGCACTGATTCATCAGTTACAACAACCACTACTGGCATCTTTTTAGAATCAGCATATTTTAATCCTGTAAGTGTCCGTAAATCAGCAAAAAGACATGCATTAAGCACAGATGCTTCTTTCCGTTTTGAGAGAGGTTGTGATCCAAATATGACAGTTTACGCTTTAAAAAGAGCTGCACTCCTAATTAAAGAAATTTGTGGAGGAGAGATTGCTTCTGAGATTATAGATGTTTATCCAAAAAAAGTAGAAGGTTTTACTGTTGAACTAAGCTACAAAAGAATGGATGCTTTAATAGGAGAGGAGATTGATAGAGTAAAAGTAAAGTCCATTCTTAAAAATTTAGAAATTGAGATTGTAAATACTTCTGATGATGGCTTGATTCTGCTTGTACCTGCTTTTCGATCTGACGTGCAGAGGGAAGTAGATGTGATTGAAGAGATCTTGAGAATTTATGGTTTCAATACAGTTGGGATATCATCAAATCTAAATACTTCAATTGCATTCTCTGAAGGAGTAAATTCAGAAGAAATCAGAAATAGAATTACCGACTTATTAGCTAACAATGGTTTTCTTGAAGCTATGAATAGTTCCTTAACCAAAAGTGATTATACGGCTCTTATTACTGATTTAGATAAAAGTCATAATGTGGAGATCCTGAATCCTTTATCACAAGACCTGAATGTAATGCGCCAATCACTATTATTTGGTGGATTGGATAATATAGCTTACAATCAAAACAGAAAGCATCTTGATGTTAAATTCTATGAGTTTGGCAAAAGCTATCATAAAACTGCAGAGGGATATGTTGAAAATCAGCATTTACAATTATTAGTTAGCGGAAGAATGTCAGCTGAAAACTGGAACAACAAACATCACAAGGTCGGTTTTTACTTTATAAAAGAAAAAGTAGAACATATTCTAAAACGATTAGGTGTTCAAAAATTAAAATCAGCAGCAATATCTTCTCATGGATTTTCAGAAGGACTTATGTATAAGTTCAAAAAGAAAAGATTGGTTTGTTTTGGTAAATTAGACAAAAAATTGTGCAAGGCATTTGATGTTAAATCTCAGGTGTATGCTGCTGATTTCAATTGGGACTTGCTTTTAGAACTTTCAGCACTTACAAAAACACAATACAATGAAGTGTCAAAGTTTCCAGCAGTAAGGAGAGATTTATCTTTATTGATTGATCAGTCAGTTTCCTTTGAAGTATTAGAGAAGATTGCAAAACAGGTTGATAATAAGATTTTAAAATCAGTTAATTTGTTTGATGTGTATGAAGGGGAAAAACTAGCTAAAGGCAAAAAGTCTTATGCATTATCATTCACCATGGCAGATGAAACTAAGACTCTAACTGATAAAGATGTAGATAAGGTTATGCAAAAACTGATGAAATCTTTTAAAGAAAAAGTGGGGGCTGATGTTAGATAGTACTTTACCTAATCTATGATATTCTTCTGCTCTACCGTACCATCATCAAAGAGATAAAAAAGCGTTTGCTTTTGCTTATCAGGAAATGTAGTTCTACCTAAAATATCTGTAATTTTTATGAGTTTTTTACTTAATGTATTTTCCAAAATAGTAAGTGGAATATTGTCAAAGATAATGGAAACTGTATCAGAATTACAATAATTGTTGTCAGTAACAATTAACCAAAAAATGCCATTTGTATTTGGCGTAATTGAAGCAGAAATTTCCCCTGTACTCCACAAATAAGTATAGCTAGGAGTGCCTCCACTAACTAAAGCATCCAGATCATTGGCATTTTGCAAAATTTGAGCATTAAGTGAGGTAGGTTCAATTACCGAATTGGAAAGTATAAGCAAACAACCATTAGCATCCGTAATGGAGCAATTAAAAGTACCAGCACAAAGGGAGTTGGGGTTAGCCCCATTCCAGTCTTGAGAATAGATAGGTGTTCCTCCACTTATAGAAAGTGAAATGCTTCCATCACAATATCCATAGCAACTTACATCCGTAATACTACTTACTGCACTTAACGGTTGAGGCTCTATTAAATTCACAAAAACATTAGCTAAACAATTATTACCATCCATTATTACTACATTATAGTTTCCAGCAGAAAGGCTAGCAAAATGATTATTATTTTGAAAAGTCGCGCCATTATCTACAGAATACTGAAAAGGAATCTGCCCTCCAGAAATTACATTCAAAATAATTGTGCCATCAGTGTTTCCATTACAAGAAATATCTGTGCTAGCGAAATTTAGTACCATTGAGTCATGCTCTATAACCAAAATACTATCTATTATATTACAACCATTGCTGTCGGTAACATCAACAAAAAACAAACCAGTTGCAAGTGAAGTGCTTTGAGTTGTTGCATTGTTGCTCCAATTGTAATAATAAGGCGCAACTCCTCCATAAGTATAGACAGTAGCAATACTCGTTCCTCCATTACAAAGTATGGTGTCAGCTGAAACAGTAGTCGATAGTACCGGAGGATCGATAATACTAACCAAAGTGTTTGTCAAACAATTATTGTTATCAATTAAGGATAGATTATAATCTCCACTACATAGGTTATTGATAGACTGCCCATTTGAAATCAGATTACCATTATTGAACCAACTTAGCACATAAGGTTGTACACCACCACTAATATTGGTAAAAACACTTCCATCACAATCGCTATGACAAAGTACATTAGTAACCATTAAACTTAAGTTGATGGCATTAGGCTGGGAAATTATAATAGTATCATATGTGGTGCAATTATTATTACTTATTGTAATGGGATAAGTGCCTGCAAAAAGTGCATTAGGATTAGTTCCTGCCCAATCTACAATATATGGTGGCTGCCCTCCAATTACTTGCACGTTTGCCGAGCCATCACTTCCACCATTACAACTTACATCAGTAGTGCTAATAGATATGTTCATAAAACAAGGTGGATACAAAATGGCATCCAAAATAGTCATCACGCCATTGGTAAGTGTTACTTGAAGTGTATCAGAAATATAGCCACTTTTTGAAAAAACAACTAGGTAACTCCCAGAATCTACTAAAGCAGTTTGGTAATTGCCAATTATGTTGGTTTGTACGGTAGTTGTAGTGCTTAAAATGGTGATGTCAGTTGAGCCAATATTATTTCCATTTGTACCATCAATTACATTTCCACTTAAATAGCAAGCTTGCTGAAAAGTTCTACCATAAATATTTAAAATTCCTTTTCCATTTTCACTATCTCTATCAGATGAAATAATGTTTCCAGATGAAAGAAAAGGATAGGTGCCCCAACAACCATTAAAACCATTACCGCTTCCTGCATAAGAATCGTAATAAGCTACCTGAATCATATGATTTGGGTGCGTTATATCATGCACTGTTGTGCCATCTCTATAATATGATGTAATTAAAAAATTCCCATCTACATGTGTATTGTGCGGAATGGAATTAGAGCCAGGATTAGATTGAATTCTATCAACTTCCTGAATGTTGGTTACATCCGAAATATTATAAGCGGCTAAATAAGCGTCTGATTGCTCATCAGTAGTGAAAACAAAATTACCATCATCAGAAACCCAAGCGTTATGTGTAAATGCATTTGGTGTAGTTATACTTCCTATAGTTTGCGGATTGCTTTTATCGCTTACATCTACCACATACATTTTACCCTCATAAATACAACCCACATACATTGTATCACCTCTCGCCATTCCATCATGAATATAATAATTATCCCAGTCACCCAAATAGACTGGATTTGTAGGGTTTGCATTTACATCTAAGAAAATTGCCCCTCTATTTACAACAGGACTGCCATTATTTCTTGCACCAAAAATATAGGCAATGCCGTTTTCATCTATGTAAATATTATGGGCAGAGGTAAAGTTAATACTTACCCCTGTTGTAGGATTATTAAATTGAGTGACATGCCAATAAGTATTTCCACTCATGTCTGATAAATCAACAATGAGCAGACCTGCATTGGCCTCAGTGGTGATGTAAGCATAATTTCCCCATGATTTTATATCTCTCCAAGTAGAACTTATATCTGAGACAAAGAACTCCTCATAAGCAGTTGCAGGATTACTGACATTTACACAAGAAAAGCCATCTTTCAACCCTACAAGTGCATACTCATTTCCGGTGGAATCTTCCCAACCCCAAATATCGGAACAATTGGTTGATGGATAACTAAAAGAACCTAAAAGATTCATATTCCAACCGCTTTGGGCAAAAGCAAAAAATGGAAATAAAAATAACACAGCTAATAGTTTTTCTTTCATCTTTTTTGAAATTTTGCGTAAATTTAAGAAAAGATTTTGCTTTTAATTATTCTAATCTGGTTTTATTTCCAAAATGAAATTTCTCATCTTAAGAAAGTAATATACCCACATTATAAATTACTTTTAATAATAATCTTAAATTTGCCCAGATTTTAAAAACAATAAAATGTCAAACGGATTTTACAATGTACCCATTGCGGTAAACGAGCCAGTAAAAGGATATACTCCAGGAAGCCCTGAGCGTGCTGAATTGTTAGCAGAATACAAAAGAATGTACAATACTACTGTTGATGTACCAATGTATATTGGCGATAAACTAGTTTTTACAAATGATAAAAGAAATTTAACTCCACCACATGAGCATAGGCATATAATTGGAAATTCCAATTATGGAGGTGAAAAAGAAGTGCGTGAAGCTATTTATGCAGCTATGAATGCAAGAAAAAAGTGGGCTAACATGAGTTGGGAACATAGAGCTTCTATCTTTTTAAAAGCAGCAGACTTATTAGCTGGACCATTCCGTGCAAAAATGAATGCGTCAACTATGCTAGCTCAAAGTAAAAATATGTTTCAGGCAGAAATTGATGCGTCTTGCGAGTTGATAGACTTCTTTAAATTCAATGTACAATACATGAGTCAATTGTACAAGGAACAACCAGAGTCGCAAGCAGGAATGTGGAATAGATTAGAGCACAGGCCTTTGGAAGGATTTGTATTTGCGCTTACTCCATTTAATTTTACTTCAATTTGTGCTAATCTTTGTGCTGCACCAGCAATGCTTGGTAATGTAGTTGTTTGGAAGCCAGCAGAAACACAAATTTATTCTGCACAAGTGATTATGGAACTCTTCCAAGCTGCAGGGCTACCTGATGGTGTAATCAATATGGTTACAGTTAGCGGGAAAGAAATCTCAAAAGTAGTATTTGAAGATAAAGATTTTGCAGGATTGCACTTTACCGGAAGTACTGAGGTATTTCGCACACTTTGGAAAGGTATAGGAAACAATATTGAAAAATACAAATCATATCCAAGAATAGTTGGTGAAACAGGAGGAAAAGATTTCATAATTGCCCATAAATCAGCAGTAACTGCTGAAGTTGCTACAGCTATTTCAAGAGGTGCCTTTGAGTATCAAGGGCAAAAATGCTCAGCTGCATCCAGAGCTTATGTTCCTTCTAATTTATGGAAAGATGTAAAAACTCAAATTGTTGCTGATTGTAAAAGTTTCAAAATGGGTTCTCCTGAGGACACATCAAACTTCATCAATGCAGTGATTTCTGAAAAAGCATTCGACAGCATCTCATCTTATATCGATTATGCAAAAGCAGCAGATGATGCTGAAATTATCGCTGGAGGGAATTATGATAAATCGGTAGGTTATTTTATTGAGCCAACCATTATTGTTACAACAGACCCAAAGTTCAAAACTATGGTAGAAGAGATCTTTGGACCAGTAATTACCATTTATATATATGATGCTGATAAGTGGGAAGAAACACTTGAATTAGTAGATAACACCTCAGAATATGCGCTTACAGGAGCTATTTTATCGGTAGATAGGTATGCAACTGAATATGCTACAAAAGCATTGGAAAACGCAGCAGGTAATTTTTACATAAATGATAAACCAACTGGAGCTGTTGTAGGACAACAACCATTTGGGGGCGCTAGAGGATCTGGAACAAATGACAAAGCTGGCTCAATCTTAAATCTTTTGAGATGGGTTTCTCCAAGAACAATAAAGGAAACATTTGTACCTCCAAAAGATTATAAGTATCCTTTCTTAGGTTAATTTTTTAACAATAAAGAAAGTCCATTCTTCATGGACTTTTTTTATTTAGTTTTGCTCTTGTGAAGAAAATAAAAGATTTATATCAAAAACTCCCTGCGCCTTTAAAAAACAAGTACCTCATCACTTTTGTTATTTTTTTGATATGGATATTTTTCATTGATACTTTTGATATCCTAACACAAATAAAAATGAATCAAGAATTAAACCAATTGAAGAAGCAAGAAGAATTTTACAAATCTGAAATTGCGAAAGACAGCACCATTATTTATCATTTAAACAATAATGCTCAGGATCAAGAGCGATTTGCAAGGGAACGCTTTTTAATGAAGAAAGAAAATGAAGATTTGTTTATCATCAGAGAAAAAAAGGAAAATGACTGATCTTTTTAATGAGTTTAAGGCCTCTTCTGCAAATCAGTGGAAAGCAGAAATTATTAATGATTTAAAAGGAAGATCTTTTAACACATTAATTAATAAAAAAGGTATACTTCCATTTTATCATGCTGATAACACCTTACAAAATTCAGCAATCTTAAAAGAAAACAATTGGCATACATGTCAATTGATTGACGCAACAGATGCTGTAAAAGCAAACCGTCAAGCAATATTAGCGCTTGAAAATGAAGTAAGTGCATTGTGTTTTTCAAATCCGAATAATTTAAAACTCCTACTTAAGAATATTGCAATTGAAAATATTCGTATTGATTTTAAGAACTACTCCACCACATTTGTTAGAGAGTGGATAGATTATATTGGAGATAAAAGAGTCTATGGCGCTTTTCATGGTGAGGATGATTTTAGGCATTCTACTTATTGCTCAACAATTATTGCGGAAGGAGAAACAGCCACACAACAGATAAAAGATGCATTTAAGAAAGGAAATAGTAGAAAAGGAAACCTGCAATTTTGTTTTTCTATAAATGAGCAATATTTCCAAGAAATTGCAAAACTCAGGGCTTTTAGAATTCTGTGGCAACAAAAAACAGGAAAACCCGCTTTTATTTTTACTGAAATAGGTACTTGCAATTGGCAAAAGGAAAATGCCTATAATAATTTGATTTGTAGTACTACTGCTTTAATGTCATCTGTTTTTGGTGGTGCGGATTCTATTTTAATTCCAGATTACAATTTTTTTGAAATATCAACAGATTTCTCACAAAGACTGGTAAGAAATCAGCATTATATCTTAAGAGTAGAAAGTTATCTGGATAAAGTGCAAGACCCTACTGCTGGCGCTTATTTTATTGAGCATCTAACTGCTGAAATTCTAAAAGAATTTGGTATAGTACAAAATCAAAAAGATTCAGCAAACAATAAGAATTGGCTTTCTCAAGAACAAATTGAAGTGCCAAAAATTTTCAATAAGAAAGAGCATAAGCATAATAATTTTGTTGCTGGAATCCCTCCATTTTTAAGGGGCCCATACTCTACCATGTATGTAAGCAGACCTTGGACCATTCGGCAATATGCCGGCTTTTCTACTGCTGAAGAATCAAATGCTTTTTACAAAAGGAATTTGAAAGCTGGACAAAAAGGGCTTTCTGTTGCTTTTGATTTAGCAACACACAGGGGATATGATTCCGATAACCCTAGAGTTGAAGGAGATGTAGGAATGGCTGGAGTAGCTATTGATTCTGTTTTAGATATGAAAATATTGTTTGATGAAATCCCATTGGATAAAATATCGGTTTCTATGACAATGAATGGAGCAGTTCTGCCCATTTTAGCCTTTTATATTGTTGCAGCAAAAGAACAAGGAGTTAAATTGGAAAAACTTACTGGCACCATTCAGAATGATATTTTGAAAGAATTCATGGTGCGAAATACTTACATCTATCCTCCAAACGATTCCATGCGTATTATTTCAGATATTTTCAAATTCACTTCAGCAAATATGCCGAAATTTAATAGTATCAGTATTTCTGGCTATCATATGCAAGAAGCGGGTGCTACTGCAGATATAGAGTTGGCTTACACTTTAGCAGATGGCTTAGAATATGTAAGAACTGGCATTGCATCAGGATTGAATATTGATGATTTTGCTCCTAGACTTTCATTTTTTTGGGGCATTGGAATGAATCATTTTATGGAAATTGCAAAGATGCGAGCGGCAAGAATGCTTTGGGCAAAACTCATGAAAGAATTTAATCCTCAGAATCAAAAATCTATGGCACTTAGAACCCATTGCCAAACTTCTGGTTGGAGTTTAACAGAACAAGATCCTTTTAACAATATCACTAGAACAACTATAGAAGCTATGGCTGCAGTGATGGGTGGTACACAAAGTTTGCATACCAATTCCTTAGATGAGGCCATTGCCTTACCTACCGATTTTTCTGCAAAAATTGCAAGAGATACCCAAATTTATTTGCAAAAAGATATTGGGATTTGCGACACTGTTGATCCTTGGGGAGGATCCTATTATGTGGAATATTTAACGGCTCAAATTTCTGAAAAAGCATGGAAGCACATAGAAGAAATTGAAGAATTAGGAGGAATGACAAAAGCAATTGAAAGTGGACTTCCTAAGATGAGAATTGAGCAATCTGCAGCAAGAAAACAAGCTAGAATTGATAGCGGAAAGGATATTATTGTTGGCGTAAATTCATTTAAGAACAAAGATAAGGAAGAAGAAATCAAAATTTTAGAAGTTGATAATGCTAAAGTTAAGAAAATACAGATAGACAGGTTAAATAAGTTAAAAGCAGAACGAAATGAGCAGAAGTTGCATGAATCCCTGACTGCCTTATCCAATGCCTGTAATGATGAATCTGAAAATTTGTTAAGTTTGGCAGTTGAAGCAGCGAGCAGAAGAGCCACTTTAGGCGAAATCTCATCAGCTTTAGAAAAAGTGTTTGGAAGGTACAAGGCAGATAACCAATTAATAACAGGCGTTTATAAAATGGAAACAAAGGATAATATACATTTTAAAAAAGCAAAAGAGTTGGCCGATAAATTTGCAAAAGAAAAAGGAAGAAGACCAAGAATTATGGTGGCTAAAATGGGGCAAGATGGGCACGATAGGGGAGCAAAAGTAGTAGCTACTTCATTTTCGGATTTGGGTTTTGATGTTGATATCAGTCCACTTTTTCAGACTCCTGAGGAAGTAGCCAAACAAGCTATTGAGAATGATGTACATGTATTAGGTATTTCATCACTTGCAGCCGGACATAAAATCTTAGTTCCAAAAGTGTTAAACGCTTTGAAAACATTAAAAAGAGAAGATATATTGGTAGTTGCTGGTGGCGTTATTCCAAAGCAAGACCATGATTTTTTGTATAAAGCAGGTGTGTGTGGAATTTTTGGACCTGGAAGTATTATTGCAAAATCAGCAATCGAAATTTTGGAAAAGCTGAGCTAAAGCAAAATCCTTAACTTTCATTTTTAATTTTTATCTTTGTAAGCAAGGATATGAATATTTTTAGCACAAAATATCTCTTTGCTCTTTTTGCTATTTTGCTTGCACCAATTTTTGTTTGTTCGCAAAATGCAATCCTTATTTTTAATGAAGATTTTGAAACAGGAAATTACCCCTTTATTACTGACTCTTCATTTGGAAATCCGTTAGGAACAAATGCTTGGATTGTTAATAATGAGTATAATGGAAATGGAATTTACCCAAACACCACTAGTCAGATAAACACGGTTTCAGGAACAATAGGTAATCCTAATGGTTATTATTTACATATTACTGACACAGTTCAATTATCAAATGTTGCTAATGCCAATTTTAATTCTGCTACCGTTTCGGATCATTTTTTTGTTTTGGATAGAAGTTTCTGTACATTAGGATTTGACAGTATAGAGTTTTCTTTTTTCTATTTGTGTGAGGGCTCCTCAAATGCTTATGCAGAAGTATATTACAGCATTGACGGGGGTAATTGGATCTCAACAGGAAATCAATACAATGGACAGACGTTATGGAAGAATGAGCGAATAATGAACCCCGCATTCAATAATGTATATGATTTGCGTTTTGGTTTTAGATGGGTAAATGCAAGTTCTACTCTAGCAAACTCAATTTCATTTGGTGTTGATGATATCTTTTTGGTAGGAAATTTCAATCAAACTACTAATCCTATTGACATCAATATTACATATCTTTCTGATAGTGTAATTTGTCAGGGAAATTTTCTCATTTTCCAATTTGAAATTTCGGACACACTTTGCGGAGGGCAATATCTAATTGAGCTTTCTGATGCTAATGGTAATTTTACTTCTCCTACTGCACTTTGGACGACTTCTATGTTTTATCCGAATACATCTGGAATGCGCGTGATACAGATTCCAAATTATGCAACTGCAAGTAATTGTTATAAATTAAGAGTGAATCGTATTTCTCCTTCTCCCCAAATAACGGGTGTAGCATCTGCTTGTTTTGGAGTAGTAGTATGCCCAAACACCATTATTACAGGACCAACCCCCCCTGTAGTGACAATGGACACGGCTGATGTATGTGTAGGAAGTGTAATTGATATTCCTTTCTATGCAATTGGCGTTTATTTAGTTGGTAATATTTATACGGCTTGGCTTTCAGATTCAAGCGGTAGTTTTGCAAATCCCACTCAAATTGGGCAGTTACCAAGCAATCAGACATTTGACCCTAATCTTCCGCCCTATCTACCAGGAAATGTAAGCGGTATTATTCCTAATGTTCCAGAGGGATGCAACTATTATATTAAAGTTAGTTCATCAAACCCCGTGGCAAATGACACTTCAATTTGGGGCCCATTCTGTATTAGGAATTGTGATATTGAAACCAATAATCGTCAAGATCTACAATTTTGTATAAGTGCTACTGTTGGCGATAGTGCACTTATCCCTATAGATATAAACATGCCTCCTTGCACTGTTACTTATAATCCTGGGAATGAATTTCAAGTAGAACTTCTAGATTTTATGAGTTTTGGAAGAGTGAATCTGGGAGGGCTAGGTAGTATTGCAGCAACTACTGATACCAATATGTGGGTTGTGATTCCTGATTTTTTAACGCTACTTTCAATAGGAATACAACCAGGGGTGTATTATATGCGAATAGTTGCTACTAATTCCAATACGCCTGGAACCCAATTAGGAACAGTTATTCGACTTACCATCGGACATCCTGCAGACAGCCCAATTGATATCTTTGCTACAGACTCATTAGTCTGTCAAGGGGATGCTGTTACCTTGTGGGTTGCTCCAACTCAACAAGGTAGTACTTATCTTTGGCGGTTAAATGGGCAAATATGGCCATCTCTTTCCACAGGTCTAAATCCTGCTAATGCGGTTGGAGCGCTTTTTAATGGAAATGCAGGGAATTATAATTTTACGGTACAAGAAACGAATTATGGGTGTATGGGTCCCGTCTCCCCACCATTTACTGTAAAACTATTAAATCCGCCAAGTATCTATGTAGTACCAAATGCACCTGTTTGTTTTGGAGATACAGTGGGCTATTTTGTACAATTTTCGACCAACACCTATTACAGTTGGACGGTTCCATCTTGCGGAACAATGCTTGACACCACCAATAACCAAATGACTGTAGCCTGGGACCAAATAAGTGGAAGTTGCAATTTGCAGGTATATGCTATCAATAAATGTGGTTCAAATACAGGCACAACAACTATCACCATCAATCCTTTGCCAAATGCTTTTGCAGGAAACGATACTGCAATGTGTGAGGGCGATAGCATCATACTAACATCTAGTGGAGGAAATAATTATAGTTGGACACCAAACAATACCTTGAAAAATGCAAATACTTCAACTCCTACCGCTTTCCCTCCATCTACTGAAACATATATTGTGCAGGTAACAGATAATCAGAATTGTAAAAATACTGATACTGTTCAACTTAGTGTAAGCCCTATACCATTTTTTGAAGTAGATGCTGATGAAGAGATTATTTGTGGTGACAGCATTCAATTAAGTGCTACCCAAATTCCATTTGCAACATATAACTGGCAACCCATGAATAATATATCTGATTTTAATACTTACAATCCTATAGTTTACCCTATTAGTAGTGGATACTATGTAGTAGAACTTAGTACGATGGAAGGTTGTGACGTAAAAGATTCTCTTTTTATCACCGTCAACGAGATGCTAGTAAATGCGGGTGAAGACAGTTCAATCTGCAAAGGAGCATCAGTTATTCTAGGAGGGAATCCTTCTGGTGGAGCAAATGCAATATACGATTGGACGCCAGCTAATTCATTAGACAACCCGACTAATACTAACCCTATTGCAAGCCCAAATAGCAATACAACATACATCCTTAATGTATCAAACTTATTGGGTTGTATAAATGCAGACACAGTAAATATTAACACCATCATTTACCCAAATACGGACACTACTTTTGACATTTGTCAGGGTTTTAATTTGGTGTTGATATCATCCAATAAAAATAATGCAACTTATAGTTGGAGTACAGGATCTACATCAAATCAAATTGTAGTGACAGATGAAGGTTATTATTTTGTTGATATTTTAACTACTGAAGGCTGTCTTATAACAGACAGTTTTTCGGTAACAGTTGATAATTGTGAATATTTCTTTTATGCACCATCTTCCTTTACGCCTAATGATGATGGGGTAAATGATGTGTTCATGCCAATAACTGATGGTGTGGACAGTTTACATTTTATGGTATTTGACAGATGGGGAGAAAAGATTTTTGAAAGCAATGATTTTACACCTTGGAATGGTACTTTTAAAGATAATAAAGTAATGGCTGGTGTCTATAGTTGGACCGCTTATTATGTTGGAAAAGGATTCTCAGGAAGAGAAGAAAAGTCGGTAGTAGGAATGCTAACCCTTATCAGATGATTAAAAGAATTCTCCTATTTCTTTTTTTCATTCTTTTTTCCCTTAATAGTTTCTCTACTCATATTGTTGGCGGATATATCAGTATGAAATATTTAGGTGTTTCTTCCTCTGCTGCTAATAATGTTAATTATGAGGTTACCCTTATTATTTATAGAGATCAAGGGGGTGTGAATTTACCTAATCCTGTAACTGGGATTAAAGTATTTAATGGAGATAATGACACCATTGGTTTTGGTTTTTCTTTGGAATTAATTACTCAGCAATTCCTCAACTTTGGCGATTCTTGCTTTATGCCAGAAAATCTACTTGTGGAAGAATTTGTTTACAAAGACACCATTGAACTTTCCCTTTTTTCTGAAGGCTATTATTTTGCATGGGAAACTTGTTGCAGAAATGCAGGCATTATAAATATTGATAATCCATTATCTGCAGGAACTACTTACAAATCGGAAATTATGATCAGCGATCCAAATAATGGTTTTTCAAACTTACAAAATTCCAGTCCAACTTTTGGGTATGATTCACTTATGAATCAGTATTACCCACACAATGCTTATTTATGCAAAGAACAAGAACACACCTTTAATTTTAATGCAGTGGATCCTGATGGAGATTCATTGGCTTACTCACTTGCCACACCACTAAATTGCCACCCATTTAATTGGCCGCTAGGACCATCCACTAAAGCAGCACCTTATGATACTATTACATGGGCAAATAGTAGCTATAATACCAATAATCCTCTAGGCGCTGGCAGTTATATGTATATTGATGCGGTAAGTGGCGATTTGACTTCCTATGCAACCAATATTGGGGTATATGTTTTTTCTGTTCGAATTGAGCAGTGGAGAGAATTAAATGGTGTTTGGCAAAAAATTGGAGAAGTGGTGCAAGACATACAATATGAAACTATTGATTGCGAACAAAATAATGCCCCAACTATTACCATTGATGAACATTATGAAGATGGTGTTTTTATCGATTCTAATTATAGTACGCTTATACAACTTCCTTATTATGATACGCTTAGATTAAGTTATGATGCTTTTATCGAAAAAGAGGTATGCCTAAAAATTGCTGCTCAAGATTTAGATTCTAATGTGAATATTTTTCAGCAAATGTTAAAAGATTCTGTTTCTCTTTATTGTGAGTTAGATTTGTTTAATGCAGGATTGGATAGCGGTTCAAATATGGCATTTTTTATTAATGATAGTGCATTAAGCAATGTGAGTTCTAATTTCTACTGGACACCTATTTGTAATAATATGAATAATAGCCCTTTTTATGCTTATTTTTATTCAAAAGATATTTCTTGTTTTGCATATCATAGTTCAGTGCTGGAAGTTGAATTAAACCTAAAACAACCCAATAACAATCCGCCAAGGATAACAGAAATGACAAAGAATGCGGCACTACTCGATTCCGCATATTCTGATACTATAAAATTAAAATACACTGCTGAAGTAGGAAAAGAAATTTGCTATCCGATAAGTGTAAAAGATGAGGATACGTATAATAGCATAGCGGATTATTTAACCCTTCAAATCAGATCTTTCAAAAATGAGGAAGGAGTAAATGTGCAGGAATTTGAATTTATTGGAGATGAAAATTTCACACTTGCTACTTCCGATTTATGCTGGAAACCAACTTGCATTGATATCGAACATAGTCCATTTACAGTTACATTCTTAGTTTATGATGATGCATGTAGAAATGATTCAGCCCATTTACAAATTGAGTTTGAAATTGTGGAGCCGACAACTTTTGATATAGATAGTGTAATTCCTAATGTGTTTTCGCCAAATGATGATGGTGTGAATGATTATTTTGAGATTCCTGATGTAGAACTCAACTATTGTTTTGATACCGATTTCTCTATCAAAATTTTCACAAGATGGGGAAAAAAAGTATTTGAAGATGAAAAGGTAAATTTTAGGTGGGATGGAAAAATGAAAAATGGAATTGCTTGTAGTGATGGAGTGTATTTTTACAATATTAAAAGTCCATTACCAGTTGCACCTAAAAAAGGAACAATTAGTATAATCAGATAATTTTTTAGTTTCGCAAAATTAATGGAAGAAAGATCGCTAATAGAAAAAATAAAAGATGGTGATAATGTCGCTTTAAGTAAAGCAATTACACTATGTGAAAGCACGCTTGAAAATGAGCAGAAAGTAGCACAAAAAATTATTGCTTCTTTTGCAGACAAAAAGAAAGCATCTATCCGAATAGGGATAACTGGTGTACCTGGAGTTGGCAAAAGTACCTTCATTAATAGTTTTGGGGGAATGCTAACTAACGAAGGAAAGAAAGTTGCCGTATTGGCAATTGATCCTACAAGCAAGAAAACACAGGGAAGTATTCTTGGAGATAAAAGCAGAATGCACGATTTGGCAAAAGATAAAAATGCCTTTATTCGCCCCTCTCCCTCTGCTGGAATTTTGGGTGGAGTGGCTGCAAAAACAAGAGATAATATCTTACTTTGTGAAGCAGCAGGATTTGATATTATTTTGATCGAAACAGTAGGGGTTGGACAAAATGAAACAACCGTAAGCAATTTGGTAGATTTCTTTTTACTCTTAATGCTCTCTGGTGCAGGAGACGAATTACAAGGCATAAAAAGAGGAGTTATGGAAATGGCTGATGCCATTTTAATAAACAAAGCAGATGGTGATAATGTGCAAAATGCAAAAAACGCCATGTTACAATACAAAAGCGCTTTGCACCTTTTTCCTACTAATTCAAATGGTTGGATAGTAGGCGTAAATATATGTTCGGCATTGGAGAAAACTGGCCTGGCAAGAGTATGGAGAACAATTCAAGAGCATAACTCACAAATGCAAGAAAATAACTTTTTTGCTGAAAATAGAAAAGTCCAAAATATTTTTTGGCTGCATCATGCTATTAAAGAAGAATTAGGAAATAAAAAGCATATACAACTAAAAACAAATGGAGGGCTAAAAGAACTGGAAAAAAAACTTCTAAATAAAAAAGCTACTATTTCTCAGTTATTGGAGAATTTGTAATTGTGAGATTTCTTTCCTGTCCATCAAAACACTTTCTACATTCCCAACTTACTTTCTATTGCTTTATGGTCAGATAGTTTTGCTTTATGTGTAATAAAAGATTGAATTTTTATTTCCGGACTATGCAAAATATAATCAATTCGCAAAAAAGGTATTTTTCCTAGGAATGTACTTCCAAAACCATTACCCTTTTTTAGAAATGAATCCTGTAAACCACTAGCAATCTTATTGTAAGAAAAAGAGTTTGGCGTATCGTTAAAATCACCACAAAGCACAACAGGATAGGGAGATTTCTTCATATGTTCTTTTATTACATCTACTTGAATTGCCCGTTTTTGGAAAGACTTTTTTAATCTTTTAGCAATGCTTAGTACTCCTTTCTTGATTGCTTCCTTACTCATTTCGGGATTCTCTATAAAGTCCAAATCATTTTTATCAAACCAATTAGAGGCCAAATGAATATTATAAACTCTAATAGTGTCATCAGTTATAATCATATCAGAAAAAATACAGGTATTATTCATGCGTTCTCCTTCAATACTTACTGTACCCTTTTTTATTTGAGGAAATTTACTGTAAATTGCCATATGCCATTGGCTTTTCTTGTTTTGCAAACCTATATGCTGAAAAATATAATCAATTTCTGGTAATTTCTCAGGGGCATAAAACTCCTGAATACAAAGAATATCGGCATTTCTTTCTGTAAATAAATCAAATATGTTCTCTTTCACTCCCTCCTCTTTAATCCAGTTAAAAGCATTAAAAAGCCGTACATTATAGCTTATAATACTAAAAGAGTTCTC
Source organism: Bacteroidota bacterium (assembly GCA_036337275.1). Taxonomy (GTDB): domain Bacteria; phylum Bacteroidota; class Bacteroidia; order Flavobacteriales; family BACL11; genus DUAL01. The sequence goes on along the minus strand of JAYZEM010000001.1, from coordinate 17,187 downwards.
AAGTTCTTTTTCTTTTTCTTGCTCAGTATTTCCAATTAATTTTCCAATTGAATTCATTCCAATAATTAGCACTATCAGATTTGCCCAAAATGGCCTTTTCATTTGTATAAGCCAAAGCGTAAGAAAAAACAGATTTAGTAGAAAGAAAATAGGAAACAGCAAACCAAAAAATGCAATGGGCCAAAAAACATTTGGACTAACAAATGGTGCTAAATAAGAAAGTAATTGCGCGATCAGTAAAATCGAATTTATCAAAAAAAGCAGTTTATTTATAAATGATAGCCCCTTCAAAACTTACTTTTTACTTGCTTTAAATAAGATATCTTTTTCTTGTTTCGTAAGACCTTCATATCCAGATTTTGCAATTTTTTCTAAAATCTTATCAATTTTTGCTTGCTCTATTAGTTTCTCTTTTCTAAAATCCTGATCAGATTTAGTTTTGTTATACACTTTTCTTAATTTGCGTTTATGCTTTAAAAGACTAACAAAATAGTGCATTATTTTATTAAACCCACTCGCCAGATCGTTTCCTCCGTTTAATTGCTTAACATATAAAAACCCAAAGAATGCACCTCCTAAATGTGCTATATGTCCTCCAGGATTTCCGATTGGAATGCTAATAAAATCTAGTATGATTAGTATAAGAATAATATATTTTATTTTTGGAGATCTTTCTAGAGTTCCAATATAAAAAAATATAAGCCCTACCATTAACGGATTTAATGTACCAAAGAATCCTACTCCATTACCAAATGCTTGTAAAAATGCTTGCAAAAAGAAAGCTACTATAGCAAATATCCATCTTAATCTTTTTAATCTATTAAAATTAAGAAAAATCTGATAATTAGGAGAATAAGTAGCAATGGCAACCATTATTGAAAGTATTGATGCTGATGCACCTAATATGCTAACATCTATAGTTTGGTGTTTTAAGGCGGGGATATAATTGTACGCTAATATAAATAATAACCCACCGCTTATTCCTCCTAATATATAAGTACTCAGTAATTGTCTTGGATGTAAGAATTGTAAGAATAGTTTTCCTCCTAGATATAGAAATACCATATTAAATAGAAGATGTAAAAAACTATTATGCAAAAACATATAAGACATAATAGTCCAAGGTTTTTTAGCTAATGCAGTTATATCTGCTGGAAGGGCAAAAAAGGAGGAAAAACGCAATTCAGCTATGCTAAATAAAAAGGAAAACACAAATAGAATTTGAAACAATAAAAATACCCCTACATTAATGTAAATGAGTTTTGTTAATGCATTCCCAGTGTTAAAGTTTCTTTTTATGTCTTCAATTACATTGCTCATTCTAGAAGAAAGTGTTAGAGTTTTTACGCCAATATTTAATTAAAAAATAGCCAAAAATCATCCCTCCCAAATGAGCAAAATGCGCTACATTGTCAGCAGGATTATTGATCAATCCTAAATAAAGCTCCAAAAGGCCATAAAAGATTACAAAGTATTTTGCTTTGATAGGGAAGGCAAAATAAATATACAAAAGCGCATTAGGGAAAAGCATTCCAAATGCAAGTAATACACCAAATACCGCTCCTGAAGCTCCAACAGTTGGGGTGTGTATTAGTAGATTAAGGTTGCCAATTAAATGATGTGTATAATTTTGTCCTCCAGTTAAGATATTTCCGCCTTCATTTAATATCATGTTATATTCATTGGTGCTGATTTTGGATTGTAAACTCATTATTTCATATTGACTTACACCTAAATGTATAGCTGCAGCACCCAATCCTGTCATCATATAATAAATAAGAAATCGTTTCCCTCCCCATACATTTTCTAACACTTTTCCAAACATCCAAAGAGCAAACATATTAAAGAAGAGATGTGTAAAACTCCCATGCATAAAAAGGTGAGTAACTAACTGATGTGGCTTAAAATCAACTGACTGAAATTGATGTAGGCCAAAATATTTGTACATATCAAATCCCATACTATCTAATGTGATGGTGGCCAAAAAGAACAAAGCATTTATGATAAGTAAGTTTTTAACTACATCCGGCAAATGACTAAAACTACTTGGACGATAATTCATCTTAAAACTGTTTTAATATGCTCTGCAGGTCCAGATTCATAATAACTTTATGTCCGTTTGGACAAATAGATGGGGTTTTGCACTGGATTAAATTAGAAATTATAAATCTCATTTCCTCTTTCTCCAATCTTTTTCCTGTTTTTATGGCAATGGACTTTGCTAATACTTTTGCGATCCTCTTCCTGCTGCTGCTTTCAATGCTTACTTCATTTTTTTCTTGTTCCAAAAACTCCTCAAAAACACTTTGTAAATTCTTAACCGTAAGATCATTTGGAATTGCGGTTACTTCAATCTCACTCTTATCTAAAACCTTAAAGTAAAATCCAATTTCTTCTAGGTTATTTTGAAGTTCTTGAATAATTGTAAAATCGGAAGTTGAGAATTCTAACTTTTCTGGAAAGGCTAATTGTTGAGAATTTGTTTTTTCATTTTTCTGGAAATACTCAAAAAGAATCCGTTCGTGTGCTCTCTGCTGATGAATGATGCAAATACCATTTTCACCATTATATACAATAAATTGATTAGCAATTTGAATAAAATTTTTGTTTGTCAAGTCTTTTTCCCATTCTATTACTACTTTCTGCTGACTAAGTTCACTATCCTTTTGAATAACATCCCCCCAAGAGAAGATCTCAGTTGGATTTTCTCTTTCAAATGGATTGAAATTTGTATCTACTTTTATTTGAGGTTGCCTGTACACTTTCCCTTTTTCTTTTGAGGGAATGCTAAAAGAAGTTTCTTGTTCAAAATCAATTGTTGGTGCTACATTATATTTACCCAAAGCATGCTTAACAGCAGAGCGGATTATAGCATAAATTGCTTTCTCATCTTCAAATTTTATTTCAGTTTTTGTAGGATGAATGTTAATATCAATAAGATTTGGCATCACTTCTAAATACAGGTAATAAGATGGAAAATAGTTATCAGGAATTAGATCTTCAAATGCTTTCTTTATCGCATGATGCAAATAAGGACTCTTTATAAATCGATTGTTTACAAAAAAATATTGCTCACCCCTAGTGCGTTTGCAAAATTCAGGTTTTCCTACAAAACCACTAAGCTTTATCAAGGTTGTTTCTTCTTCAACAGGCACTAGTTTCTGATTACTTTTTGCGCCACTTACATTTACTATCCTTTGCCTTTTATTTGATTTCTCTAAATGTAAATACTCCTCCTCATCTAAATACATACTGAAACTCACATCAGGATTTGCCAATGCAATCCTGCTAAATTGTTCAATAATGTGTTTTGTCTCTACCTTGTCTGATTTCAAGAAGTTTCTTCTAGCAGGAACATTATAAAATAGGTTTTTTATTGCAATTGAAGTCCCATTTGCACAAGTACAATTTTCTTGTTTTTTCACCTCACCTCCTTCAATCACAACATGTGTTCCAAGTTCTTGCTTTTCCTGTTTGCTTTTGAGCTGAATATGGGAAATGGCAGCCATTGATGCCATAGCCTCCCCTCTAAAGCCCATGCTTTTTATTGCAAATAGATCCTCTGCAGTATTTATTTTTGAAGTAGCATGCCTTTCAAAACATATCAATGCATCTTTTGCGCTCATTCCACAGCCATTATCCACTACTTGCAATAGGGTTTTGCCAGCATCTTTTACATATAACTTAATGTTAGTAGTGCCAGCATCCAAAGCATTTTCTAGTAATTCTTTTACAGCAGAAGCTGGCCTTTGAATTACTTCACCAGCAGCTATTTGGTTTGCTACATGTTCTGGAAGTAGTTGAATAATATCCAATCTTGTATTTTTAAGTCAGTAATAAATAGAAAAGCAAAAGTAAAGCAATTAAGATAATAACTAATCGTTTTGATCTGTTTCCTGTAATCTTTTCTTTTCTTTTTTTATTATAAAACAAGCCCTTTCCTTTTTTTCCTTGTTTTTTTAGTTGCTCTAATTCATCTTTTCTTTTATCGTAATATCTTGGTTTGAAGTCAAATACTTTAGTTTTCTGAGTTTTTAAAAAAGAAGGAAACTTTGGCGCTTGCATAGCACAAAACTAATGAAATATTAAGTTTGTCAAATAGAAATGTTATTTAAATATTGTTCATAATTGATAAATGTGTTTAGCTGCCGAAAAACATAAATTTTTATTTTTACCATTAATGATGAAAAGTTTTCTTTTGCTAAGTTTTTTGGTTATTTATTCGCATCTTGCTCTAGCACAAAGTTTATGGAATTCTGTTTTTCATAATACTGAAACGCAATGGGTAGATAGTATTTTCTCCACTCTTTCAGAAGAAGAAAGAATAGCACAGCTTTTTATGGTTGCTGCTTATTCGAACAAAGATGAGAAACATAAGGATGAAATTTCGAGCTTAGTTCAAAATTATAAAATTGGAGGGTTGATGTTTTTGCAAGGGAGTCCAACAAAGCAAGTACAACTTATCAATCATTATCAATCTATTGCAAACACACCATTAATGATTGCGCTAGATGCAGAATGGGGTCCTGCAATGCGTCTAGATTCAATAATGCGCTTTCCTTGGCAAATGTGTTTAGGAGCCATACAAGATGATAAGTTAATTTATGAAATGGGTAGGCAAATAGCTCGTCAATGCAAGATGTTAGGTGTTAATATTAACTTTGCACCTGTTGCTGACATCAATTCTAATCCTAACAACCCCATTATAGGAAATCGTTCATTTGGGGAAGATAAGACGCAAGTTGCTAAATTGACAGTTGCCTATATGAAAGGCATGCAAGACAATGGTGTTTTGGCTTGTGCTAAGCATTTTCCAGGTCATGGCGATACGGATACAGACTCTCATAAAACACTTCCTGTTATCAGACATAGTAAATACCGATTAAACAAAACCGAAATTGTACCATTCAAACATCTGATTACAAAAGGCTTAGGAAGCGTAATGGTTGCTCATATTCGTATTCCTTCCATAGATGCTACTGAAAACTTAGCATCTTCCTTATCGAAAAAAGTCGTGACAGACATTTTAAAAAAAGAGTTAGGCTTTCAGGGGTTAGTTTTTACAGATGCGCTCAACATGAAGGGGGTGAGCAAATATTTCAAAGTTGGTGAATTAGACGTTAAAGCACTTTTGGCAGGAAATGATATTTTATTAATGTCGGAAGATGTACCTATTGCAATTGAGAAAATAAAGGAAGCGATTATTTCAGGAGAAATTTCACAAGCAGAAATTGATGGTAGATGTAAAAAGATATTATTAGCAAAAAAATGGATGGGACTAGCTATGCTTTCAGACATTCCAACCAAAGAATTAACCCAAAAAATCAATAATTCCTCAGCTGCATTAACTAATAGAGGGTTAGTGGAAAATTCAATTACCTTATTGCAAAATTATGATAAGTTAATTCCTCTAGAAAGTCTAGACACATTAAAAATTGCAGCTGTTAGTATTGGAGAAAATAACACTTATTTTTCTGACATGTTGAATAATTACGCTCCCATTCAGCATTTTACAATCAATGAGAATCTTGATGCAGAAAGCAGAGAAGAACTATTAGATAAATTAGCTGATTTCAATCTAGTAATAGCAAGTATTCATCAGTCAGATGAGAATCCTTGGAAAAAACATACAATATCAAGAAATACGGATTTGTTTTTGCAATCTCTTGCTATTCAGTCTAAAGTTATTGTTAGTGTTTTTGCTTATCCATATACACTAAACAACTTTTTATTTACCAATAATTTTGATGGATTATTATTAGCATATCAAAATAGTAATACTGCACAGGAACTTGCTGCACAATCTATCTTTGGCGGCATCGCATTAAAAGGTAAATTACCTGTCTCTACTCATCATTACAAAATAAATAGCGGTTTAAACACAAAAGCCTTTCGCATGAAATATACAATAGCTAAAGAGGTAAATGTTAATGAAAGGCTGCTTTACAAAATTGATAGTCTAGTCGAAAATGCAATAAAAGAAAAAGCAACTCCAGGCTGTCAGATTATAATAGCAAGGAATAGAAAAGTGTTTTTTCAAAAGTCTTATGGATTTCATACTTACAATAAAATTCAGCAGGTTAGTAATACAGATATTTACGATTTAGCATCAATCACAAAGATAGCAGCTACAGTTCCTATGCTGATGAAGATGCAAGAAGAAGGCGGATTCTCATTAGAGCATAAATTAGGTAAATTAAATGAAAGGCTGTATTATACCAACAAAGGGCAAATGCGTGTAAAAGATGTTTTAGCACATCAAGCCGGATTGCAGGCGTGGATTCCTTTTTATAAAAAAACAATTAATGAAGATCATACTTTAAGAGACACACTCTATCAAAATGTTTTTTCAGCAAAATACCCAATAAAAGTTACTGAGGATTTGTTCTTACACCACAGCTATTCTGATAGTGTTATGCTGGAAATTGTGGAATCTGATCTTTTAGAAACTATTAAATATCAATATTCCGATTTGGGTTATTATTTGTTTAAAGATATCATTGAAGAACGGTATAATCAGCCACTAAATAAATTGGTTGCAAAGGAATTTTACAATCCTCTTGGTTTAGCAACAATGACGTATTTACCAAATGAAAAATTTGAAAAAGATAGAATCGTTCCAACAGAGAATGATAATTATTTCAGAAACCAATTATTAGTTGGTGATGTGCATGATATGGGAGCAGCAATGCTTGGAGGGGTTGGTGGGCATGCAGGACTTTTCTCTAATGCAAATGATTTGGCTATTTTGATGCAAATGTATTTGCAAGAAGGGCAATATGCTAATAAACAATATTTTAAACCGTCCATAATTAAGACATACACCAAATGTCAATTCTGTCAAGACGATAATAGAAGAGGAGCAGGATTTGACAAGCCTGAATTGCCTGATCAGGAAGGAGGGGCAACTTGCCAATGCATCTCTCTTTCAAGCTTTGGTCATTCAGGTTTTACAGGAACTTTAGCTTGGGCAGATCCTGAAACAGAAATTGTTTTTGTATTTTTATCTAATAGAATTCATCCAATAGCAGAGAATAAAAAACTTTTGGATATGGATGTAAGAACAAATATTATGCAAGTCATTTTTGATGCCATCCAATAGTAAGAAATATAAAATTGGAATTGTTTGCTATCCAACTTATGGAGGAAGTGGAGTAGTGGCAACTGAGTTAGGAATGGCACTTGCAAACAAAGAACATGAGGTGCATTTCATTTCCTATAATCAACCTTTTCGACTAGATGTCTTTTCCAAAAAAATTAACTTCCATGAAGTGAGTGTTCCCGACTACCCACTTTTTGATTTTATTCCTTATGAGCATAACCTTACTGCCAAACTAGTAGATGTCGCCATAAATGAAAAATTAGATCTTCTGCATGTGCATTATGCTATTCCACATGCATTTGCTGCTGTTTCTGCCAAGCAGATATTGACTACTAAAGGAATAGATTTACCTATTATTACCACCTTACACGGAACCGATATCACCCTTTTAGGGAAAGATAAGTCTTTTAAATCTGTAATTGAATTTGCAATTAATAATTCAGATGCTGTAACGGCTGTTTCAAAGAGTTTAAAAAAGGATACATTGCAGTCTTTTAATATTAAAAAAGAAATTAATGTAGTACCTAATTTTATTGATTCAACCCTATATTACCATGAGCAAGACGAAATTTTAAGAAAAAGCTTTGCTGCTAATAATGAAAAGATCATCATTCACATATCCAATTTTAGAAAAGTAAAAAGAGTGCAAGATGTACTGAGAGTATTTGCAAAAATTAAAGATGTTGTGCCATCAAAATTACTACTCATTGGTGATGGGCCAGAACGGTTAAAAATGGAGCAATTGTGTAGAAATTTGGACTTGTGTGATAGCGTTCGTTTTATTGGAAAATTGAAAGTTGTTGAAAAAGTATTATCCGTTTCCGATTTATTCTTACTACCTTCAACTACTGAGAGTTTTGGTTTAGTAGCGCTAGAAGCTATGGCTTCAAAAGCAGTTGTTATTTCCTCTAATACTGGAGGGTTGCCCGAGGTCAATATTAATAATGAAACTGGCTATTTGTTGGATGTAAAAGATATAGATGCAATGGCAGAAAAAGCCATTTTATTACTTAAAGATGCTGCTTTGCTAGACACTTTTAAACAAAATGCTTTTAAGCATGCTATGGAATTTGATTTACCGAATATTCTACCTTTGTATGAGGAAATTTATCAGCGCTTAAGTAAATGAAAAAGATAGGACTAACAGGAGGAATTGGTGTTGGAAAAACTTATGTTGCTAATATTTTCCAAAAAATGGGTTATGCCGTTTTTTCAGCTGATTTTTATGCTAAAAAGTGTATGCTAGAATCTACAAAATTGAAAGATGAAATAGTTCAGAAATTTGGAAGTCACATCTATGCAAGCGGGAAACTACAAAATCAAAAATTAGCCAAAATTGTTTTTTCAGATTCCAAAAAATTAAGTGAGCTTAATAAGTTAGTACACCCTTTTGTACAATTAGTATTTGAGAAGTGGTGTAAAAACCAAAATTCTGAGTTTGTACTAAAAGAAGCGGCTATATTATTTGAAAGTAGTTCCAATAAAAATTTAGATGCTGTAATTTGTGTTTCTGCCCCTTTGCAAAAACGCATTGAAAGAGTGATGCAAAGAGATAGTTGTTCCAAGGAAGAGGTTATAAAACGTATTGATAATCAGCTTTCACAAGAAGAAAAAGAACAATTATCCGATTATATAATTGTAAATGATGGTAAGGAAAAGCTATTACCTCAAATTATAAGTATTTGCAAAAAGCTAATTGATTAACCATTGTATAATAAAATATAATATAACTAAATCCAGAAAAAGTAATATACCAAAAAGGGTAGGATTGCTATCGTATAACTCTTTTAATTTTTCCCAAAAGTCACCCATTGTCATTTAAGTTTGTTGAGTTGTATTGCAAGATATCCAATTATTATTGCAGCTATAAAACTTCCCCAAGAAACAGAAAGAGATAGCTCAATTATATTAAAGATCAAATCTAACAAAATAACATAATTAACTCTTAATAGAAATACTATTTTAATTCCAAAACAACAATATTCTATACATTGTGTGTTTGAGGAAACATATCTAGTGGTTGAATATGAGTAACTTTATATTTTATATCCATAAGTGCTAAATCACGAGCTTGAGTAGCGGAATTACAACTAACATAAACTACTCGTTTTGCACTAATTCTCAAGATTTGTTCTACTACCTTTTTGTGCATACCATCTCTAGGTGGGTCGGTAATAATTACATCTGGTATTCCATTTTTTGCTATGAAATCATCCGTAAAAATTTCTTTCATATCCCCAGTGTAGAAGGTACAGTTACTAATATTGTTGCGTTCTGCATTTTTACAAGCTGCTTTTATTCCTTCCTCAACAGAGTCTATGCCCACTACTTTTTTGGAAGTAGCGGCAACATATTGAGCTATGGTTCCTGTTCCGGTATAAAGATCGTAAACTAGGTCTTCTGATGTAATATTTGCAAGTTCCTTAGTTTTTCGGTATAGAATTTTTGCTTGTTCAGAATTGGTTTGGAAAAAGGATTTTGCTCCAATTTTAAAATAGAGCCCGTCCATTTCTTCCATAATATGATCTTTTCCATGATAGCAAATAACCTCTTGGTCGTACATGGTGTTATTTGCTTTTTGGTTGATAACATATAGCAAAGAAGTAATTTCAGGGAAAGTATTTCTAAGATGTTCCATTAAAAGATTGATATTCTCTTCCTCTTTCTCATAAAACTGAACTAATACCATCAAATCATGAGTTGAGGAAGTTCTTATCATCAAATTTCGTAAAAATCCTTTATGATTACGAATATCAAAATAAGTAAGACAGTTTTCATCTGCAAATTGTTTTACAGATAATCGAATAGTATTTGAAGGGGCCTTTTGTAGATAACAACTTTGTAAGTCTATCACTTTATCGAACATGCCAGGAGTATGAAAGCCAAGTGCATCTTTTTCTAGAATTTCTGATTCAGATTGAATTTCATCTAGCGTTAACCATCTTTTATTAGAGAATGTAAACTCCATTTTATTCCGGTAATAATAGACGTCTTCACTTCCTAAAATCTCGGAATGTACAGGCAATTCTATTCCTCCAATTCTTTTTAGGTGATTAAGCACTTCATTTTGCTTGAATTCTAGTTGTGAAGAATATTCCATGTTTTGCCATTTACAACCACCACATGTTCCAAAATGTTCGCATTTTGGCTCTGTTCTTCTTTTAGAGTATTTATAGATCTTTTCTATTCGGGCTTCCCAAAATTTCTTTCTTCTTTTTAAAACTGTAATATCACAGACATCTCCAGGAACACCGCCTTGAACAAAAATTACTCTTCCTTCATGTTTGGCTACTGACCTTCCTTTATTGGCCGTATCAATAATCTCAATATTTTCCAGAAAAATTTGCTTTTTCCTATTTTGTCTTGACATCTGTTAAAAACTAAAGATCAACTTTGCATTAATTTGTCTTGCGGTAAGGTAATTAGGAACTGCATATTGCCTTCCAGATACATCCGAAACCCAAAGGTACGATACAGTATTGCTTATTTGCAGAAGATTAAACACTTCCATACTCAACCAAATGGCATCAAAATGCCTAAAGAACCCTTTTTTCTTTTCGCCTTGCTTTACAATTTCTTTCGAAAATCCAATATCCACTCTCCTATATGCAGGAATGCGCAATATATCCTGATGTTTTTCCGACTTTGGAGGGCTAAATGTCAATCCTGTTCCATATACCAAATTTAAATGCATTTTATAGCTCGGATTTCTAGGAATGTAATCCTGAAAATAAAGTGCAAAATTCACCCTCTGATCGGTAGGGCGGGGGATGTACCCTGCTTCCTGTTGATTGCCATTTTCATCCGTATAGAAATCTCCTACTATATCTTCCTCTGTTTTCATTATTGATAGGCTCGCCCAAGATTCAATTCCAGGTACAAACTCTCCATTTATCTTCATATCAATTCCACCAGCATAGCCATTTGATCTTTCAAAAGGTAAGTATCGTATGCGTACATTATCTACTTTGTAGGGAATTAAATTTTCCAATTGCTTATAATAAAACTCACTTACCCACTTAAAAGGCCTACCCCAAGCATAGAACAAATAATCCGCTCCAAGAATAAAATGAGTAGATTTTTGTGCCTTTATCTCTGAATTTATGTTGCCATCAAAATCTCTTAATTCTTTGTAAAATGCAGGTTGGTAATAAATTCCTGTTGCGCCTTTAAAAACAACATCTTTTTCCCAATTAGGAATATAAGCAAGCGTCAGTCTTGGACTTAATAACAGTTCTTCATTAAATGACCAATAATTTCCTCTTACACCAGAAGTGAGATAAAAATTACCAATATCTTTAGAAAACTGCATGTATCCAGTATTTCTATATGATGCTAAATTGATAGTAGTTTTTAACAAATCATTTACAGAAACCACTAAAGGTTGCTGCACATGTGGATTTGTGTATCCAACTGAATCAGGAGTATGAGGTAGTGTAAATCCTGCAGAGTCAATCAAATTCCACTCACTAATATTATCCTCTATTTCTTCTTTTTGCACTCTTAATCCCCATCCTAATTCAGCATTCTTTGTAGTGTATTTACCACTATGCTGAAAGTTCAATACCCATGCATTCAAACTATTTCTAGCATGATTAATGTAGGTGCCGACTCCTCTGTCGTATTTTACATCTCCAAAACTTTGACTGCCCAAACTATTGTCAAGTTGATATAGCCAATATTGCCCCATAATATCAAAGTTCTCCTGCTCAAAAGTGTTAAAAGCAGAAGTGGTAAATCTCAAATCTAATTTTTCACTTGGATGGTAAGTGCTACTCAATGCACCAAAATAAGTATTGTACTCATCTACTTCCTGTCCATCAAAAAAGATAGTGAGTTTTAAGGCTTCATTCAATGTGCCAAATTCAGTATCTCTTCTTTGAGGCACCATCTTATAGGTATTATTTGAAATATTTCCCAAGAAACTAATATCCCAATCTGAAGTAATATCATATTTCAAAAAAGTTTGAATGTCAGTAAATTTAGGCTTGTATTCTGCATCTGTATCCAAACTACCAAGAACATATTGTGTAGTTTTTCTTCTTACACCTATCATAAAACCGAAGCGATTATTTTTACTACTACTTTCAAAATGCGCACTCCCTCCTAATAAACTCATGTTTACAGATGCACCAAATTTTTTTGGTTTTTTGTATTTTATGTCAAGCACAGAAGACATTTTATCTCCATATTTTGCTTCAAATCCTCCTGCAGAAAACAATATACTACCAACCAAATCAGGGTTAATAAAGCTCAACCCTTCTTGCTGCCCTGAGCGAACTAAAAAAGGCCTGTACACTTCTATTCCATTTACATATACCAGGTTTTCATCAAAATTACCACCTCTTACTGAATATTGAGAGCTCAGTTCATTAGCAGAACTTACCCCAGGAAGTGTCTTTAATAAAGATTCAACCCCTCCACTAGTATTTGGAATTACAGCAGCATGTTTTGGCTTTATTCTAGTTAGGGTTTTCTTTCTACTTTGTTTGTCTTCAACTATTATTTCATTTTTGATAAAACTTTTAGAAATCATTTGCTGATTCAGCACATATTGCTGCCCTTCTTTTAGAATAGGAATCCTAATCTTCACAGTCTCATATCCAATAAAAGTAAAGCTGATTAGGTATGATCTGTCAGCTTTCAATTTTAAAGAATATATACCAAGTTCATCAGAGGATGTTCCAATTTGCTTACCCATTATCGATACATTTACCGCTTCAATTGGCTTGTTTTCTTTATCTGTTACAACTCCTTTTAATGTTTGAGAAAACAAAAGGTGGGGTAGTAGAAAAAAGAATATGAAAAATCGTTTTAACATTTGGACTTTAAATTTATCAATCTTTTCTTTTGAAATCACCATCCCTCCAAGCCTTAATAAAAGCAGCCCACGCAAAAGGATTCAGTATTGGAATCAAGGTCACTCCTCCAGACATTATGTATTGTTGTCTTTCCATATCATTCATAAAATCTTTAAAATTTTCTTTCCCATCACTTGGCATTTCGGCAATCATAATATCTACAAAAGCATTATCAATATTCTTTTTTGCTCTTTCAATATCATCATCAGGGATATCAGTTGTTAGAAACGCTTGCTTAAACTGATCGCGACTGGGCCAAGGATAGACTTTTGTTTCTTTTAACAGAATGGTATCGCTTTCCAATTTCTGTACTATTGTAATGAAATTTTCCTGCGTTTTTTCTGGGATGATAAAATTGGCTTGTTTGTAACCTAAACAGGAGAAAATAATGGTGTCTCCTTTGTTGGCTACAAGTGAAAAGTAGCCATAAAAATCGCTTATAGTTCCTTTTTCATTATTTTTAATAAGTATATTGGCAAATGGAATAGTAAGTAAACTATCGGTTGAAACGAGTATCCCAGTAAATTGTACGCTTTTATCTTGAGCAAAAGTGTTAAAGCCAACAGCAAACAAGAAGATCAGTAGTATATTTCTCATAATAAAAAACAACCAAAAATAAATTAAATTTTGGTTGCACTCTCTAAAACAACATAACTTCTTTTATATTGTAAGAAATCTCCTATTTTTGTTTTTTAGATTTCAGAAAAATTCATATGAAAAAAGTATTAATAATATGCACTGGTAACTCCTGCCGTTCTCAAATGGCTGAAGGATGGATTCGTGAATTTATAGATGATAAAATTCATTTATTTAGTGCAGGAACCCATCCAGAGCCAGTAAATCCTATAGCTGTAAAAGTGATGGAAATGGCGAGTATTGATATTTCGTATTATCAATCCAATTTAATTGATGATTATCTAAGTTTGGATTTAGATTATGTAATAACAGTTTGTGATAGCGCAAAAGAACTTTGCCCCACCTTTCCAACTGCTGGAAAAATAATACATCAGAGTTTCCCTGATCCAGCAAAAGCAGAAGGAAGTGCTGAGCAGATTCTATCTACTTACATTAGCGTTCGAGACATGTTAAAATCCTTTTGTAAGGATTTTGTACAAACAGAATTAAGAATTATGATATAAAGTTTAGGAGGAAAAGTTATTTTACCGAAAACTTTAATTGCAAAGGAAACTAGCATTATGCTATCTTTTTAGATACTGTAAGGAAATCGTTTGTCTTTTTGGTCGAAAAACTAACGCACAAATTCTGCTTTGTAGATTTTTTTGTTTTTCATTTTATCATTTATCACCAAACTAAAAGTGTGCTTTCCTTTCTCAAAATCTTCTGGAAGATCAAAAGTCAATAATTTTCTTTTGTAATCATATTCCATTAAAATCCATTCCCCATCAATCTCGGCTCTAAAATCTTCTATACCACTCTCCTTATCTTCAATGGTACATTTGATGGTGCTCTGGGTGTTGAATTTTTTCCCAGGATAAATATTCACTCCTTTTACAATGGGATTTACCGTATCGGCTACTATACAAAAGTTACCAAACTCTTGCACCTTTGCCGAAAGCATACTATTTCTCCAAATACTGCCCATATACCAGAAATTTCCATTCTCATCCACTTTTGCCACATATACTTTCTCTTTTAGCTTTTTTGGGACTTCTGCTTTTAATGAGATAACATAACTTTTATGAAGGGGAACATAATCAAAATGGCACTGATGTACAGCACCATAAGCACCCTCAATTGTTTCTAATTCAGTATATTCAAAATTCAAATCTTCATAGAGCGTATAATTTTCCATATGCAAATGAAAGCCCGTTTCCTTAAAAAGATTAGGTTTCATATATATAAAATGTTGTGAAAAAGGAGAAAATGTCATGCTATTTTCATTTTCCATATCCTTAGTTGTACTTCTTACTTTAAAGGACAAAATACTTTTGTTTTTTCTAAAATCCATTACCTCAAATTGAACCAAATGGGTAGTATCATCTGTGAATTCAACAATTCCTTTTTTAAGCATTTGCTGATAAACAGATAGTTTGTTGTTTGCTAATCTGTAGCACCTGTGGAATTTACTTTTGCTGATTGCTTTTTCCTTATAATCGATATGCGCATTGATGTATTTGCTTTCTGCAAAAGAAAATTCATCCATTTGAAAATAGTAAATCAGATTACTGTCAATTAAAAGTTTTATGGCATACACACCATTTTTATTATAAGTACCATTGAGTTTATCAAAGGTAGAAATACTAAAAGCAATTTTACCTTTTACAACTGGAATTTTATCTTTTATAGCGTATTGCTCACCTTCTTTCTTTAGTACATATTTTCTTTCTTCAAATTCTCCATCAACACTACCATCAATAGGGTATATTTTTATATTACTTATTATAGGTCTAATTTCATCTGCTATTTCAAAAAATTGCAAAGGATTTATAGGATGTTCTGTTTTTGTATTTCTAATTTCAAAATGAAGATGAGCCCCAGAACTGGACCCTGTATTGCCTGATAGAGCAATCACTTCACCTCTTTTAACTACAAACTTATCTTTTGACGGAAAAAGCTGAATCTCAAAATTTTCTTTTTTGTATTGACGCTCTATTACATAATCGTTAATTGCTTCCGAGAATTTTTGCAAATGTGCATATACTGAAGTATTACCATCAGGATGGGTTATATAAAGCGCTTTTCCATAGCCCCATGTTGATACTTTTATTCTTGACACATAACCATCAGCAATGGAATAAACCTTTTGACCTTCTACTCCTTCTGTCTTTATATCAATCCCAGAATGAAAATGATTACCTCTTAGTTCGCCAAAAGTACCTGAAAGCAACATTTTAAAATCTACAGGGGGATGATAATCTTGAGGGAAAGCGAACAAGGACAGAAAACTCAACATCCCTACTAAAATAAAAACTCTACTATTCATTACTACCTTAAAATTTACTTATTGTGTAAAAGATGACAAATATAACATCAAAAAAGCGCAGAAAGTATAAAGAAAAAATTAAATTTGTAACAATAATTTTTAACAACAAATGAAAGCAATTGTTGATAGTCTGGAAGTTAAAGTAAGGCGATTAATATCTTTGTATGATAAGACGAAAAAAGAGAAAGAAGAAGCTTTAAGTGAAGGGCAGAAGTTTAAAAAAGCATTGGTTGAAAAGCAGGAGATTATTAATAATTTGGAAGAAAAAATAAAATTAATAAAGATGTCTAAGGTTGTTTCTTCATCAAAAGAAGATAACAAAAAGACAAAACAAAAGATAAATGAATATGTGCGGGAGATTGATAAATGTATTGGATTGTTAAATAAATAAAAAGCAGTTTTTTGATGAGTAAATTATCAATAAAGATAAATATTGCAGGCAGGATTTACCCCATGAAGATTGAAAGAAGTGCTGAGGAGGAAATAAGAAAATCGGTGAAGACAATTGAGGAGAGATTAAAATTTTACCAGCAAAATTATGCAATAAAGGACAAGCAAGATTTACTAGCTATGTGCCTTATTGAATTTGCAGCAAAGTATGAAACTGTTAAAGATAAAAAGGTTTTAGAAGATGACGGCATAGAGGTTCAGTTAAAGATGCTTGACTCCCTTTTAGCAGACAACATTTAAGTTCTTTTACATAAAATAAATTACCCGCATTAATTAAAACTGTTAAACTCAACAGATAAAATATTGGAGTTTGACTCATTAGGTTCAGAGTAGGCCTCAACCATTTTTTGGTTTCTCTATTTTTAGAGAACAGTGGACATTCGATATTTAATGGAGGCTCCACCCATGCTAAATGGAGTTTAACAAATAGTTGGTGTGGGTTTTTTATTAACTTAAAATTGAAGTAAAGTGGAAATAATAATAGCAATAATAGCCCTTTTAATAGGAGGAGGAATTTCATATTTTGTGTTTAATAAGATGGCTGAACACAAAGGAAATACCATCATAAATGAGGCAAGAAAAGAGGCAGAGCAAATAAAAAAAGAAAAACTATTACAAGCTAAAGAAAAGTTTTTAGAGCTAAAATCTGAGCATGAGAAAATTATCAATAATAAAAATAACGAAATTGCAAAGGTCGAAAACAGAATTAAAGATAAAGAAAATACCCTATCGCAAAAGCTTGGAAAAACAAACAAAAAAGAAAAGGAATTAGAAGATCAGAAATCCAATCTTTCTCAGCAAAAAGAATCCCTTCAAAAAAGACAAGAGGA